>CAVGPK010000004.1:0-68129 GCA_963631155.1 bacterium | reverse complement strand
AGGACGAGTATATTGTGGATGACTTGTTTGATGAGTCTTCTACAATATACCAGGTAAAATAATATGTCAAAATGTAAAGGTAAATTAACATTGAGTAATATTGTTAGTATTGCGATTTTGAAAAAAGCAAAGTAGTAAGAAGTTTTAAATGAAACTAAGTGTAATTATGCTTAGTTTCTTAATATAATAGATAAAGAGGTTTTATATGATAGATAAGAAGAATTATACATATATGGCAATTCATTTGTTGATGATTGTTCTTTTAGCTCTTGTTCAAATTATATATCCTATCTACGTGTCAGATATGATTCGTATACAATCAGATGGTTATGCCGTTTTCATGATTGTATGCAGTCTGATTATTGGGAAACTGATCATCAATTTATGTGATACGATTCTAAGTGGAACTTTATATTGGAATATTTTTAAAGAAATAAGAATGAAACTTCTTCATAGTCTAATTCATATGGATTATGAAGACATATTGAAACGAAGCGTAGGAGAATGTACACAAATTGTTGAAAACGATAGTACACAATTAATTGATTTTTATTTGGTCCTATTAATGACACTCATTAAAGATACCCTCTTTCTTGTAGGGGTTATTATCATCGCTTATTTGAAATCATGGACAATAGGCGCTGTATTAACTATTATGATTGTTGCTTTATTCATTGTGTTTCAATTTATTAATAAGATTGCTGAAACAAAATGGGCCAAAACAAAACAAACCTACCAAGAATTATTTGATACTTTTTCAACAACTTATCTTATGATGAATGAACTCAAAGGTATTCATAAAGAATCTTACCTTGAAAGAAAGTTGAATCAATATATTCATTCTGCCTTTCATGCCGATCTTCTTTCTGGTCTTATTTCATATCAATTGTGGATTTCTACCATATTCAGTTTTGGGATTCTCAAATTTTTTATCCTACTCATAGGTTGTCTTAAAGGATTGAATTTAAGTTTTATTTATTTATTTGTTTATTATTTAGACCTATTAGATGATCCTATCTATGAATTACGTACGCAAATGGAAAATCTTCCTTCTTTGAAAAAATCTAAAGAAAGAGTGATGTATCTTTTAGATATACAAAGTAAATTGCATTTCGGTCATAAAATCTTAAATCAAAAAATTAAAGAAATAGAATTATCGGATGTATGTTTTGGATATGATGAAAATCTAGTTTTAAATCATTGTTCATTGAAGCTAGAAAAAGGAAAAATATATGGACTCGTTGGACCAAGTGGAAGTGGTAAATCAACTTTGATCAATTTAATTGCTCATCTATATGAACCTCAATCAGGAACTATTTACATAAATGGTGTGGACTTGAATGATTACCAACAAAATCAAGTCATGAAAGAAATGGAATATGTTGGGCAAAATGAAAAGGATTCAAAAAACTACGAAGAAATTGTGAATCCAAAAAAGGAATATTCACTATCTATAATTGAAAATCAATTGGGCTATTCTTTGAATCAAGAATTATCGAAAGGGCAAGTTCAATATCTTTATTTATGCAGAGCTTTGATGAGTAAAAAATCTGTTATGGTTTTAGATGAGGTCTTTAGCTCTATCGATATGGATAAAATCGAAGATGCGTTTTGTCAATTTAAAAAAATGGACAAAATTATCCTTGTGATTACACACGAAAAAGAAATCATGAATCTTTGTGATTCAATCCTTTCAATGGAGGATTTGTAATATGTTTGAAGTTATTAAATCTAGTAAAATATATTTTGTCCTCGATACCATTATATGGTTCATTGCACACAATTTACCCATCCTTTTAGGTTTGTTGATACAAAGCTATTTTGATGGTAATAATACCATTCAAATTTGTATCCTCGTTTTAGTTCTAGTATTGGGACGTATCGTTTGTATTTTAATAGGTGCAAACATCGATATTACAGCCCAACATCATTGGGCAAACCATCTCTATCATAAGGCCTATTCAGCTCTAGTGAATGGAGACATAGAAGCTTCACAAGCCGACTTTGTGAATGCGATTAATGAAGACGTTGATGAAATTGTGTCCACAATTTCATACATGATTGATACCGCATGTAATTTAATTTATGGAATCATTGTTATTATTATTTTAGGACGAATTGACATTGGATTAACAGCCTTTGTAGTATTATTTCCATGTGTCGCGATTTTTTTGAATTCCCTCATTCGCAAAAGAGTGGATGTCTATTCAAAAGAAACAAAAGATACCAGTAATGAATTTTCAAATGAATTATTGAAATTATTAAATCATTCTCGTGAAATTCGTGTGAATCAATGCGAAGAAATGTATACTAGTCGGCTTAATGATATAGTAGATCATCAAAAACAAGTAGGTCGTAAATACTCTATATTTAAAGGAATGTTTACAACCTTTTCAAGTATGGTAACTGACTGTAATCTGATTGTGATTCTATTTTGGTTGATTCACTATAAAACTCTTTCAGCAGGAAGCTACGTACTCTTTATCACATACTCATTTGATTTATCGAGTCTAACAACCTATATCAGTACGCTTGTTGTTTCGCTACAAAGCACAAAAACATATGTAAAAGATTTTAATAATAAAATTAAAAATAGGATACATCCAGAAAAAATATTTGAAGGAATTGAATCGAAAATTGAGAAAAATACAATTAATATATTGATTGGAAAGAATGGATCTGGAAAAAGTATGTGTCTTTCTTATTTATATAAAACAATTCCAAATACTGTTCTTTTACCGGAAAATTTCCATTTGATGAATGTTTCAAAAGATGAAAATATATATTTGGATCAACCTCAAAATTATACAAATGCATTTTTAAACGATATTCCAAATGATCATGTAGGAAATGAAAATTTATCCGGAGGCCAGCAATTTAGAATAGCCTTGGCAAGAACGTTATTAACGAATGCGGATACGATTTTAATTGATAATAATTTCATGAATGTGGATGAAAATCTAAGAAGGATTATTTTTGAACACTTAAAACAATCTAAGAAAACGATTGTGTTTACAGATCATATGAATCGAGAAGAATATAAGAAATTTAAGATGATCTATTTGCGTGACATTTACAACTAAAATTGAAAAAAATCCAAAAATTAAAATTATTAGCGCCGAGTTAATTTAATAGCTCGGTGCATTTATTTCTAAAATGGGGTCATAATCATTTTAAAATCTGACACACCTAATTTAAAAAATCAAGCACTTTTTTGAAAAGGCTTACAGGTGGTATAATGTTCTTCAAAGAAATAGAAACGAGGATGATTATGTTTGGGATTAAAAACAGTGATTTTATAGATTGTGTAGAAAAGGATGATTTATTCGAAATAAGTACGACGTATGAAGGAAAAACAGAGGTCGTATGTCGAACGAATTTAGAATGTGTCGCTAAAATTATTTGTCAATTATTTGATATGAATTACAGTCGATTGAATGATGATTTAGATCAATTATCTCAATTTATATTTCGATATGTTATTAAAGTGATGACTTATAAAGAGGTTAAAGGAATCTATTTGGAATTTCCTTTATTAGCCCAATATCAAGGGACAGCTTTAGTTGCTGAACATACCATTATTGACACACGAAATGCAGGAGTAAATAATAAGTATTTCTTAATTTTAGTGAATGTGATTTATGGTTCTGTAATTAATGCGACCGTTAAATTTGCGGGAAATCAAAAAGAAGATGAAAACATGAAACTTGTGTTTGAACAATTGCTGCCAGAAAATAAAGGCATGTTAGTGGCGTTAAATGATTTTTATGATGGCTATATTAATGAAAGTGATTTAACAGAAATTATCAAAAGTATTCGTGGTGGACAACAAGCGCAAGCATAAAGTAAAAGGAGGCATTTATGTCATTTGAAGGATTTTTAAGTAATAATTTTCCAGAAATTATTGGGCTTATCTTTATTTGGCTTATCATCAACAAAGAAAAATTATTAGAAAAAGAAGATATACATAAATTTATGACCATTTTCTATTGTGAAATAGCAGAAATGCTTGCCTTTGATATAGAAAAAATCACGAGGACATGGAGTGAACCCAGTGTTAGCCGTATCCTTCTTTCGGGCGTTGCCTATACTTTAAGAGCAGCGTTGGTGTACTTTTTCATTCGTTTGGTTTGGCCTCATGAAAAGAATAAAAAGGCGGTTGCGATACTGACTTTACCTGTTGTTGTATGTGCTCTTTGTGGCATTTCTCCATTCTTTACAGATATCGTCTATAGCTTTACCTCTGACAACATCTTTATCAGAGGACCTCTAGGATTTATTTTTATAATCATAGTGATTGGGTATGTATTGTTGTTTGGATATTACGTTATATTAAAACGAGAAGAAAATGAAAAAATGAATACAACCATTTTGTTGCTGATTGCTTTCTTTATCATATCAAGTACTATTCTATCCACGGTGTATGATATTGAATGGTTGGGAAGACTTTCCATTGTGTATGGAATGGTCTTTAGTTTATTCGCGATTAATGTCAAAAAGCTGCAAGAAACTATTTTTGTTCTGCAAGAAAATGAAGCTTTAAAAAATGCATTGACCGAATTAGAAAAAACAAAGAAGGAAGCAGAAGTAGCTAATGAGGCGAAGACGACTTTCTTGTTGAATATGTCACATGATATTCGTACTCCTCTAAATGGAATTGTGGGCATGCTTGATATTGCGGAACATTTTCCAAATGATTTAGATAAACAAAAAGAGTGTCGAAATAAAATTCGTAGTGCTTCTCAAATCCTTTTAGAATTGGTTAATGATGTATTGGATCGAAGTAAGCTAGAATCGGGGGAAATTGTCCTAGAACAAATCCCATTTGATTTGGGTGTTGTTGTACGAGATGCTTATAATTCTATAGATAAGCAGGCTGAAGATAAAGGGGTAGAAATCGTTGAACAAGTTAGCCATGTTGAACATAAAAAATTGATTGGTAGTCCGATTCATTTAAAAAGAATTGTCATGAATATTTTAAGTAATGCGATTAAATACAATAAAGACAATGGGAAAATATATGTTTCTTGTAAAGAGAAAGAAATGGAAGCCAATCGTGTATGGTTTGAATTCACATGTAAAGATACGGGCATTGGTATGAGTGAAGAGTTTTTAAAACGGTTATTCGAGCCATTTAGTCAGGAAAACCAAAGTGCTAGATCAAGCTATACAGGAACAGGGCTTGGCATGTCCATTGTCAAAGGAATCGTTGATAAAATGGGTGGAAGCATTTCTGTTGAAAGTAAAAAAGGAGAAGGCTCTTGTTTTACTGTCTTGCTTCCATTTGAGATTGATTTTAAACGAGAAAAAAGTCAAGCGGATGAACAAAAGGAAGAGAAGTCGATTTCCAATGCCCGTATTCTGCTTGTTGAAGATAATGAATTAAATATGGAAATTGCCCAATTTCTATTGGAAAAACGTGGGGCGCAAGTGACTTGTGCATGGAATGGGCAAGAAGCAGTGGATTTGTTTAAGAAAAATAAGGATGCGTTTGATGTCGTTTTAATGGATATCATGATGCCAATTCTAGATGGATATGAAGCCACAAAACAAATTCGTTTAGAAAATTCTTCCATTCCAATTATTGCGATGAGTGCCAATTCGTTTGCGGAAGATAAATTGAAGGCAAGAGAAGTTGGAATGAATGATTATATCACCAAACCTTTTGATGAAAATGTCGCAATGAAAGTGATTGCTACACAGGTGAAGAAATATCGTAAATCTTGTTGAAAAAATCTCGATTTATGATAGTATATATGAAAGAGAAAATTGGATTTAAAAAGGGACTTTTTGAATCCATTTTTTTAAGGTCAGAAGGAGGATGTATATGAACAAAAATTCGTTATTATCCATGAAAGATCTGTCAGTTGATGATATTTTTAGTATTTTAAATGATGCTAAACTTTTTAATAGTTCTCGTAAAGATTGGCAATTGCCAATGCAAAAAGCATTGGTTGCTAATCTTTTTTTTGAAGCTTCAACACGAACACATTTTTCATTTGAAAGTGCACAACATCAATTAGGCTGTCAAATTGCTGATTTTGCTGCATCAGCCTCAAGCGTCACAAAGGGAGAAACCCTCTATGATACGGTAAAAACATTTGAATCTATTGGCTATGACTTAGTTGTCATTCGCCATCCACAAGATGAATATTTTAAAGAATTGGAAAATATCAATATACCTATTATTAATGCCGGAGATGGAGCCGGAAATCATCCAAGTCAATGTTTGTTGGATTTACTAACCCTACAAAATGAATTCCACACCTTATCTGGGTTAAAGGTCGTAATCTGCGGAGATATTCTACATTCAAGAGTTGCTGCCAGTAATAAAGAAACCCTTGAACGATTAGGTTCACAAGTTGTTTTTGCAGGACCAAAAGAATGGGAAAGAGAAGGCTATCCAACCATGGATTTTGATAAAGCCATCGAATGGGCGGATGCCGTTATGATGCTTCGCATTCAACTTGAAAGAGGAGCTGGTATGGCAGGTATGACCAAAGAAGAATACCTACAAACTTATGGTTTGACAAAAGAAAGATATGCACGCATGCAAGATCATGCGATTGTCATGCACCCAGCACCTGTAAATCGTGGAATTGAAATTGATTCGGATTTAGTGGAAGCAGAAAAATCTAGAATCTTTGAACAAATGCACAATGGAATGCTTGTGCGAAAAGCCATCATTAAAAGAGGCTTTGGCCTAGCTCCATTCAAGGAGGATTAGTATGCGCCTAATTAAAAATGGAAATGTACTCATTAATGATACATTAGAAAAAAAAGATATTTTAATCGAAGATAGTAAAATTGTAAAAATTGAAGATCATATTGATGCGGATTGTGAAGTCTTAGATGCATCAGGACTAACCGTTTTACCAGGACTTGTCGATGTTCATGTTCACTTTAGAGAACCAGGACACACAGAAAAAGAAACCATTCATACAGGAAGTAAGGCCGCTGCTCATGGTGGATTTACTAGTGTATTCGCAATGCCAAACGTCATCCCTTTTCCAGATGATGTAGAAACTATAATGGAATATAAAAAATTAATTGAAAAAGAATCTGTAATACATACATATCCATACGCTTGTATTACTTGCGAAGAAGCCAGTAAAGAAGTGGTCGATATGAAGGCCATTAAAGAACTTGGCGTTCATTGGTTTAGTGATGATGGTGTTGGTGTGTCAACAGCTGAAATTATGAGTGAAGCTATGAAAAAAGCCAAAGAAAACAACTGCATGATTGTAGCTCATACAGAAGATATGTCATATCGAAAACCTGGAGCTAGCGTTCACGAAAGTGAAATCACAAAATCAAAGGGCTGGTTAGGTATACCAAGTGCTTGCGAAAGTGCTCAATTGATTCGTGATTTAAAACTCACAGAAGAAATTGGAAATGCTTACCATGCGTGTCATATTAGCGCAAAAGAGAGTGTAGAAGCTTTAAAGGAAGCTAAACAAAAGGGTGCCAATGTATCTGCAGAAGTAACAGTACATCACTTGTTGCTAGAGGATAAAGATGTTCAAGGGCCAAATTGGAAAATGAATCCACCATTAAGAAGTCATGAAGATCGTATGTCATTAATTGAAGGCTTAGAAAATGGAAGCTTGGATTTTATTGCCAATGATCATGCTCCACATACATCTAAGGAAAAGAAAAAGCCAATGGATAAAGCGCCATTTGGAATTGTTTCATTAGAAAGTGCATTTAGCTTATTGTATACAGAATTTGTATATCGTCAAAAACGTTGGACATTGGCCCAACTTGTAAATTGGATGTCTTTAGCACCCGCCAAACGATTTGGACTTGAAAATGTAGGTCAAATTAAAGAAGGGTATAAGGCAGATTTATTCTTAGTCGATTTAGAAAACGAGTCATTAGTAGATATCGATACTTTTGAATCGATGGGGAAAAATACACCATTTAATGGTTGGAGTGTACATGCACAAGTTAAAGAAACGCTTGTGGATGGAAAAACAGTTTGGAAAGGATAGTTTATGGAAAGATTATTAATTTTAGAAGATGGAAGCGTGTATCGTGGTACAGCTTTCGGTAGTGATAATTTTCAAATTGGAGAATTGGTATTCAATACTTCAATGACAGGATATCAAGAAATTTTAACGGATAATTCCTATTGTGGACAAATTGTCATGATGACATATCCATTAATTGGAAACTATGGGATTAACCGTGACGATAACGAAAGTATGATTCCATGTGTCTTTGGCTTTGTGATCAAAGACTATTGTGAACATCCAAGCAATTTTAGATGTTCAGAAACATTAGATACTTTCTTACAACGATCAAATATTCCTGGAATATATGGTGTAGATACACGTGCCATCACAAAGAAAATCCGTAGTATAGGAACAATGAAGGCGGTTATGGCTAATGTAGATGCTGATGTAAATGCGGTTGTTGCTGCATTAAAGGCAGCTGATTTCTTACATGATCAAGTAAAACGAGTATCCACAAATAAAGTGTTCCCAATCCCAAATCGTGGACATAAGGTTGTATTAATGGATTTTGGTGCAAAACTTGGAATTGTGCGTGAACTATCTAAACGTGGATGTGACTTAATCGTTGTTCCATATGATACACCAGCAAGTACAATCCTATCGTATGAACCAGATGGTGTCATGTTGTCAAATGGTCCTGGTGATCCAGAAGATGTTACAGTTGCGATTGAAACTATTAAGGAATTGATTCCACAAACTGTTGTATTTGGAATTTGTCTAGGTCATCAATTGATTTCTTTGGCATGTGGAGCTAAAACATATAAATTAAAATTTGGACACCGTGGAGCCAACCATCCAGTTGTGAATTTGGCAAATGGTAAAGTAGAAATTACTTCCCAAAACCATGGTTTTGCGGTTGATATTGATAGTTTAGAAAATACACGTCTAGAAATGACACATCAAGCTTTAAATGATAAGAGTTGTGAAGGGGTTCGTCATAAGGATTATCCTTGTTTTGCAGTGCAATATCACCCAGAAGCAAGTGCAGGACCAGAAGATTCACGTTATTTATTTGATCAATTTATTGAGCTAATGGAAAAGGAGAAAAAACATGCCTAAACGTACAGATATACATAAAATTTTAGTCATTGGATCTGGACCAATTATCATTGGTCAGGCCGCCGAATTTGATTATGCGGGTTCGCAAGCATGTCAATCTCTTAGAGAAGAAGGATATGAAGTTATCTTAATTAACTCCAATCCAGCAACAATCATGACTGATTCAGCGATTGCCGATCGTGTATATATCGAACCATTAACGGTCGATTTTGCGAAAAGAGTCATTATTAAAGAAAGACCAGATGCGATTTTAGGATCATTAGGTGGACAAACAGGATTAAACTTAGTTGTTGAACTTCATGAAGATGGAATCTTAGATGATTTTGGTGTTGAAATCTTAGGTACAGATTTACACGCAATCAATCGTGCAGAAGATCGTGAATTGTTCCGTTCTTTGATGCAGGAAATTAAAGAGCCAGTACCAGAAAGTTCAATCGTTCATACGGTAGAAGAGGCCATAGAATTTGCCAATCGTGAAGGCTATCCTTTGGTTGTTCGTCCTGCCTATACATTAGGTGGTACTGGTGGTGGTTTTGCGGACAATGAAGAAGAACTTCGTGAAATCGCGGATGCCGGTTTAAAAATCAGCCCTGTACATCAATGTTTAATTGAACAAAGTATTGCGGGATATAAAGAAATTGAATATGAAGTTATGCGTGATGCCAAAGATAACGCTATCGTTGTTTGTAACATGGAAAACATTGATCCAGTTGGTGTACATACTGGAGATAGTACAGTTGTGGCTCCGGTACAAACTTTGACAGACCAAGAAAACCAAATGTTGCGTAATGCTTCTTTAAAGATTATTCGTGCTTTAAAAATTTGTGGTGGATGTAACGTACAATTGGCTTTAAATCCAAAGAGCTTCAAATATTACGTTATTGAAGTAAATCCTCGTGTATCCCGTTCTTCCGCTTTAGCAAGTAAGGCAACAGGATATCCAATCGCAAAAATCAGTGCGAAATTAGCTGTTGGCTTAGGATTGGATGAAATTATTAACCCAATCACAAAGACAAGTTATGCATGTTTTGAACCGGCATTGGATTATATTGTAACGAAGTTTGCTCGTTTCCCATTTGATAAATTCCCAAGTGCAGATCGTCATTTAGGAACACAAATGAAGGCAACGGGTGAAGTTATGTCCATTGGACGTACATTTGAAGAATCCTTCTTAAAGGCGGTTCGTTCTTTGGAGATGAAAGTGGATCATATCTATAAAAAAGATTTTGTAGGTATGACAAAAGAGGAATTGTTGGATAAAATCAAGCTTCAAGATGATGAAAGAATTTTTGCGATTGCACAATGGTTAAGAGATGGCTATGACATGGAAACCATTGTTACTTTGACAAAGATTGATGAATTCTTCTTGTATCATTTATTGAAAATTATTGATTTGGAAAAGACAATGATGGAACATGTTAAGGATGTTCAAGTCTTAAAAACATTAAAAGAAAATGGCTTTGCGGATAGCTATATTGCTCGTAATTGGAATATGTCTGAATTTGATTTGTACAATTTACGTAAAGAAAATGGAATTATTCCAGTTTATAAGATGGTAGATACTTGTGCGGGTGAATTTAGTTCAGCTACTCCATATTTCTATTCAACATATGAGCAGGAAAATGAATCGGAATGTTCAGATCGTAAAAAGATTGTCGTATTAGGATCGGGTCCTATTCGTATTGGTCAGGGTGTAGAGTTTGATTATGCGACCGTACATTGTGTGCAAACTCTTCGTGAAGAAGGCTATGAAGCCATCGTTATCAACAATAACCCAGAGACTGTTTCTACAGACTTCTCGATTAGTGACAAATTGTATTTTGAACCATTAACGACAGAAGATGTTATGCATGTCATTGACTTAGAAAAACCATTGGGTGTTGTTGTTCAATTTGGTGGTCAAACAGCTATTAACTTAGCAGAATCTTTGGTTGAGCATGGTGTGAAGATTTTGGGTACTTCTTTACATTCAATTGACTTGGCAGAAGACCGTCATGAATTTGAAAATATGCTTCATAAATTAGAGATTCCTCAGCCAAAAGGGGAAACTGCAGTTACTGTGGATGAAGCACTAGTCATTGCCAATAAGATTGGTTATCCAGTCTTAGTTCGTCCTAGCTATGTTTTGGGTGGTCGTGCAATGGAAATCGTACATAATGATGATGAATTAAGAGTATACATGGCTACAGCGGTTAAAGAGATTAGTCATGATGCGCCAATCTTGGTTGATAAATATATTGTGGGTAAAGAGCTTGAAATTGATGCGATTGCCGATGGTGAAAATGTATATATTCCAGGTGTTATGGAGCATATTGAGCGTGCCGGTATCCACTCTGGAGACTCTATTAGTGTGTATCCAACACAAATCATTAATGAAGAAGTTAAGAAAACAATTATTGAATATGGATTGAAGATTGGTAAAGGGTTTGAATTTGTTGGCCTTTACAACATTCAATTTATTGTAGATAAAGACAACAATGTGTATGTATTAGAGGTGAATCCTCGTTCAAGTCGTACTGTGCCATTCTTATCAAAGATTACAGGTGTGCCAATGTCTCAGATTGCGACAAAATGTGTACTTGGACAAAGTATTGTGGATCAAGGTTTAACTCCAGGCTATCATCCAGAAGAAAAGAATCGTGTATTCGTTAAGGCTCCAGTGTTCTCATTCGCAAAATTGCGTAGTGTAGATACGGTGTTAGGTCCTGAAATGAAATCGACTGGTGAAGCTTTAGGTGGCGATGTAAACTTAGAAAAAGCATTGTATAAAGCATTAGTAGCTTCGGGTGTGAATATTCCAATGCATGGTAGTGTGTTATTGACGATTGCGGATGAAAACAAACAAGAAGCTTTAGATATCGCAAAACGCTTCTATACAATTGGATATGGTATTTATGCGACGGCTGGTACGGCGAAATTCTTAGAAGAGAATGGCTTGTTTGTGCATGTGGCTGCCAAAGTAAATGAGGAAAGCGATAAAGAAAATGTATTGGATATCATTCGTCATGGTCATGTAAATTTTGTGATTAATACAATGTCCAATAAGGACAATTCAACGAGTGAAGATGGTTTCTTGATTCGTCGTGTGTCTGCTGAAAATAATATTTCTTGTATGACAAGCTTAGATACGGCAAATGCTTTATTGAAAGTCTTAGAATCGCAATCATTCTCAATGATTTCTATGAATGAGATGGGGAAATAATATGCAGGAGTTTGCGAAAATTGTTTCAAATGTGGAGATCGCAAAGGATATTTGGAAAATGGAATTGAAAACAGGTTTGGCTAAAGTTGCTAAGCCTGGTCAATTCATTGAGATTACAGTTCCAGGTTTCTATTTGCGTCGTCCTATTTCAATCAGTGAAATTAAAGAAGATGGTTTAGTCATTATTTATAAGGTGTTAGGCCATGGTACAGATAAGATGACAACTTTATCGGGTGAATTGGATATTTTTGGACCATTAGGAAATGGCTTCCCTATTGAAGATAAAGAAGAAGTGATTTTGATTGGTGGAGGTGTTGGTGTTCCTCCATTGTATGAGACGGCTAAACAATATTTGGCCAAGGGCACAAAGGTTCATGTTGTTTTGGGCGCGAATGATAAGAATAGTGTTTTTTATGTAGATGAATTTAAGGCTTTGGGTTGTTCTACTTATGTAGCTACTATGGATGGCTCTTTAGGAACAAAAGGTACGGCTTTGGATGCGATTAAAGAAAATAAGATTACTTGTGATTTCGTATTAAGTTGTGGTCCATTACCAATGTTGAAGGCAATCAATGATCAATATAGTAAGGGATATATTTCTTTAGAGGCTCGTATGGCTTGTGGTCTTGGTGCATGTATGGGATGTGTTGTCAAGGATGTAGATGGACATTCGATGCGTGTTTGTAAGGATGGGCCTGTATTTGAGATTGGAAAGGTGGCTTTATAATGGATATTTCAGTAAAACTGCCAGGATTAAATTTAAAAAATCCAATTATTCCTGCGAGTGGTTGTTTTGGATTTGGCAAGGAATATGCTGAATTGTATGATTTAAGTCTTTTGGGTGGTATTGCGATTAAATCGGCTACACCTAAGGAACGTTTTGGAAATCCTACGCCAAGAATTGCGGAAACTCCAATGGGGATGTTGAATGCGATTGGTTTACAAAATAAGGGCGTTGATTCAATTATTGAGAATGAACTTCCTTTCTTAGCTCAATATGATACAGAGATTATGGCCAATGTGGCTGGGGCATGTGAAGAGGATTATATTGAGGTTATTCAAAAATTGAATGATCAGCCTGTCATTAAGGCGTATGAATTGAATATTTCATGTCCGAATGTGAAGCATGGTGGTATTGGTTTGGGTACAAAGCCTGAATTAGCTGCCCATGTAACGAAGGTTTGTAAAGAGGTAGCGACAAAGCCTGTTTATGTAAAGCTTTCTCCAAATGTTACAGATATTGTAGCGATTGCAAAGGCAGTAGAAGAAGCGGGAGCGGATGGTATTGTGTTGATTAATACACTCATGGGGATGCGTATTAATTTGAAGACAGGAAAACCATTACTTGCCAATGTGACAGGTGGTCTTTCGGGTCCTGCCATTAAACCTGTAGCTTTAAGAATGGTATATCAGGTTGCACAGTCTGTGAACATTCCTGTAATTGGTGTGGGTGGCATCACTTGTGCTGAGGATGTTTTAGAGTTTTTAAACGCGGGCGCTAGCGCTGTTGAGGTGGGTGCACAGAATTTTGTGGATCCGTATGTATGTCCAAAGATTATTGAAGATTTACCTGGGATATTAGAAAAGTATGGATATAAAAATATAAAAGATGCGGTTGGAAGGAGTTTTAGAGATGAGTAGAACAATTGTAGCTCTTGATTTTTCAAGTAAAGAAGAAGTTGTTGATTTTTTGAAACAATTTGATGAACCAATTTATGTAAAGATTGGTATGGAACTTACATATGCGTGTGGTTTAGAGATGGTAAAGACTGTTAAGGAAATGGGTCACCATATTTTCTTGGATCTTAAATTACATGATATTCCAAATACAGTTAAGGGTGGAATGAAAAACTTAGCTAACTTGGGTGTTGATATTGTGAATGTACATTGTGCTGGTGGAATCGCAATGATGAAGGCGGCAATTGATGGTTTGAATGAAGGAGCTAAAGATGGAAAACGTCCACTTTGTATTGGGGTTACTCAATTGACTTCCACTTCCAAAGAAGCTATGAATAATGAATTGGGTATCGATGGTGAAGTTATTGATTGTGTTATCAAATACGCAAAGAATGCCAAAGAAGCTGGTCTTGATGGTGTTGTATGTTCTGTACATGAGGCTAAGGCCATTCATGAGGCTTGTGGAAATGATTTCTTAACCGTGACTCCTGGTATTCGTTTGGCTAGTGATTCAAAGGATGATCAAAAACGTGTGGCAACTCCTGCTTTTGCCAAGGAGCAAGGCTGTGATTATATCGTTGTTGGTCGTTCTATCACAAAGAGTGAGAATCCAAAAGAAACATATAAATTGATTGAAGAGACAATGTCTAAGTAGAAGATATCGATTGATATCTTCTTTTTTTATCTCGAAATTGTTTGGGAGTTAGAGCATAATATTTTTCAAACATTTTATAAAATTGATTCTGATTATTAAATCCAACTTTTTGGCCGATTTCATATATGGATAAGTCAGAATGAAGAAGATATCTTTCGGCATATTTCATTCGGAATTCTGTTTGGATTTCTTTGAAGGGTTTACCATAAACTTGTTTTAAAAGTGCACAAATATATTTTTCATGATAGTTGAAGGTTTCAGCTAAATCATGAAGTGTACAATTTGTATAATTCTTTTCAATGTAGGAAACTATTTGATAAATATTGTCGGATTTTTTATTTGAAAATTGAACTAAAATTGAATTTTTATTTTCTTGGTATGAACGCAATAATTCAATTAAAATGATGGATAGATAACTTTGAATAACTTGTTCAGAATATACTTTTTCTTCATAATACTCAAATAATAGTTCATCAAATAAGTGAATGATCTTATCGCTTTTATTGGAATGAAAAATAATATAGTTGTCGTGATTTGTGTTGATTTCCATAGTTTTTGATACAAATCTTGCGAGTAGATTTTGTTCTTTCATAATATGTATCGAACTTTTGAAAAACTCTTCTTTAAAAATAATATTAATAACGATATCATCATAGCCGGTTGACATTTTGGTCCGCACAGTCCCTTTATCAAATATGCAAATGTCTCCTTGATGTAAACAGATTTCTTTGTCGTTAATGAAATATGTACATTGTCCAGAGTAGATATAATTTAAGTTTATGCATGTATATGTGTAAAATGGCATAAAGCTGAATCTTGAATCTTTACGAATGGCGATATTATGAGTTTTTAAATCATTTCCATAAAGGATATATACTTCTTTTCCTTTAATGTAAGCTTTTGGCTGTGAGTAGATTCGAGGTGAAAACGAATTTCTCCTTTTTTTATACTCTTTTTCATTGTCTGTTAATTTAAATAGTAATTTATTTAATTGATCTTTATTCATAATTTCATAATATCTTACGAAATGATATAAATCAAGTAGATATAACGCATTGTTTGCGCTTACCTAAATTACTAAAATTAAATTGAAGCTAGCTTAAAAAGATAAAAGGAGAAAATGTATATGGAACTACATGATTTGGCTACAAAAATTATTCAACTTGTTGGAATGGAAGAAAATATTTCTGTATTCACACATTGTGCCACGCGTTTAAGATTTAATTTAAAAGATAATAGTAAGGCAGATATAGAACAACTAAAAAATTTACCTGGGGTATTAACCGCTCAAGAAAAGGGTGGACAAGTCCAAGTTGTAATTGGTGCAAAAGTTCAAAGTGTATTTGATGAAATCTCGTCTATGATAACAGTTACAGAAGGTAATCCTATAAAGAAAGATGAAAAACAGGGGAAAATAAGTGCAGTGATTGAATCGATTTCTGGTATTTTTGCTCCAACATTACCTGTGTTAATTGGTTGTGGTATGTTTAAATCCGTTGTTTCTTTATTGACAAATTTAAATGTGATGCAATCTACTGATTCTTTTATTGTGATTTTAACAATGATTGGTGATTTAATTTTCTATTTCTTCCCATTTTTCTTGGCTGTAAGTTCAGCAAGAAAATTTAAAGTCAGTGAATATTTGGCCTTAGCTTTAGCTGGAGCTTATATGTATCCTACAATTATGGATGGAGCTGTTGCAGCATCATCTGGTGGTCCTTCTACTATGAATTTTTTAGGGCTACCTATTCTATTTGTGAACTATAAATCTACGGTAATCCCTATTATTTTGTCTGTATGGGTTTTGAGTTTAATTTATAAAAGAATCGATAAATTAGTGCCAGATGGATTAAAGATTTTATTAACGTCCATGATTGTTTTATTTATTATGGTGCCGTTTGAATTAATTGTATTAGGACCTATCGGATCTTATTTAGGAACGTATATTGCTCAATTTATGGATTGGTTCTACAACATAGGAGGTTTTGTAGCCGCAGCATTATTAGGAGGAACTCGTTCTCTATTAACAATGATGGGAATGCATTATGCTTTGGCTCCTCTTCAAATTCAACAAATTGCCGAAACTGGAACATCTACATTATTAGTGAGTGCTTTAACTGCTAACTTCGCACAGGGTGGAGCTGCTTTAGGTGTTGGTTTGGCTACAAAATCAAAATCGGAAAGATCAGTTGCCCTATCTGCTGCTCTATCAGCTATTTTAGGTATTACAGAACCAGCTATGTATGGAGTTAATTTAAAACATAAAAAACCATTCGTATTTGCGTTAATTGCAAGTGCAATTTCTGCTGCATTCTTATCGTTCTTTCATGCAGGGGCTATGGCATATGCTCCTCCCGGTTTATTCACAATCATTACATACACAGCTGATAATTTTATGTTCATTATTATTGGTGCTTTGATGTCTGTTGTGATAGCTGCGGTTTTATCATTCTTCTTTGGGATTGAAAAAAGTGAAAATGTAAAGCCAGCAGAAGAAGGATTCCATTCACCTTTAAATGGAAAGATGATTCCGTTATGTGAAATAAATGATGAAACATTCTCAAGTGGAGCTATGGGAAGTGGCTTTGGTGTTATTCCAAGTGATGATGTTGTGAAAGCACCAATAGATGCAGAAGTGACAATGGTATTTCCAACAAAACATGCGATTGGTTTAAAAGGGAATGACGGAACTGAAATATTAATTCATATTGGATTGGATACTGTGAATGAAAACGGAAGTAACTTTGAAGCTTTTGTGAAGCAAGGGGATAAAGTTGCTTGTGGTCAGGATTTAATCTACTTTAATTTAAATGAACTTTCTAAAAAATATGATATGACTACGGCTGTCATTGTGACGAATAAAGAAATTAAAATGTTAGATAAAAAAGAAATTCAAAATAATGAAATTGTTTTAGGAGTGTAAAATGCCATTTTCAAAGAATTTTTTGTGGGGAGGAGCTACAGCGGCTAATCAATATGAAGGTGGATTTGATGAAGGAGGACGAGGTCTGTCTACGTTAGATGCTGTTACAGGTGGGGCTTATAAAGTTCCTCGAATGGTTACGTTTAAGCGTAAAGACGGAACGATTGGACAAGTTACAAAAGAAGATTCAATTCCTGATGGAGCCATCGGCTATATTGATGAATCTAAATATTATCCATCTCATCAAGCTACTGATTTTTATCACCACTATAAAAAAGATATTCAACTTTTTTCTGAGATGGGATTTAAATGTTTCAGATTATCGTTTTTGTGGTCTCGCATCTTTCCAAAAGGAAATAAAGAATTGAATCAAGAAGGATTACAGTTTTATATAGATGTGATTGATGAATTGTTGAAGTATGATATAGAGCCAGTAGTTACTATAAATCATTTTGATATACCAATGGCATTGGCTGATACGATGGATGGATGGTATTCGAGAAGAGTGATTGAATATTATCTATATTATTGTGAAACGATTTTTACTATCTTTAAAGATAAAGTGAAATATTGGATGACCTTTAATGAGATTAATTTCTTGCGTTCATGGACACAAATAGGAATTCATAGTAATGATTCTGAGCATCGGTATCAAGCTTTACATCATATCATGGTCGCAAGTGCAAAAGCTGTGCAATTAGGGCATACTATAAATCCAAATTTTAAAATTGGAATGATGGTATCCTATATTCCTGCTTATCCAATGTCTTGTAAGCCAGATGATGTATATGAATCCATTTTAGAAAACAGAAAAAAAGAGTTTTTTATGGATGTCCAATGCAAGGGCTATTATCCACAATACCAAATTAAAGAATTTGAGCGTTTAGGTATTACGATAAGAAAAGAAAAAGAGGATGATGAAACACTAAAAAATGGTACGGTTGATTATATTGGGTTTTCTTATTATATGTCAACAGTATCAAGTAGTGATTCAAGTGCAGAAAGAACAGAGGGCAATCAAGTTTTAGCATATAAAAATCCATACTTAAAAACAAGTGACTGGGGATGGTCGATTGATCCTCTAGGACTTAGAATTTCTTTATGTCAAATCTACGAGCGTTATCACTTACCTATGTTTATTGTAGAGAATGGATTTGGAGCAAAAGATGAAGTGGTAGAAGGAAAGATAGAAGATGATTATCGCATTGACTATTTTCGTCAACATATTCAAGCTATGAAAGATGCTGTGGAATTAGATGGAGTTGATTTAATAGGTTACACTCCATGGGGATGTATTGATCTTGTTTCATCTGGAACGGGAGAAATGAAAAAAAGATATGGATTTATTTATGTAGATATGGATGATTCTGGAAATGGATCTTTAAAGAGAATAAGGAAAAAGTCTTTTTATTGGTATAAAGAAGTAATTAAATCTAATGGTGAAAATTTAGATTAAAAAAATGATTATATTGTTGTTGGCCATTTAATCACAAAGAGTGAGAATCCAAAAGAAACATATAAATTGATTGAAGAGACAATGTCTAAGTAAGGTGAGTAATTCACCTTCTTTTTTTTAGACTGGAATCCATTCCGTTTCCCATTTATTTTGTGTTTTGTTCCATAAGCGTTTGTGTAATCTACCTTTAATTGCTTTGTATTTCCATATTTTTATATCCGCTATTGGCTGGATTGTATTATTTTGCTGAGCATATAATATTGTAGGTGTTGTAAACAAAGATAAAAAAGATATAGAAATCGCAAATAATATTTTTTTCATTTAGTCACTTTCTTTCGAGGTATCAAATATTGGTAAATCTTTAAATTCGGAGGATTTTGGACTTTCAATAATCGCATCCATTCCATCGAAATGTAGAATGTAGGATCCGTCTTTTTCTTTTGTGATATATCCATCTTTAAAATCGGTTGCTTCATAGTATTCATCGTTATTTTCTAGCTTGAAACTGGCTTCTAAAATAACTGAATTGGCAAGAAATGGCAGTATAAAAAGTGTACATAAGAATAGCTTATTGGTTTTATGCTTAAAATTATTTTCAAGTAAGTAGCGAATACGGTACGTTAATACATTTTCATTTTCATCGATAAAATTTGTGTATAAAGATCTATTTTTCTTGGGGTTTTTGAAAATAGTTTTTTTCTGAATAGAAACAAGGCTTTGAGTATATAAAAGAGATTGTTGAGTTGTTAGTGTGTCAGTAAACTTACTATCAACTCGCATCTCAAGAAGTAATTGTATTTAGCTTTTATACATATATACGAAAGGATTCCACCAGTAGATTATGGAGAGAATATTAATGAGTTGTTTAATCAGTAAATCATGATTATTTATATGCTGTGTTTCATGAACCAATATATCATTTAATTCTTGACTTGAGTAATCTAGTTCAGGTAAAAATATAGTTTTTTTAGTCGCAAATATTGTAGGTACATTCACAAAATTTGTTTGATAAATAGGATACTCACAATTCATGTCTTCAAGTCTACGAGAGATGGAAATTATTTTTTCTGTGTTCTTATTTAGCTTACAAAGAACAAAAATATAGTGAAAGAATAGTAGGATGGATACAATGATCCATGCTAAAAGCAGGAATTGATTAAATAACATATTTTTATAAATAGGTGTTAAAAATAGAGCTTGAATAGGATTCATAATAATCGGGGCTTCTAATGTGAATGTAAAAATGAATTCTAAAGGAAATAATAATCGTAAGAAGATAATTGTTCCAAGTATAGACAAAAAATCAATTCTAAAGAAATGATAGTTTCTTTTGTTTTTTAAATAATAATCATTATTGTACTGATAATAAAAGTTATAAATATGGAAGATGAAGAAATTCGCATAAAGTTATTTTAGATTTTTGATTTTTTCTTCAATCATTTTTTCTAATTGAAGAATAGATTCTAAATCTTCACTTTCATTAATGAAATGGGTTGCCAAATCAAAGTTTGTCTTCATATTTATAAATTTTTTAATGTGTTCAGCTTGTGAAATTAGAGGTACGTATTCTCTCATTAGAGCTTTGTCTTGTTGAACAATTCAATCGACTTTAATATATTTTTGTTTCAAAAGCTTTTGAAGCACTTGCTGAATTGTATAAATACTGACATCTTCCTTCATTTGTTCTTTAATTGCACTAGCTGATAATGGTTTGTCAGAGTTCCAAAGAACTCTCATTACTTGATCTTCTCTTTTTGTTAATTGCATTATTTATCTCTTTTCTGGGTATATAATAGCATGTATAAGTAAAAAAATCTAATTATTAAAAATAAAAATAACGATTGCAAAAAATAATAGATGATATAAAAGAATTAGAGATAACGTTATCAAAAAAAGAAAAATATAGTGAGTCAATTAGTTGGAGATACATCGAATCATGAAATCAGCAAATTTATTAAAGAAACTAAATAGTAATTATCATCTATTTATACAAACCTTATTGATACTATGTTTTTCATTTTTTAAGTCAAAACAAATGGGTTTATTTATTGTAATGGTTGCATTTATCTTTGTTTTAAATATTGTCTTATTGGAATATAAATGCAGAAAGTTTAAGTACAAGAAAATTTATTCTTGTTATATTTTTGAAGATGGTCTTGGCATTGTGAATGTAAATTGTATTCAAACTTTTATAATCGAATTTACGGTAACGATTTACTTTATATTGACTAAAAACTTGGATATGTATACTTTAATAACTTTGAGCATTTTATGTATATTTAATTTATTTTATCTAAAAACCAGGAGGAAATATGAAATTAAAAAATAAGAAATTTATATATATATTTACGTCAATGATTTTAACATTATTACTATGTGTAATGCCAATGTTTGCTTATGGAAGAAAATTAGTAGGGAAAAATGTTAGTGGTTCATTTTCTTGGTCTGCATATAGTTTTAGTTATTCTTTCCGTGCTACCGCAGGATTAACATACAATAATTCAAATAATTTAACGAGTATTTCTGATTTATCATTTTCAGGTATCTCGTGCAAATCATCAAACTCCGCTGTTGCAGGTTCTATTATTCCTAAACAAACGAGAAAATCTTATACTGGAAAAACGGAAACATATGTTGTGACACTAACTCGCACGGCTCAAGGATTTTATACAGATAAAGTAAATTATACTTTAACTTATAGATCAACTGATGCAGGAACTCCATATTCATTGGATGAAGATGACAATGAATATATCTTAGTTGAGGTAGAAGAAAGCAAACCGTACGATATTCAATTATTAAATAATAGATAACAGAAATACATTTAGTATCAAAAAGATATTACAATATAAATCACAAGTTTAAAGTGATTCCAGAAAACTTCGTTCAACTATATTTAAAAGATATTAAAAAGGCAAAAGAGATAATACAAGCTCCGGGTGGATAATATGAATGATAAATACAGAAAGATTATCAAAAAATTAAATTTAGACAATCAACATTTAAATGAGTCGCATCAATCTATGGTTGAATATTCTAAAGGCATGATTGTAATGGGAATCTTGTTTGTATTGGTATTGTTGGGATTATGGATTTTTGGCTAGAAAAGTAAAGGTAAAATTTTGTGAATCACATAGTTTTACTTGTTTGTTCGATGATTGTTCCAGTAGTAAATACTCTTCAGTTTATGTAGTGCTTAAAGCATTACTCGTAGAAAAATACATGTATACTTAATTTATTAAGTCGGAGGAAATATGGAAAATCAAATTGTAGAAATTGAAAACAATACATTTACAATCAAGAAAGGAACGATTGGAACCTATAATATAAAGGATATTCAGAAGATTACATTATGTTTAGAACAAGCAAGTTTTAAAGGGTAGACAAAGCCATTCTTACATCAAGTGATTCCAGGAACTTCATTCTTTAGTGCAATGGAGCCCAAATTATATGTGGGGATTAAAATCAATGATGATTTAGCTATTTATGTATCCGATGTTCCGGTTCTTTATAATTCAGATCTATATTTAAAGGATGTAGAAGAGGCAAAAAGAATCATGAAAGCTTTGCATAAATGATGTATTTTTTTATGTCATGTCGGAAAAAGTGTTGAGTTTTACCTAAATCATGTCGGAAAAAATGTGGATTTATATAGAAAGTATGTCGGAAAAAGTGTAATATTACTTATGTAAGTAGGTGATATTTATGTATAGAATGGCAATGAATGCATTAAAAGAGTGGAAAAATAAGAAAAATCGTAAACCTTTGATTTTAATGGGAGCTAGGCAAGTAGGAAAAACTTGGCTTATGAGGGAGTTTGGAAAAGAACATTATGAGAAAGTGGCATATATTTCTTTTTATAATAATCGAAGAATGAATGATGTGTTTGAAATGGATTTTAATGTCAAACGGATTTTAATGGATTTAAGCATTGAATCTTCTGTTACAATTACGCCCAATGATACTTTAATTATTTTAGATGAAATTCAAAATGTTCCAAAAGCTTTAGAATCTTTAAAATATTTTTGTGAAGATGCTCCAGAATATCATGTGGTTGCGGCAGGATTTTTATTGGGTGTTGCGATACACGAAGGGATTTCGTATCCTGTTGGAAAAGTAGATATGCTGGATTTATATCCCTTGAATTTTAGAGAATTTTTGTATGCGATGGATGAAAAGGGATTGGTAGATGCATTAAACACAAAAGATTTTTCACTTATTGACCATTTTTCTGATAAATATTTATTTTGGTTAAAGAATTATTATTATGTAGGTGGAATGCCAGAAGCGGTCGATGCGTTTAGAAATAATAAAGATTATAAAGAAGTTCGACATATCCAGAATGATATTTTAAAACAATATGAATTGGATTTTGGGAAACATATCGATGAAAGAACGCTTCCACGAGTTCGTATGGTGTGGCAATCCATTCCTATTCAATTAGCGAAAGAAAATAAGAAATTCTTTTTTGGACAGATTAAAAAAGGCGCAAGAAGTAGCGATTTTGAGATTGCGATTCAATGGTTAATGGATAGTGGACTTATACACAAGGTAAATCGAGTTAATGAGCCTCATTTACCGATAAAAGCCTATATAAATTTAACCGCATATAAACTTTTTATGGTAGACGTTGGCCTTTTAGGAGCACTTAGTGATTTACCCGCAAAAACGATTTTAGAGAGTAATTCTATTTTTGTTGAATTTAAAGGTGCATTGACGGAGCAATATGTTTTGCAACAACTTATTTCTGATACAGAATATACACCTTATTACTATGGAACAGAGAAATCAACGTTTGAACAGGATTTTTTGATTCAAATAGAAGATTTGGTAGTTCCTATTGAAGTAAAGGCAGAAGGGAAAATTCATTCTAAAAGTTTGAAAGCCTATTATGATAAATACCATTGCCAAAAAGCTATCCGTTTTTCTACTTTAAAATATGTCAATCAAGGATGGATGGAAAATATACCATTGTATGCCATTTGTACAATATAAAAAAATAGGTTGGGAATGATTCTCAACCTATTAATGTATCTGTTTATCTTTGAATTGTAGACGAGCTAAAGCACGAGCCATCGCCATCTGAGACATTTGATACTCTCTTTGTGACTGTTTCTGACGCATTCTTTCTTTTGCTCTTTCCAAAGCCTCTTTGGCACGCCTTTCATCCAATTCTTCTTGGGTTTCACATGTATCTACTAAAACTTCGGCTTTATTATTCGCAAAAACCATAGTACCCATACCACCGACGACAACGATTTCTTCACCATCCTCTTTACGAATTTTTAATTCACCAGGCGTAATCGCAAAAATCGTATTGACATGGTTAGCTAGAAATTGTTTACTGCCAATTGGCGTATGAATGGTTAAAACTTGCGCTTTGCCATCATAAAACACATGATCACTCGCAAGAATTTGTAAGTCAAACAAAGCAGCCATAACTATACTTCTTTCGCTTTTTCAACAACCTCTTCAATCGTACCTACATTGAAGAAGGCAGCCTCTGGATATTGATCCATTTCTCCATCAAGAATTGCTTTGAAGCCCTTGATTGTATCTTGTAAAGGGACATATTTTCCTGGAATTGAAGTAAATTGTTCGGCAACATGGAACGGTTGTGCCATAAAGTTACGTAAACGACGCGCTCTGGCAACAACGGTCTTATCTTCATCGGACAATTCTTCCATACCTAAAATTGCGATAATATCTTGTAACTCTTTGTACTTTTCAAGATATTGTAAAACACGCTGTGCCGTCTGGTAATGTTCTTTTCCTACAATATCTTCTTGTAAAATTCTTGAACTTGATTCAAGAGGATCTACCGCAGGATAGATACCTTGTTCAACAACCTTTCTTGAAAGTACGGTTGTCGCATCCAAATGCTCAAACGTTGTAGCAGGAGCTGGATCGGTTAAATCATCAGCTGGTACATATACGGCTTGAACAGATGTAACAGATCCATTTTTTGTAGAGGCAATACGCTCTTGAAGCTGTCCCATCTCATTGGCTAGTGTAGGCTGATATCCTACCGCACTAGGCATACGTCCTAATAAAGAAGATACTTCACTACCAGCCTGAACAAAACGGAAGATGTTGTCGATAAACAATAAGACATCCTTATGTTCTACATCCCTAAAATATTCAGCCATTGTAAGTCCTGTTTCGGCAACACGCATACGAGCTCCCGGAGACTCATTCATTTGACCAAATACTAAGGCTGTATTTTCAATAACACCAGACTCGCTCATCTCAGTATATAAGTCATTTCCTTCACGACTTCTTTCTCCAACACCTGTAAAGATGGAATATCCACCATGTTCACTAGCAATATTACGAATTAGTTCTTGGATTAATACGGTCTTACCTACACCAGCACCACCGAATAATCCGATTTTTCCACCCTTAGCATAAGGGGCAAGTAAGTCAATAACCTTAATACCTGTTTCCAATACTTCAGTAACAGGAGATTGATCTTCAAATTTAGGCGGCTTTCTATGAATGGCCCAATATGTATCGGTTTCAATGGCTTCCTTTCCATCGATTGTATCGCCTAACACATTAAATAAACGTCCTAAGTTTTGTGTACCTACTGGCACTTCAATTCCCATACCTTGAGAAAGGACAGGCATATCTCTTTGTAAACCTTCACTAGGTGACATCATAATACAACGAACGGTATCATGACCGATATGTTGTGTCACTTCCATGATGGCTTTTTTTCCATGATTGTCTACTTGTAAAGCGGTATTAATAAAGGGTAGAGGTGTTTCATCAAAGTGAACATCGACAACAGGCCCCATTACTTGTGTGATTTTTCCTATTTGCATGTGGCTTGTGCACTCCTTTCTTTTTGTTGCTTACGAGCCTTCGCTCCACCGGCAACCTCTGTAATTTCTTGCGTAATTCTTGCCTGTCTTTCACGATTGTATTGTAAAGACAAGCTTGACAATAATTCTTCTCCATTTTTATTGGCTGAATCCATCGCCTGCATACGGGCAAAATTTTCGGCCGCAAACGATTCAACCAATGCACTATAAATGTATCCAGCTAAATAATCTGGAATAACAGTATTCAACAATTCTTCAGGACTTGGATCCAATTGAAATTGAATATCACTTCGCAATCCAGCAACTTCAACCCCTTTGTCCAAACGGTTTAAAGGGAGCAATTGCTCGATATCGGGTTCAAATTGATTTTTTGAATTCATCTTTGTATAAATGATGTACAGTTCATCAATTTGTTTATTAAAGAAAAGCTCTAACATCTTGCTCGCAATTTGTCTTGCACGAGGTAATGTTGGCTTTTGGGCTGTGTATAAAAAGTTTTCCTCAATCGGAGTATGTCTTCTTAAAAAATATTGACGTCCCACCTCACCAATCATATATAATTGGCTGTTTTTATTGTGTTTGATCAATTGTTCTGTAATTTTTAAGACATTATGATTGTATGAACCAGCCAAACCTTTATCGCCCGTTACACAAATGTAGGCGATTTTTTGATTTTCTACATCTATCGATTTTCTTTCATCCAAATAAGGATGGTGAAAATCTTCGGGAAGACTCTTTAAAATAGTAAGAATCACCTTTCTTAATGTATAAAAGTAGGGTTCTGTATTGGCCAAGCTTTGTTTGGCTGTATTCATTTTTGTAGAAGAAATCATATACATAGCTTTCGTGATTTTCATTGTGGATTGAATTCCATTCATTCTATCTTTGATTTCTTTGATTTGAGACATATCTAGTTTCCTCGATATTCTTTTGCTGCCTTGATAATACGAGATTTTAAATTGTCATCCAAAACCTTTGTCGTGTTGATTTCACTCGCAAATTCTGGATGTTTTTCATTGATCCATGCGAGCAATTGATTTTGATCTTCTTTTAGATTTTCAATATCTACACCACTAAATAAGTCCGCATCCGCAATGACTAATGATAAGATTTGATCACTTTGAGCCATAGGATGATTTAATGGTTGTTTTAAAAGCTCCATTAAAATTTGTCCATGATTCAATTGTTTCTTCGTAGACTCATCCAAATCCGAAGAGAATTGGGTGAATTCTTTCATTTCTCGATATTGGGCCAAATTAATACGTAAAGATCCAGAAGCCTTTTTCATAGCTTTAGTCTGTGCAGCACCACCAACACGGCTAACACTCAAACCAACGTTTACGGCAGGCCTTTGACCTTCAAAGAATAGATCACTTTCTAAGAAGATTTGTCCATCTGTAATAGAAATAACGTTTGTTGGAATATAGGCACTTACATCGCCATCTTGAGTTTCAATGATTGGTAACGCTGTAATAGAGCCTCCACCCTTTTCATCACATAAACGTGAGCTTCTTTCCAATAGACGAGAATGTAAGTAGAATACATCTCCAGGATAGGCTTCACGACCAGGACTTCTTCCTAACAACAATGAAATTGTACGATAAGCAACCGCATGCTTAGATAAATCATCATAGACAATGAGTACATCTTTTCCATTGTGCATAAAGTATTCGGCTAATGAAGTGGCTGAATAAGGGGCAATATATTGTAAGCTTGCACTATCGGCTGCTGTAGAAGTAACGACAATCGTATAGTCCAAAGCTCCATTTTTCTTTAATGTGTTGACCAAATTGGCAACGGTAGATGCCTTTTGGGCAATCGAAACATAGATGCAAATACAATCTTTTCCTTTTTGATTTAAAATCGTATCTAAGGCAATTGAAGTTTTACCTGTTTGACGATCTCCGATAATCAATTCACGTTGCCCTCTACCGATAGGGAACATCGCATCGATTGATAGGATACCTGTTTCAAGCGGAGTTGTAACAGGCTTACGATCAATAATACTTGGGGCAGGCTCTTCAACAGGACGAATTTCAGTCGATTCAATAGGACCTTGTCCATCAATTGGGTTTCCTAATGGATCGACAACTCTTCCTAAGAAATTATCTCCAACAGGGATACCGGCTTGTAGTTTTGTACGGGATACTTTCGTACCTTGTCCAATTGTACCTTCTTGATCAAATAGGATAACGCCAATTCCATCCGTTGAAATGTCTTGAACCATTCCTTTGGTTCCGTTTTCAAAGACAACAACTTCCCCATACATCGCATGGTCAAGTCCAGATAGAGTGGCGATTCCATCTCCTACAGTTTCTACATATCCCACTTCATTTTGTTGGGATTGCGCTTCAAATTGTTCGATGGCCTCTTTTAAAATGCTCATAAGAGTTCCGTCTTTTTTCATTTGAAGGGCTTTATCTCTTGCAGCTTTGATTTGATCGGACAATTGTTCTTGTCTAGAACGTGTGGACCAGTCATATTCATCGTTTCCAACAGTTAAGATAAATCCGCCACGAACAGATGCATCAATTTGAATATTTAATTCAATATCATCGCTATTGTATTTGTTTTTAATAAAAGTTTTAAATTTTTCAGCTTGTGTTTCATTTGGACGTGTCACACAGCGCAAAGTTGCTTGTATATTCTTTTCTGTCATATGCACCATCCTTTATTCCATTTCCTTAAAGAAATCGTCATATAATTTTTCATCGCTCTTTTGATCGGTGATCTTTTTAGAGGCAACATCAATCATATTCGCAATTTCTGCTTGTGCTTTTGCCTGTTCAGCCTTGGCAACTTCTTGTGTTTGTTTACGCGTGTTTTCAAGAATTTCATTGGATTTCGCATTGGCATCCGCAATGATTCTTTCATACTCTTGACTTGCCTGTGCTTTGGCACTTGCTAGTTTTTCATCACATAAGACATTCATGTTTTGAAGTTGTTGGTCGGCTTGCTCTTTAAGTTGTTGAGCTTGCTTTTTTTGATTCTCTACATCTTTAAACGATGCATTAATCTCTTCGTTACGCTGATTAATAATGTTGCGTACAGGTTTAAATAGAAATTTCATCATAAAAAAGTAAAGAATCAATAGGTTGATTATTGTCCAAATAATATTGGAATCGATTCTTAACATAGAATGAACCCTTTCTACTTAACCATTAAGATAATTAAAATACCTAATACGAATCCGTAGATGGCTGTGGCTTCAGCTAAGGCAGCACCTAACAATAGATTACGTTGGATTTTTGAATCGGCCTCAGGTTGTTGGGCGATGGCTTTTACGGCACTGCTTGTTGCGATACCAATTCCTAGTCCTCCACCGATAACGGCTAATGCACACATTCCTACTCCTAATGCTGTTAAACTCATATAATTTTCCTCCTAAAATGTTTATTCTGTTTCTGTTGCTTCCGCAATAAATAGTGATGTCAAAAATACAAAGACATAGGCTTGTATCATGCCATCGAAAAAATCAAAATATAGGCTAAATACCATTGGAATGAATACGGGAACAACCATTTTAATTAATTCCATAATAACGAATGCACCGAGTACATTTCCAAATAGTCGCATACACAACGATAAGGGTCTTGTTACTAAATCTAAAATGTTGATTGGAGTAACAATCGCAATCGGTTGTGTAAAGCTTTTTAACCAACCCTTTCTACCTTTAGCTCGTATTCCACTCATTTCAATAAGGAATATACTGATTAAAGATAGGGCAATCGTACAGTTCATGTCTTTTGTAGGTGGCTTAAATCCAAATACTCCAATAATGTTTGAAAAGCCTATATAGATTAATAAAGTCGCAATTATGCCACTATATTCCTTTGCGTTTTCACCTAACATAGATTGAGTAAATGAATCGAGCCAAGATACAATCATTTCGACGACGACCTGTTTCTTGCTGGGGTTATGCACCTTCAATCCTCGGGTTAGCCAGATTGAAAGCACAATCAATACAGCCATAATAATCCATGTGACAACGACGGATTCGCTAATTTCAAATGGACCAATTGTGAATGCTGTATTCGCGTTTAACTGATCTAACAGTTCATTGGTAAATTCTTCCATTTTTGTTGACGATGTTCCTCCTCTCCTAGAAAAAACAAAAGGCAAGAAAGCCGGCCATAAATCCGTAGCGTTTCTTGCGGGTTTAACCTTCATTCTTTCTAACTTTAGTCATTTTACTCCGATGTTTTTCACAAATCAACGAATTTTTCACAAGTAAACGTTTTCAATTTTTTCGTAAGTCTAACCTTATTGTATAGCGCTTTCATGATTGAATTTGTATTATACTATAGGTATAGAAATTGGGTGATGGTATGGCTTGTGATGTTTGTATTGAGCAAAAAGGATTTTTTAAAAGAAAAAAATTCACAATAGAAGATTTAGTGCATATGTCCCATCTTGCCTTTGGAAGTGTGGATGAGAACAATCGTTTGATTCCAAATCAAATTTCCAGGCATACTCTTTTATTTGATCGGGCCTATCTTCAAAGAGGTATTGAACTGTATATTGAGAATCATGATATTTGGTTACGTTTGTCTTTTCCTACAAGTATGGATGAGATTCAATTGTTTTATTATTTAATCAAACTTTATTGTGAATTTATGGAACAAGATGAATTTGTTAGGGATATGGAATATGTGAGTGTAAACGATATTGACTTACTTATGGCCTATGACAAAAGAACGAGTGCGGATGCATTAAGGGATTTAATGGAAAAAGAGACGGATTCCTATTTTACGATTTATGGAGTCCTCCATCCTATATCTATAGGGAAGAGGGAGTTGGATTATTTCCAAACGGATTTAGATTTGTTTGGGAACTATCTTCATTCGAAACAGCAGATGGATGCCTATTATGCAGCTCCACGAATCTATGATATACATGGAATTCGAACAGGTATGTTTGCGATTGGAGCGAATTTACCAACGATTCTTCCTGTTGAGCCTGATACCTTTTGTCAGGTGGATCGATGGCTTGCGGTTTTGGATACAAAATGTATTCCATATAAGGATTTTTTGGATAGTATCGATCAATATCATTATTATGATGCCAATCATCGATTGATTGTGCTAACACAAGAAAAGATTGAACAATTGTTTATGAATTGTAGGGAGGTTGAATTATGATTCGACATATATTGTTATGGAAGTATACGAATGAAGTGAAAAATAACCATCAAGAAAAAGAAGCTTTGGTTCAGCTAAAACAATCTGTACAAACATTAAAAGCAATTGATGGATTATTGCAGGTAGAAATAGATACCAATCTAGAATCGAATGCGTATGATTTAGTGTTCTATTCTGAATTTAAAGATTTGGATGCTTTAAATACATTTAAAAAGCACCCACTCCATTTAGCTCATGCGAAAAGGTGCATGAAGCTCGTAACGTCTCGTTTAGGTGCTGATATTGAAAGTAAGTAAAGATGGATATTAAAAAGTGTTGTTTTGATCCAACAGGATTGTTCCTTGATAGAAACCATTCTTTCCACCACCACGATACTTATATTCTGCAAGAGTTTCTAGATTATTGGTCATAAAACGATTACCAGAAATTAAAAGTACATTCTTGTTTGCTTTTTCAAGTAAACGGTTAAAATAATAAAGTTGCGTTTCTCTATCTAAACCTTCTTCAAATACAATGTGATTTTCTTGGTAAGGAATGCTTTTATCATCAATTCTTTGTTTATGAAGAGATTTGATTTCCATCTTTAATTTATAGTTTTCATCAAGAAGTTTTTGAACATGATCACTCGTTTTATAAGGATTTGCTGATAAAGCGTTTGAAATATTTTTTATTTCATTATGCTTTAAAGCGTAATCTTGATAGGCTAAGCTTCCACATAAAAAATAAAGACGAGTACCATGTTTGATTTTCGTGGATTTGATGATTTTAAAAATTCCTACTTCACTTGTACTATGTACATGAGGTGCACAACAGGCGCAAAGATCGATACCTGCAATCTCAATGAGTCTAGGCTTAGAAATATCAAGTTTGGCTCGATATTCAACATTTGTGTAATCATCTAAGTAGTAGGCTTTTACTTTATGATTTTCTTGTATGATTTCATTTATTTTTTGTTCTATATTTTGTATTTGTTCATCATTTAAAAAGCCATCATAATCCGCAGTAATTTCGTTTGTTCCTAAATGAAAGCCAATATTGTTGAGTTGATATTGACTGTGCATGAGGCCAGATAAGATATGTTCTCCAGTATGATTTTGCATGTTGGAATAGCGGTGTTTCCAATCAATCTTTCCATGAACAATAGATTCAATTTTTTCTTTTGTATAATGATGAATAATGCCTTTTTTTATTTGAACATCAATCACATGGATTCCATTCAATGTTCCTTGATCACAGGTTTGTCCACCTTCTTCTGGAAAAAAGGCAGTTTGATCTAGAACAATATCATAACTGCCTTCTTGTTTGGCTTGAAAGAGAACGTGTGCATCAAATTCAATTTGATAGGCATCTTGTTCGTAAAGCTTAATCGTCATTATGTGCCTCATCATATAAGGCTTGAATGTCTTTTGGAAGATGATCTGGCAACATATCATGAATATGAGCTTCATTGCCATCATGAATGGCAGTTTGGTAGTACCAACATTTAAATTCCAACATAGCCTGTGTTTTTTTAAGCTTTTTCATTTCGATATCCACTTGTTCTTTTTGTTTCTGGAGCAAGTCTAATCTTTTTTGATATGTGGAAGGACCTTGTTGCGTCCATTCAATAAATTGTTTGATATCTTTAATTTCGAGTCCGGATTGTTTTAAACACTCTATTAAATGAAGGGTTGCGATGGTTGATTCATCGAATTTTCTTACTCCTGAAATTCTTTTAAGATTCGGAAATAAACCTTCATTATCATAATAACGTAATGTAGAGATGGGTAGATCAAACATTTGTGAAACTTGTCCTATTGAAAACATAAAATACCTCCTAAAGTCAACTTTAGGAGTATTATTGAATTATTTTTACTTTTTGTCAAGCCTAGAGAGACTGTGCTATAATAGTCACGTTTTGTAGTAAAGATGTTTTGCTTCCCAACCATCTTTAAAAAAACAGGAGGATATACAAATGAATAAATTAAAAACGGAAGTAGCAGAGATTAAGGTGCTGATGAGAAACATTCCTAGCATCACAATGACATTGTTTGTTGTCTCAGTTGTGACAATGAATCTTTTAGCCAACAAAAGTGTAAATTTACCATTTAGCTTTATGGCTCTAGATTGTGGAATTATCGTTTCCTGGATGTCATTTCTAAGTATGGATGTCATCACGAAGCATTTTGGTCCTAAAGCAGCGACACAAGCTTCAATCGTTGCTGTGCTTGTTAACTTGGGAATGTGTGTGATTTTCTTCGTTGCCAGTGTGATTTCAGGTGTATGGGGTGCTTCTTATGTGGATGGCGCTCAAGATGTGATCAATGCAGCATTAGATAGTACAATCGGTGGAACTTGGTATGTACTTTTAGGTAGTACGATTGCCTTTATTGTTTCAGCCATTGTAAATAACTATACAAATGCTCTTTTAGGTAAGGCAAGCCATGATTCAGGTAACTTTAAATCTTACGCATTACGCTCTTATCTATCAACCGCTATTGGTCAGTTCTGTGATAACTTAGTTTTCGCTTTGATCGTTTCCCACCAATTCTTTGGTTGGACATTGGTTCAATGTTTTGTATGTGCGTTTACAGGAATGCTTGTAGAAACACTATGCGAAATTGTATTCTCATATCCAGGATATAAAATTGTTAGTGGATGGAAAAGAGATCAAGTTGGTAAAGAATACTTTGAATATATGAAGGCTCATTAGATTGAGTCTTCTTTTTTTGGGCACTTGCTTGGCCTAAAGTTAGCTTTATGGTGTATGATATACACATCAATTGATTAGGAGTGATCACATGTCTGATATATACGCATTGTTAGTAGAGTCCTTTCCTAAAATATTTGTTTCAGGAATTATGATGACGATACCACTTGCTTTGATATCCTTTTTCTTTGCGATGATCTTGGCTGTTGTTTGTGCATTGATTCAATACGCAAAAATTCCAGTTGCACGCCGAATTGTACAATTTTATATTTGGATTTTTAGAGGAACGCCCATGCTTGTACAATTGTTTATTATGTATTTTGGAATGCAATCTATTGGCATTCGTATAAGTGCGATTGTAGCAGCAATTATTGTATTTTCTTTAAATACAGGAGCATATTGTGCAGAGACAATTCGTGGATCTATCGAAAGTGTTCCAAAGGGACAAATGGAGGCAGGTTATTGTGTGGGATTAAGCTATGTACAAATTATGATACATATTGTTTTACCACAAGCCTTTCGTTCAGCTTTTCCATCTCTTTTCAACAACTTGATTTCATTAGTAAAGGATACATCCTTAGCTGCAAACATAACTGTAACTGAAATGTTTATGCAGACAGAAAGAATTGCAGGAAGAACATATCAATTCATGCAGCTATATATTGAAGTGGCTCTTGTCTATTTAATTTTCTGTACGATTCTTACTTGGGTTCAATCTTGGTGTGAAAAGAAATTAAGTTATTGGGGGTAAGAGAATGTCGGTTTTATCAGTGAAAAATATACACAAAGCCTTTGGTTCGTTATCTGTTTTGAATGGTATAGATCTAACCGTCAATAAGGGGGATGTGATCGCAGTTTTAGGTCCGAGTGGATCAGGAAAAACAACATTACTAAGATGTTTAAATTTTTTAGAAACGGCAGATCAAGGCGAATTTGTTTTTGATGATCAACACTACGCATTTGCTAACATTTCAAAAAAAGAAATTGGAGATATTCGTCAAAAGACGGGTTTTGTGTTTCAAAATTACAATTTATTTGCGAATAAGACAGCTTTGGAAAATGTAACTTTAGGATTAACATTGGCTAGAAAGATGTCAAAAGAACAAGCAGAAAAAATTGGATTTGAAATGTTACAAAAAGTTGGACTTAAAGATTGGGCAGATCATTATCCGTCAGCTTTATCGGGTGGACAACAACAGCGTGTTGCGATTGCACGAGCCTTGGCTATGAATCCGGAAATTATTTATTTTGATGAACCCACAAGTGCATTGGATCCTGAATTAATTGGTGAAGTATTAAGTGTTATTAGAGATTTGGCAAATGAAGGCATGACCATGATGGTGGTTACGCATGAGATGTCTTTTGCGCAAAACGTTTCTAATCGTGTAATTTTGATTGAAAACGGAAAAATTGTTGAGGAAGGAAATTCAAAAGATTTTTTTGAAAATCCAAAAGAAGAAAGGACAAAAGAATTTTTAAGAAGGGAGATTAAAAAGGATTATGAAGAAGTTATGTAGTTTTATTTTAGCTGGAGTATTGGGGTTTAGCTTGGTTGGATGTGCTAGTAATGAATCACAAGATCATTTGGCACAAATAAAATCGGAAGGAAAAATTGTGGTCGGCCTTGAAGGTGATTGGCAACCTTTTTCTTATCATAATAAAAAGGATAAGCTAGTTGGTTTAGATGTAGAGGTCGCAAAGAATATTGCGAAACGTATTGGAGTAAAAGCAGAAATTGTAGAAGGACCTTGGGATGGATTATTAACAGGACTTGATACAGGAACGTATGATATCGTTGTTAATGGTGTAGATGTTACAGAGGAAAGAGAAAAGAAATTTAATTTTTCAGATCCTTATGCCTATGATCATACTGTTTTAGTTGTGAATAAAGACAATACAGATATTACTTCGTTTGAGGATTTAAATGGAAAAACGACCGCAAATTCTATTGGCTCAACATATATGGAATTAGGTGAACAATATGGTGCTGATGTACAAGGTGTGGATGATCTAACAAAGTGTATGGATTTAGTTAAGAATGGTGGTGTCGATGCGACAATCAATGCGGCAACATCGATTAATGATTATTTAAATACGACAGGTTCAGATTCATTTAAAATTGTATCTGAGTCCGAAGAAGCAACGCCTTATGCGATCCCAATGAAAAAGGGTAAAGACAATAAATCTTTGCGTAAGGCAATTAATAAAGCATTAAAGGAAATGCGTGAGGATGGTACTTTAGCTAAAATTTCAGAAAAATATTTTGGTGAAGATTTGACAAATGAATAGAAAAAAATCCTAGAAATTATTTCTAGGATTTTTTAATATATCGATCTAGTAAAAGCATGATATTAGCGATTATGGTTGATAGATGGGATTTATCTTCTAAATCTAAATTGTTTAGATCTTTTAAAACACTATAGTTTTCAAAAAGTAATCGTTCGTACATATCTTTCGAGTCAGGTGAATTTCTAACTTCAGTACGTCCCAACAAAAAATCAGTGGAAACATTAAAATGATCAGCTAAAATGCACAATTCATCCACTTCGATATCCCTGTTTTCTTTTTCTAATCTACTTATAGATTGTTGCGACTTACCAATGATATCACCTAAATCACCTTGGGTTAAGTTATTTTCTAAACGTAATGTTTTTATATGTTCACTATTCACTTTCATGCTTCTATTGTAAACTTTTTTTGGTGTATAGTTACTCGTTCTTAGAGTGTTAAAACGCTTATAAAGAGTATTTATACTCGAATAGTGTGTAAAATAAAAGAAACGAGCGTTTGCTCGTTTCGTATTAAGACATTGCCGTAGAAAGTACTGTGAAGCTTGCTGCATCAACAATAGAAGTAATATTGTAGTCACCTGTGTTACAAGTAACTTCATATTGTGTACCATCTGCAGAAAGAGTACATGTAAGATTTGTTACATCACTTTCTACCATACCCATATTACCCAGTACGGCATTGATGGCTTGTTGCTGATTCTCATCAAATGAAGATGTAGATTCTTCTTTTGTTTCTTCTTTTGTTTCTTCTTCTGTCGTTTCTTCTTCTTTTTTTGTTTCTTTTTTCTTTGTCTCTTTTTCTGTTTCTGTTGATGCCGTTGTTTCTTCTTCAGCATTTTCAGATTTAGTATAACTACGATCTTGAATGATACCATTTGTACCAATCTTATAAGTGTAAGATCCGTTTGTTGTATCAAAGCTTACATTATAATGACTGCCATCTTTTTCGATTGTAACATTTTGACATTCACTCTTTGTCGCATTCGCATCATCACGTGCGACTTCTAAAATGTCTTTTTCTGTGATATCCAAATTTTGTGCAACACAACCAGTTAGTGTTAAGGCAAGAGCTAAGCACAAACTACCTCTAATCGCCTTCATTATTTGTCCTCCCCATAGCCATATCCATAACCATAGCCATAGTGTTTTGAAGAGTATTCTTCTACTTTATTAAGGACAACGCCAAGAATGTTTCCACCATTTCTTTGAAGGTCATTCATGGCTGCTTTTACTTTACGTTTATCAGAGTGTTGTGAATCGACTACATACAAAGTTCCATCCGCCACATTACTTATAGGGATAGCATCACTCGCAACTGCTACAGGAGGAGAGTCTAGGATAATGTAACCAAATTCTTTTCTTGCTTGTGCTAAAAAAGATCCAAAACGACGAGAACCTAACACTTCACTTGGATTTGGAACCTTATGTCCGGTTGTAATAACATGTAGAGATTCTCCGGATGAAAATTGATGAACTTGTAAACCATCATAGTCCATTAATGAACGTCCTTCTACAAATTCAGACATCATATTTGAAAGGCCATTTCGATTACTTGTACGAATGGCTTTATGTACACTTGGGTTTCGCAAGTCACAATCAATTAATAAAACATTCTTATATTTTGCCGCCATAATACGAGCTAAATTTGATGCGACAGTCGTTTTTCCTTCATTCGGTTGAGTGGATACAATATTGATAACTTGCATACTTTCATCCATTTGTGAAAATTCAATATTGGTTCTTAATCCACGATAAATCTCATCTACATCAAATTGATTTCTCTTTTTCTATGCCATAATCATCTCCCAAAGAGACGAAAACGTCTCTTTTTCTTTTTTATTATTTCTAAATCTTCTACTTCAATACCTTTTAATATGGATTTTGGATTTTCAAAAAATAAAAGATTTGCGTTTTCTTCGCCGATACGATCACATACTTCTTCATAGGCATCACTTAAACACTCAATACGAGAACCTTTACAACGATGGGTATCTGAACATACAAGATGTCCTACACCATTTTCTAAAAGTTCCCAAGCGTTTTTTTGGGATTGCTTACTACTAAACCCCATTAAAGAAGTGCGATTTATCTGTAAGACATAGCCTTCTTCTTGCCATTGTTCAATGATATCCCAATCCAACCCTTCATGAAAGTAACGTTCAATATGGGCAATAACTGGAATATAACCTCGAATACTACATTCATACAAGGCTTCTTGATGCCAAGAAATTTGGTGAATGTCTTTTAATACATTGAATTCTACAAGCATATATTTAGAGCCATTGATAGTTGGATAGAGCTTTTTATCTAATAAATCAATAAATTCACTGTTCATCATGACTTCGCCACCATAATAAATTGGTAGAGGACTGATCTCTTCAAGGTCTTTTTGGCGAGCTCGAATTTCATATAGTATATTTTGATCGAGCTGGCCCGGTATAATGTGTGGCGTGCTACATATCGCAATAATTCCATCTTTTTTTGCCTGTCTTAGTGCAACAAGTGCATCCTCTTTTGAAGGCATACCATCATCAATTTCCCATGCGATGTGGGAATGAAGATCAATTGTTCTTGACATTGCCCAAATCCGGAATTACACAGAATACTGGATATCCTAAATATTTTTCTGCGTCTTCTTTATTGCGTAAACGATTATCAAACAACATTTGAAGAATGGTATACGCAATTCCTACAACCAATCCACCAACGGCAGATAACGCTGCGTTTTTACCAACATTAGGTCCGCTTGGAATATAAGATAATTTAGCCTTATCTACAATTTCAATGTTACGAACATTTAAATTCTTCTGCATACGATTGATGAAAGTTGTTACTGTGTTGTTTGCGATTTGTTTTGACAATTTTGGATTCGTCGTCTTTACGGTAATAGTAATGACTTCTGTGTTTGATTCGTTTTCTACTGTAATCGCATTACGAACTTGATCTGCACTCTCTAAGCCAACATTTTTTGCCACTTCTGACATGATATTGTTTTGTGTTAATAAGTTAACAACATTACTTACTAATTTTGAATTGGACATCTGTGAATTGTAGTCCAAAGAACCCGATTCATTGACTTGTGGAGTCAAATAAATGGAAGTGCTTGCTGTATATGTAGGAGCAATCATAAATTTTGTATATCCAAATCCTACAGCACCAAATAATACGATTAAGAAAATGATGAGTTTTATATTTTTAAATACATTTCGAAATAATTCAACCAAATCGATTGTCATTTCATCTTCTTCTTTAACTGTTGTCGGTGCAACATTTGTTGTTGTCCGAGTCATCTGTCTTTTTTCCATACTACTCTCCTATAATCACATCCTAAAGTATAACATAAATAAATGGAATACATAGATAATTATCCTTAAAAATAGATGAAATTGAATGATGTTGGTTATTTTTCGTGTGATTTAAGAGGTATAAATTGGACTTTTGTCTTGTTTTGTCTATTTCTTTAAAAAAAATTGGGACTAGAATGAGAATTGAAGTGAGAGAGGTAAGAAATATGGCGTTAGAAGATACAAAACATAAGGCAGAAAGGGCTGCTGTTTCCGTCTTAGCAGATCATCTACTAAAAAAAATAAATAAAGCAGATAATTATGAGGAAAGGACAGAGGTCTATCTACAAATTGTAGATTTGGCTGAAAAATTTTTCCCAGAAGGAAAAGAAAAGATAGATAAAGTTCGTGAATATGTATCCAATCCAAATCATCGATGGATGAAAATGATTAATCATATTATTGATGATGCTGATCCTCATTATGCGAAAATGATGTTGTTGAATTTAGGATATGAATCATTTTTCAGAGGGACAAAAATGATTCGTGAGAATCGTGAAAAATATCAATGTAACATTCCATGGTTAATTCTTTTTGATCCAACAATGGCCTGTAACATGCATTGTGTAGGATGCTGGAGTGGAACGTATGGTAGAAAATCTTCATTAACATTTGAAGAAATGGACAAAATTGTAACGCAAGGAAAAGAATTGGGGGCACACCTTTATATGTTGACCGGTGGAGAGCCAATGGTCAAAAAGAAGGAAGTGTTGCAGCTTTGTGAAAAGCACAATGACTGTTTCTTTGTGGCTTATTCAAATTCAACTTTGATTGATGAAGAGCTTTGTCAAAAAATCCAAAAATTAGGAAATTTATCTTTTATGTTGTCCATTGAAGGAACACCAAATACAAATGATATGCGACGTGGTGAAGGTCATTACCAAGCCGTTATGAAGGCAATGGATTTGTTGAAGGCGTATGGTATTGTCTTTGGCACATCGATTTGTTATACAAAAGACAATGTAGAAGCTGTCACAAGTGATGACTTCTTTAAAATGTTATGTGAAAAAGGTGCACATTATGGATTCTATTTCCACTTAATGCCAATTGGAAATAATGCAGTTCCTGAATTGATGCCAACTGTTGAACAAAGAAAATATATGATTAAAAGAATCCGAAGTATTCGTACGGAAGAAAGTGATATTGAATTCTTCCCAATGGATTTCCAAAATGATGGTGAATTTGTAGGTGGATGCATTGCGGGAGGAAGAAACTATTTCCACATCAATTCAAATGGTGATGCAGAACCATGTGTATTCATTCATTTCTCAGATTGTAATATTAAAACACATTCTATTCTAGAAATGCTTCAGTCTCCATTATTTATGGCTTATCATAAAGGACAACCATTTAATCGAAATCATTTAAGACCCTGTCCAATGCTTGAAAATCCAGAATTATTAAAGGAAATGGTACATAAAACGAAAGCTCATCAAACCAATGAAGAATCGCCAGAAGAAGTGGAACATCTTTGTGCAAAAACAACTGATTATGCCAAAAAATGGGCGCCTGTTGCCGATGAGATTTGGGCAAGTCAAACCCATAAAAAGCTCTCCTATGAAAACTTTACGAAGGAAAAAAGGGAACATCCGGAATTGGCTGCATTTGAGCATGCGGATGGAACAAAATCTATTGATTAGGGAAAGTGTTCAGGTATTACAAGATGGAATATCTAGTGATATTGTATCTGATTCTTGTAAGGACTCGTAAAATAATCAACTAAAAGAACGATAAAACAAGCACTTCTTGTTACATACCTCTACGCAATGTAATTAAAACAACGTCGGTATAAAAAAGAAAAAATGTTATTTTGTGTTTTGATAAAATAAATTTGTGAATAAACTTCAAGATTTTGCCAAGGGAAAAACCAGTGCTTTCTGGTTTTCCTTTTTTTTTACTTTGAAACATGATATTTTATTTGTGATGGTTATTCTCGTTTGAGAATAACGGAAAGGGACTTATGAAGGATTCTTATCAACGAGACATATCTTATATGCGCATTTCATTAACAGATCGATGTAACTATGCATGTAGTTATTGTCGCCCTGAAATTAGTGAACATTTAAATCACTCAGATATATTAAGCTATGAAGACCTTTTAAAAATCTGTCGCTGCGCTATACAATTAGGCATTGTGAACTTTAAAATCACAGGAGGAGAACCAACGATACGAAAAGACTATATTCAATTCATTCAGCGTTTGAAAAATCTATCTGGAGTCAAACAAGTTACATTAACTACAAATGGATCTTTATTTTGTAAAACAGATTTAGATGAATTAAAAAAAATAGGCATTGATGGGATTAATTTTTCAATTGATAGTCTTAATAAGAATGAATATAAGAATATATGTAAGAAGGATAGTTTAGATCAAGCACTAAAAAACCTGGAATACGCTTATCAAATCGGGATTCAAGTAAAAATTAATTGTGTTGTTGATGCTTCTTTTCCAATGAATCGAATGACATCTTTCTTAAACTATACGCAAGATAAAGATATTGCGGTACGCTTTATCGAACTGATGCCATTAAGACTTAGCCAAAGAAGTGATACGATTCAAAGTCTTGAGAATACATTAATCACAAAATATGACGCTATTCCATATAGTCAAAGACTAGGAAATGGACCTGCACACTATTATAAGATAACAGAATATAAGGGGTATGTAGGATTTATTGAAGCTCTACACTCTAAATTTTGTTCCAACTGCAACCGAGTACGCTTAAGCAGTATTGGCTATTTAAAATTATGCCTTTTTCACCCAGATGGAATAGATTTAAAGCCCTATTTAAATAATGAAAAAGAATTGCTTGAAAGGATGAAACAAGCCCTTTTACAAAAACCAAAGGAACACCATTTTGAAAAGGAAGATTCCTTAACAATAATGAATCAAATAGGAGGATAAGATGGAATTTACACACTTTGACAAAAACGGAAATGCCATTATGGTCGATGTATCTGAAAAACAAGTGACTTCAAGAACTGCAACTGCACAAGGATACATTCAAGTGAATGAAGAAATCATTCAATCCATACAAAACCAAACCAATGCCAAAGGAGATGTTCTACAAGTGGCACGCATTGCCGCAATTATGGCTACAAAAAAAACAAGTGAACTCATTCCTTTATGTCATGGATTGAATGTAACCAAAGTCAGTGTGGACTTTGAAATCAAAGACACCAAAATCTATGCCTGTTGCACCGTGAAATGTGATGGGAAAACAGGTGTTGAAATGGAAGCATTAACAGGCGTCAACATTGCCTTATTAACGATTTATGATATGTGTAAAGCTATCAGTAAATCGATGATTATTTCAGACATACATTTAGTTAGAAAAAGTGGTGGAAAGAGTGGTGATTTTACATGGCAGGAATTATAGAGGCCATTTGTATCAGTGAAAAAAAAGGGACCGAAAAACATCCTGTTTCTTCGATTCGTGTTATAGAAGATTATGGACTTGAAAAGGATGCGCATGCAGGAAAGTGGCATCGACAAGTTTCACTATTATCCTATGAGATAAGGGAACAATTCAAACAAGAAGGCGCCAATGTACAAGATGGAGCCTTTGGTGAAAATTTACTCGTATCTGGCATTGATTTCCGTGATTATCCCGTTGGTACTAGGTTTAAAATTGGAGATGTAGTATTAGAACTTACACAGTTAGGAAAAGCATGCCACTCTCATTGTGCAATCTATCATCAAGTCGGCAAATGCATCATGCCCCAATATGGTGTTTTCACTAAAGTCTTAGCTGGAGGAACTATAAAAGTAAAAGATAGTGTTGAAGTCATTGAAAATAACGACACACGCTTTAGAGTAGCCATTGTTACCTTAAGCGATCTAGGCAGTATAGGAAAAAGAGTCGATGAAAGTGGACCGCTTATTCAAAAAATCATGGAAGAAAATGGATACAACGTAACTAGCCTTTCCTTACTTCCAGATGAAGAAAAAGAAATATCCGATCTTTTAATCAATTTAGCTGATCGTTGCCAAAACGATTTAATACTGACAACAGGAGGAACAGGATTAAGTTCAAGAGATGTAACGCCAGAAGCAACTTTAAAGATCATGACAAAAAATGTGCCTGGAATCAGTGAAGCCTTACGTTATGAATCTATGAAATACACAAATAAAGCCATGCTTTCAAGAGGCGTAAGTGTTATAAGAAATGAAACACTCATTATCAACTTGCCAGGCAGTCCAAAAGCAGTCCAAGAAAGTTTGGATATTCTATTATCCCCTTTAAAACACGGCTTGGAAATCATGAAGGGAAGAGCACATAATTGTGCAAGGAAATAGCATGGACTTAACACCAATATGGATTTCATTAAAAACCGCATCCATCACAATTGTGCTCACCAGTATACTTGGATTACTTGCTGCATGGTGGATGATTTCTAGAAAAAGTGAAGTCACAAAAATGATCTTTGATGGCATTTTTACTCTACCAATGGTCTTACCACCAACTGTAGCTGGATTCTTCTTACTTCTTGTGTTTGGCGTAAATCAACCCATAGGTAAACTCTTTATGAATATTTTTCATGTACGCATCGCATTCACTTTTAGCGCCACAGTTATTGCAGCCGTTGTTATCTCTTTTCCCCTCATGTATCGAAATGCACGAGGAGCCTTTGAACAAGTGGATGCGGATCTAGTTCATGCCGCAAGAACATTAGGCATGAGTGAGTGGACTATTTTTCATAAGATTTTAATTCCCAACGCATTACCAGGCATTATTAGTGGAGGCGTTCTAGCTTTCGCTAGAGGATTAGGAGAATTTGGTGCAACCGCCATGCTTGCGGGAAATATTATCGGAAAGACAAGAACTTTACCTGTCGCCGTTTATAGTGAAGTTATGAGTGGAGATATGGATGCGGCTGGATTTTATGTAGCCATTATTGTTGCGATATGTTTTACGGCAGTCATTCTATTAAATCTTTATCAAATTTATGTCAAGAAAAAAAGGGGCTACTAACTATGAGTTTATATGTAAAAATATTGAAACACTTAGCTGAATTTGATTTAGACGTTGAATTTGAAGTTACAAATGAAGTGGTTGGACTTATGGGTGCAAGTGGATCTGGAAAAAGTATGACACTTAAATGTATTGCGGGCATTGAAACGCCAGACCAAGGAAAAATCATTTTGAATGATAAAGTTTTATTTGATTCAGAAAAAAAAGTGAATATTCCCATTCAACAAAGAAATGTGGGCTATCTTTTTCAAAATTATGCCCTATTTCCGAATATGAGCGTTCATGACAATATTGTGTGTGGTTTAAAAGCCCATAAAATAACGAATCTAGAAGAAAAAATAGATACGATGTTAAAACAATTTCATATTACTGAATTAAAAGATAGATATCCAAATCAATTGTCTGGAGGTCAGAAACAAAGGGTCGCTTTGGCAAGACTTGTAGCCTATGATCCGGATGTACTCTTGTTTGATGAACCTTTTAGTGCATTAGATGAGGATTTAAAAGAAGGCTTAATGAAGGAATTAAAAGACGTATTAAGCACAGATAAACCTGTTATTTTCGTTTCACACAATAAAGAAGAAGTGCGATATTTGTGCAAACGTAAATATAAAATAAAACAAGGAATAATGGAGGAGAAAGAATGAAAAAAATATTAAGTGTTTTATGTGCATCAGCCATGTTAGTCGGATGTTCAAGTGGAACAGATGCGACAAAATCAACAAAAAAGGTAAAATTAACCATTGCAGCCGCCGCAAGTTTAGAAAACGCATTCGAAGATGAATTAATTCCAATGTTTGAAAAAGCGAATGAAGGCTACACAATTGAAGGTGTATATGACAGTAGTGGAAAGCTACAACTTCAAATCGAACAAGGCTTAGATGCAGATGTATTCTTTAGTGCTGCCACAACTCAAATGAATGCACTTCAGAATGAAGATTTAATTGATGCTGATTCTGTATCGAATGTTTTAGAAAACAAATTAGTTTTAATCAAAGGTAAAGATGTAGATACAAATGTGACTTCATTTGAAGACATCGCAAATGCAGATATGATTGCCGTAGGGGATCCAGAAGTTGTTCCAGCTGGACAATACGCAAAAGAAGCGTTGACAAATCTAGGTGTATGGGATTCTATTCAAGATAAAGTAACTTTAGCTGGAAATGTAACAGAAGTATTAAGCCAAGTTGAAACAGGAAATGCGAGTGTAGGTTTAGTATATGCCACAGATGCAGCAAGCTCAGATAAAGTAGAAGTCATTGCTGAATGTGACAATAGCTTATTGGCAAGCCCAGTTCTTTATCCTGTAGGACGTGTTTCTACGACAAAACATGCAAAGGCTAGTGATAAATTGATTAAATTCTTAAAAAGTGAAAAAGCTTTAAAAGTATTTAAAAAATACGGATTTATTGGAGCATAATATGAAATTAGTCAAGACTGAAGATGCCGTAGGACATGTTCTTTGTCATGATGTCACCCAAATTATTAAGGGCGTCACAAAAGGCGCTCTTTTTAAAAAGGGACACATTGTGACTAAAGAAGACATTCCACTTTTATTATCGATAGGAAAAGAAAATTTATATATTTGGGAAAATGATGAAACCATGATGCATGAAAATGATGCTGCTATGGTTTTATTATCCATGTGTCAAAATGAATATATGGAACACGGAAATATATCTGAAGGAAAAATTGAACTTCAAAGTACAATCGATGGACTCTTAAAAATTAACACACAAGCCCTTTATACAGTAAATTCCTTTGGACAAATGATGATTGCGACAAGACATGGAAATACCGTGGTTCATAAAGGCGATAAGCTTGCAGGAATGCGAATTATTCCATTAGTGATTGAAAAAGAAAAGATGGAAAAGGTAAAAAGTTTGATTCATAAACCCATTCTAGAAATTAAACCTTTTGTATTAAAGAAAGCCGCTATCATCACTACAGGAAGTGAAGTGTATAAAGGAAGAATTCAAGATACTTTCACACCTGTTATTGAAGAAAAATTAAAAGAATATGGATGTAAGATGGTTTATCATGAAATTTGTGATGACGATGACAAGATGGTTACACAAAAAATTAATGAAGCTCTAAATTTAGGGGTTGATATTGTTTTATGTACTGGAGGAATGAGTGTAGATCCAGATGATCGTACTCCACTTGCGATTAAAAACACACAAGCTGATATCATTAGCTATGGATCACCCGTACTTCCAGGAGCTATGTTTTTGCTTTCCTATAAAGGAGATGTTCCTATTGTAGGCTTACCTGGATGTGTGATGTATTCTAAAAGAACAATTTTTGATTTAGCTCTACCTCGTTTAATCGCAAAAGATAAAATCACCGCAAGTGAGCTTGCATCCTTAGGCGAAGGAGGTTTATGCTTGAATTGTGATATTTGTACATATCCAAATTGTGGTTTCGGCAAAGGATGGTAGACTATGCAGTATGACATGAAAATTCGAGTATTTAATCAACACCCAAACTTTGGCAAAGGCTGTGTTCAGCTTTTAAAGTTGTGTGATGAATACGGTTCCCTCTCAAAAGCCTATAAGGCAATGGGGATGTCCAATTCAAAAGCTTGGCGCCTGATTAAACAAGCACAAGAAGACTTGGGAGTGGTTCTTGTACACACAAGCAGTGGAGGAGCGCATGGAGGAGGTTCTATTTTGACACCAGAAGGAAAAGATATGGTGGACAAATATGAGCGCTATTGCGCGAAGGCCAAAGAGCTTTGTGATGAGGCCTTTAAGGAAATTTATGGTGAATAAAGAAGAGTGTATCATTATTACATTTGAAACCATGAGTGATGCGATAAATCTTGAATCGAAATGTCAAAATGGACGAATCATTCCAGTTCCAAGTTTTATTAAAGCAGGATGTGGAATGTGTTTTATGTCAAAAGATATAAATCTGAATGAATGGAAACAGTATTTAGATGAAAATCATATTCAATATGAAGATATATGTAAGGTGGACTTTTAGATGGATGAAAAGATATATTGTAAAAGTGGAGGATGCTCAGCAAAGCTTGGTGCAAAAAAACTAAGTCATATTTTAGAAAAAATAGAAACATATAACGATGAGAATTTGTTGGTGGGATTTGACTCAAGAGATGATGCAGCTGTGTATCAAATTGATCAAGATTACGCCTTTGTATCTACTTTGGATTTTTTTCCACCCATGGTCAGTGATCCTTATTTATATGGACAGATTGCGGCAACTAATGCCTTAAGTGATATTTATGCGATGGGAGCTGTTCCCAAAACGGCTTTAAACATTGTTTGTTTTCCAGAAAATGAAGATTTAAATCTTTTAGGAAAAATAATTGAGGGTGGCAATTCAAAGTTATTAGAGGCTAAATGTGCTTTAGCTGGAGGTCATTCCATTCGCGATGATTCCATTAAATATGGTTTAAGCATAACGGGTTTAGTCCATCCTAGTCATATCAAAAGAAATAATGAACCACAAGTTGGAGATGTATTGATTTTGACAAAAAAATTAGGTGTAGGCCTTTGTATGAACGCAATCCGTTTAAATGATTGCTCAAAGGATATGCAAGAAGAAGTATTTACAAGTATGACAACTTTGAATAAGTATGCTTTTGAGACTTTGAATCAATATGAAATCCATGCGTTAACTGATGTGACCGGATTTGGATTATTGGTTCATTTAGATGAGATGCTCGATCAAAAAAAGAGCGCTATTTTGTATGCGAATCAAATCCCTTATTTCAAAGATTGCCCTTATTATGTGGAAGAATTTTATTTAAGCGGAGCGGCACAGACCAATCGTAATAGCTTAAATGGAAAAATTAAGTTTTCGAATTGTTCTTTTTTTGATGAAGAAATCTTATATGATCCACAAACAAGTGGGGGGTTATTGGCAAGTGTTCCCAAAAAGTATGTAGAACAAATCCAAAATGAATTAGACTGTTATGTTATTGGTGAAATTATTGAGAAAAATGAATATAGTGTGGAGGTTGTGTGATGAAAAAATTAGATTGTAGAGGATTAGAATGTCCACTTCCGGTTGTGAAGACAAAGGAAGAATTAAAAAAAGAAGAAAGCGTTTGTGTAGTTGTGGATAATGCTGTTGCGGTTGAAAATTTGACAAAATTTGCGAGCGTGAAAGGATATACAAACAAGAATGGAAAAGAAGGAAATGACTATTTTGTGGAAATTTCAAAGAACGGAAAGATGGATGAAACGGTTGTTGAAATTGCACCTTGTACAACGGGAAAAATGGTTGTTGTTTTTTCAAGTGATAAAATGGGATCCAATCCAGATTTAGGTAAAATATTGATGAAAGCCTTTGTTTTTGCGCTCACAAAACAAGATGTATTACCAGATACATTGATTTTCTATAATGAGGGTGTGAAATTAACGACGACAGAAGGGGATATTTTAAAAGATATTCAAGCCTTAGAAGAACAAGGTGTTGAAGTTGTTAGTTGTGGAACTTGTCTTGAATTTTTTGGATTAAAAGAAGAATTAAAGGTAGGAAGCATTACGAATATGTATGATATTGTAGAAAGGCAAGAGCAGGCGACTAAAATTATTAAGCCATAAAATCTATGAAAGAGTGTGTAATTGTTCGTGGTGGAGGCGATATTGCGACAGGCACGATTTATAAATTAAGAAAATGTGGCTTTCGTGTTCTTGTTTTAGAAGTAGAAAATCCAAGTGCGATTCGAAGAAATGTAGCTTTTTGTGAAGCGGTATATGAAGGAAGTAAACAAGTTGAAGATATGCGATGTGTCTTAGGCCATTCTCTTTTGGAATGTGAAAAAATTATGGATGAAGGACATGTGGCGATGTTGGTTGATCCTAAAGGAGAATGTATACCTTTTGTAAAACCGATTGTGCTTGTGGATGCGATATTGGCTAAAAAAAATTTAGGAACAAAAAAAGATATGGCTAAATTAACCATTGCCTTAGGTCCTGGCTTTGAGGCAGGCAAAGATGTAGATGTGGTTGTAGAAACTATGCGAGGTCATAGCTTAGGTCGCTTGATTTATGAAGGGTGTGCCATTAAGAATACAGGAATACCTGGAAATATTGCAGGATATTCTAAAGAAAGAGTGATTCATTCTCCTTGCGCTGGTATTTGTCATAGTGTAAAGAAAATCACAGATATCGTTGAAAAAGGAGAAATCATTGCGTATGTGGATGATACACCTGTATATGCGAGTATGTCAGGGTTATTAAGAGGATTAATCCGGGATGAATATCCTGTTACTTGTGGATTTAAAATGGCGGATATTGATCCTAGAAAGGATGAATATAATAATTGCTTTACGATTTCAGATAAGGCACGATGTATTGCCGGAGGTGTAGTGGAGGCGATTTTACATGATTTATCTTGATCAAGCAGCGACAAGTTATCCTAAAATTCAATCCGTAAAAGATGCGGTGAATCGAGCTATGGATGTAGCAGGAAACGCAAATCGCAGTATGGATTTATCAAGTTCTCGATTCATATATAAAACTCGTCAAAGTGTTGCCGATTATTTTTCTGTGTCGGATTTTCGTCATGTGATTTTTAATAGTGGCAATACAGAAAGCTTAAATACATGTATATATGGAATTTTAAAAAAAGGAGATCATGTGATTACTACGTATGCTGAGCACAACAGTGTGTTACGTCCTTTATATGATTTAGAAGAAAAAGGTAAAATTCAGCTTACAATTTGTGCTCCTTACTTAGATGATATTCAGAAAAATATTTTAACAAATACACGTATGGTGATTGTAAGTCATAGTTCGAATGTGACGGGTGAAATTTATGATGTGGATGCGATTGGAAAGTTTGTACGATCTAAAAATATAATCATGATGGTTGATGCTGCACAGAGTGCAGGTCATATTTCTGTAAGTATGGAAAATATAGATGTCTTATGTTTTAGTGGACATAAAGGCTTGTTAGGAGTTAGTGGGATCGGTGGAATTTGTTTAAAGCAACCATTCGATATTTCTTGTTTAAAGGTGGGCGGAACAGGCTTTGATTCTATGAATAAAAAACAACCCACTTCTTATCCCGAACACTTAGAAGCAGGAACTATGAATCTACTTGGGATTGCTTCTTTGCATGCGGGTGTGAAATATGTGATGGAGCATCAAAAAGATATTGAAATGAAAGAATACAATTTGATGAAACGATTGTATTCGAAAATAGAAGGCATGCATAATTTAGTTATCTATAGTACATTGTCTAATTCTACACCTATTTTTGCGTTTAATATAAAGGGTATGGATAATGCGAAGGTGGCCGATCTTCTACTTGATAAATATGGTATAGTGACACGTTGTAAGATGCATTGTGCCCCTTTGATGCATGTGCATTTAAAAAGTGATGGTTTGGTGCGTGCTTCTTTTTCCTTTTTAAATACGGAAGAAGAAATCGATTTGTTTGTGCAAGCTTTAAGAGAATTGTGTGGTGAATAAAATGATCATTAGTGTAATTGGTTCTGGTGGAAAAACATCTTATATTAAAGAGTTAAAAGAAAAATATATACGTGAAAATAAAACGGTTTTAATTGCGACAACAACTCATATGAAGATAGAAGAATATACGTTAGTTGATCCTAGTTTTGACCAAATTATGGATGAAATCAATAAAAATGGATTTTGTCATGCCGGTAACAAGGCGGATGAAAAGAAAATATGTGCACTTGATCAAGAACTTTTAGATTCATTAAAAAAGAGTGTAGATATCCTATTGATCGAGGCGGATGGATCAAAACAGCTTCCTTTAAAGTATCCTAAAGAAGATGAACCGGTTATTGATAAAGAGAGTGATGAAGTTATTTTTATCACCAATTTAAAAGGGCTAAATTGTAAGGTAAAGGATGTGATTCATCGATATGAATGGATGGATTTAGATCCAGAACAAATCGTGAGTGCAAGTGTAATTCAAGAGCTTGTTAGGGTATATTTAAATAAGTGCCCAAATATGAAGATTAGGGTAAATGGAGCGGATACCTTATATAAGCGTGCTTTAAAGACATTGATTGAAGAAAATAAAGATGTAGATTTTATTCAAGCTTCTTGGTTTGAATCTCAACCTAAACTTGTGTTATTAGGAGCGGGACATGTGTCTCAATATGTAGCGAAAATGGCACATATTTTAGATTTTTATACGATTGTAGTAGATTCTAGAGAAGAGTTTGCGAATAAAGATTGTTTTCCTACGGCAAATGAAGTGCATTGTGTTGAATTTAAAAATATGGAAACAGTTTTACCCAATGATAAAAATACATGTTATGTGATTGTTACGCGTGGACATAAGGATGATCGTTTGTGTTTAGAAAAATGTATTCATCGTCCTCATTTGTATTTGGGTATGATTGGTTCGAAATCGAAAGTACATAAAACTTTTCATGATTTAGTAGAAGATGGTTATTCAAAAGAAGAATTAGATGGTGTGTATGCACCCATTGGTTTAGATATTTTGGCACAAACACCTGCTGAAATTGCGGTAAGTATACTGGGGCAGATTATTGAAATAAAAAATGCCCGCTATACAGCAAGTATAACGGACGAATTAAGAATGAGTAAAGATCATGGTGTCTTATGTATTATTACTTCAAAACATGGTTCAAGTCCAAGAAATGTTGGTAGTATGATGCTTGTGAAAGAGAATCAAGTCATCGATACTATTGGTGGGGGTAGAGTGGAATATCAAGCTATTCTAGATGCGAGAAATACAAATCATGTGTGTGTTCGTCATTATGAATTAAATAATTCGCAAGGCGCTACCTTAGGTATGATTTGTGGCGGCAGTAATGATGTGCTATTTATCCCAATTTAAATATTGGGCATCAATTACTTCTTCAGTTTTATTTTTAATGTAATCTAAGCTAACAACATTGTCTTCATATCCATTAAGAACATGTTTTTTGGCTAATTTATTTGAATATTGAGCATATTTATAAGCTTTATAATTATAGCGTTCTTCCAAGATGTTATCTTGATTGCCTCCAAAATGAATAATGGTTGGAATCCATTGGACATTTTCAATTGAGATGGCATCTTCTTTTTTCACAAAATCAAATTTGATTTCGCCGCCGATCGCATTATCTGTCGTCAACATGCCTCCAATAAAATTACCTAATGAATAAACGCATAACATTTTATTGCCGCTGTTACCTGTAATCCATTCAACTGGTTGTATGGTGTGAGGGTGCGTACCAATCACAACGTCAACTCCACAATCCGCAAATAATTGAGCGTAATGTGTTTGTAAATCGTTTGGTTCGAATGTATTTTCATCTCCCCAATGGGCAGAGACAATGACGACATCACTCATCTCTTTGGCTTTGGCTACGTCACTTTGAATTTGATCATCATCTAAATAGCGTACGTTATAGCTGTTTGGCGCCTCAATTCCATTGGTTCCATAGGTGTAGGCTAGAAAACTGAATGTGATGCCTTTTTTAGTGAATGTTGGAATGGTATCAAAGGCTTCTTGAGAGTCGTAGACTCCATTTGTAACGATGTTGGTTTGTTTAAATGTATTGAGCTCATTGATGATTCCTTGTTCGGATTTATCCAGGCAATGATTGGTCGCAAGATTCACTAAATTAAAGCCTGTATCTTCAAGATTTTTCGCAATCTCACTTGGTGAATTAAAGGTTGGATATCCAGATAGTCCAAGTTCTTCTCCACCTAAAACGGTTTCTTGATTGATGAAGGAAATATCACTGTTTTGGGCATCTTCTTTAAAGTTGGAATACATTTTTGTGAAATCGTAGGTTCCATCACTTTGGAGCGCATCATTATAGACTGTATCATGAATTAAGTTATCACCAACGCCCATAAAGGAAACTGTGGTTTCACTTGTACTTTCTGTTGATGACTTTGATGTTTCAGTTTCTGTTTTGTTTGAAAATAATGTTTTAATAAGAAAAATGAGTAAAAATAGAATGCATAGAATACTAATTGCGAGAATGAGGATATGTCCTATATTTACTTTTCTTTTATTTTTTTGAGCCATGATATTCCTCCAAAGTCCAATTGTTTTTATAAATTGTTGTTGCGGCGTCTTTTCCTACATAGCGAATATGCCAAGATTCATATCCATAGCGAGTTACGTCTACTTTATCTTCAGGATAACGTAAAATAAATCCATATTTATGCATATTCTTTAAAATCCAGTCATATCCATCGTAGTTTTCAATTTCATTAAAGTTGTATCCATTAAAAGTGATATCGACACTTAAACCAGAATTATGCTCACTCTGTCCTGGACGGGCGTAATAGGTGTCGGCGTATTCTTCACCGTTTGTACTGGCATAATAATCCCATAGGCCTTTTTGATAGTCGTAGCTTCGATAGCCGGCAATGGCACGAATATTGATATTTTCTTTTTGTGCAGCTTTGCAGAATTGTACATAGGCATCATAGACTTCTTTTCGAAGCTCAATTTGATCAACCGTTTGACAAGAATAATCCTCTCCTTGTACACAAGCGTATTCTTCTACGGATACTAAATCATTAGGAACATAGCCTTCAGGTAGTGCATAGAATTTATTGACAAGTAAAGTCATGTCACTATCATCTGTGATAATGGTTGTTTGAGAGTAGGGTTCAAGGTCCATATCACAATTGACTTGTAAAACTCTTTTTTTAAGATTTTTTACTTTTGTATAGGTTGCATATCGTTTTGCGTTTTCGGGACGATAATTGGATAAGGATGTAACAGTATTAATATCTTCCTGACTCATGCCATTTTCCTTTAGTATATCAGATCCTTCGGCTGTTGTGGTTTGTGTTGTTTGTTCTTCTTTTGGGGTGAGTAATGAAGAAATTCCTTTAATTACACCAAAGAAAATAAGTAGGATGAATATGCATCCAAATAATAAAATCAAACGATTTCTTGTCCTTTTTTTCATTTTTCTTCTTTTATTTTTCATGAACTTTACCTCGTTAAAAGTATAGCACTAAAAAGGGAATTGGTGATAGAATGTTGATGGTGATTTTATGAAGGTATATGAAGTAAATTTTAGAGATATGACGGGTCAATTTTTAGAGATGAATGGTCCTAAAGTGGTGAAGTTATTAGAAAAGATGGGATTAAAACTCGATGGTCTTTATGGTGCTTTATTATTTGGATATATTGATCATAGTCATGGTTTTATTTTTGAGGTTATGGCTTTAGAAACAAAAAAACATCATACGATTGAATATCGTTTGGTTCCAGATTCTATTTCTTGTAAAATCGCAAGATCGGATGTGCAGGAATTGGATGTTGAAATTTTAAAGAATGTGAATGTGGATATGTTTAAGGACAAGATTGAAAAATTGGTTCAGGAAACACAGGTGGATGAAACGATGAAGAATTTGAGGGCTTTTGAAGCGTTGGATCCATCAAGACATCTAGAATATCCTGATGATGTGATGGTTTATTTTTTAGAAGAAGGAAAAGATCCAGAGGCTTGTTGGGTGCGTTTAGAAGGAATGAAAGATGGAAAGATGTTTGGAACATTATTGACAGCTTCTAAACAGAATTTTGGTGTAAAGGTCAATGATACACTTTATTTTGGCTTAACAGATATGGAAGATAGTAAGAGTGCTTGTGTGTGGATGAAATCGTAGGAGACTGCGATTTTTTTAAAATAAAAAAACAATGTCTGGGCAATTGACATTGTTTTTGGGAGAGGAAAAATTTAAATTTTTCCTACTAAGGGTCAATCATAAGATAAGGGATTTCTTATGACGAATATATTATAATCGATATATGGATAAATGTACAGTGCGGAGGTAGGTTATGTGTACAGCATTGAGTTTTAAACATTTTTTTGGGAGAAATTTAGATTATGAATTCTCGTATGGAGAGCAAATTGCGATTGCACCTCGTCATTTTGATTATCAGTTTCGGTATAGTAAAGTAAAAAATCAATATGCTTTAATGGGTATGGCTCATGTATTTAAGGGGTATCCTTTATTTTATGATGCGATGAATGAAAAAGGAGTAGGCATGGCTGGATTGAATTTTGTGGGAAATGCTTATTTTGGAAAAACGGTAGAGAATAAAGAGAATGTTTGTGCTTTTGAATTTATTCCTTGGATATTGTCGCAATGTGAAAGTGTAACAGAAGCAAAAGCTTTGTTGGAAAGCACAAATGTATGTGATACACCTTTTAATGATCAATTCCCTGTAGCTTCTTTACATTATATGATTGCGGATGCCAAGAATTGTATTGTGGTGGAATGTATGAAGGATGGTATGCATGTGCATGATAATCCAAGTGGAGTATTAACGAATAATCCTCCGTTTGAATTTCAGATGTTTAATTTAAATAATTATATGAATCTTGGTACAAGTCAGCCTGAAAATTCTTTTTCAAAGAATCTTCCTTTATCAACCTATTCTCGTGGTATGGGTGCCATGGGTCTTCCTGGAGATGTTTCGAGTATGTCTCGTTTTGTGAAATGTGTATATACTAAAGAAAATACAGTTGGGGATAGTTTGAATGATTTCTTTCATATTTTACATAGTGTTGAGCAACAAAAAGGGCTTTGTGAAGTGGAAAAAGGAAAATATGAGTATACGATTTATTCATCGGGTTGCGATTTAAAAGAAGGAATTTATTACTATACAACGTATCATGATCATTGTATTCGTGGTGTGTGTATGTATCATGAAGATTTAGATGGAAATCAAGTCATTTCTTATCCTATGTTGGATGAGGAGAAAATTAATTTTCAAAATTGAAAAATGTTTCATTGACTAATGAAAAAGACGTTTTATAATAGGTGGTATTGGAGGATTTAAACTATGTATAAAACAGAAAGCTTTAAACCAGATACTTTCAAACCGGCTCGATTTGAATCGGATGGTAAAATTACTTTAAAAGGTAAAGAGATTCCTTATCATACTGTATGTGAGGATAATGTAATTTATGGTGCAGATGGTAGTCCTGTCGCAAGTATTTTTACATATGCTTATTTTAGAAGTGATGTAGAGGATACTTCAAACCGTCCAGTTGTCTTTGCGTATAATGGAGGTCCAGGATCAAGTTGTATGTATGTGCATGCAGGATTTTTAGGTACGCGTCGTATGGAATATGATATTGTGGATCGTGAAAGTGCTTTTGGTCCATATAAGGTGATTGATAATCCAGATTGCTTATTGGATATTGCCGATATCGTATGTATTGATCCTGTTGGAACAGGATATGGTGTCTTGATTGATGAGAGTAAAAAGGACGATTTTTATGGTATTGAACAGGATGCAGAAGCTTTGCTTACTGTATTAGAAGCTTGGGTTCGTCGTTATAATCGTGGCTTATCTCCTAAGTATTTATGTGGAGAAAGTTATGGCTGTACACGTAGTGCTGTTGCGGCAGGTATTGCCAGTACTATGGGTCGTCAAAGATCTTATGGAATTTCATTTGATGGAATTATTTTCATCGGTAATACAGTGACTGTAGGTAAATATTTTGGACAAGGAATGCCTGTTGAATCAAGTGTCATTGGTTTTCCAACATATGCCGGTGTAAACTGGTATCATAATCATCCAACAGATCAGAGTGTAGATCAATGGGTAAAAGAAGCAAAAGCTTTTGCGGATCATGATTATGTTCTTGCCTTATATAAGGGTGAAAGTATTTCAGAAGAAGAAAAAGAGCATATTTTAGAGAAGGTTTGTTACTACACAGGCGTTTCTAGAGAATACTTATTGAATCACGGATTGAAGATTGATGATAATGATTATCGTCAAGAAGTATTGAAAACACAAGGGAAAGTTGTTTCTCGTTATGATGGTCGTGTGACTCGTCCTAGATTGTATCCTGAACAAGATGAGGTTCAAAAAGCTTTATGGGATGATGCGACAGCTGATCGTTATGATACTTTCTTCTATAATGCGTTTATTGGTGATATATTACCAAAATTGAATGTAAAATTAGATCGTAACTTTGTTCCTGGAACCGATTATTACATGCATTGGAATAAGGAAGAGAAGAAGGGAACTACGGCTGAAGAATTACGTTATGCTTTAACACAACGTCCTGGTATGCGCGCATTCTTTGCGAATGGATGGTTTGATTTGTGCACAGAATTTGGTTATGTATGGCATACATTAGATCATGCAGGACTTCCAAAGGATCGTTGTTGTTGGAAAGGCTATGAAAGTGGACATATGATTTACTTAGGGGAAGAAAATGTTCATGCCTTGACAAGCGATATTCGTGATTTTATTGAAGGTAAAAACCCTCAACAAGAATGGTAATAAAAAAAGTCGGACATTCCGACTTTTCTTTTATTGTTTTCGATGAATAGAGCTTTGTATATGCATCTGTTCTCTATATTTTTGAATGGTTCTTCTGGAAAGGTGAATGTTTTGTTTTTCTAATAATTTACGAATTTTTTCATCGCTGTAAGGATGAGACAAATCTTCTTGATTGATTATTTCTTGTATTTTTTGTTTCATAAAAATATCATTTGAATGAGAGAATAATGAAGATATAGGATAGTATTTATTTTTGTATTCAAAGCTTTTTTGATGAATGGCTCTAGAAATTGTGGATGGATGTAAATCGCATTGTTTTCCAACTATTTCTAATGTGCAATGACAAAGAGGTTCGTTTTCGAGTAAAAAGTCTTTTTGAATATCACATAGGACACCCATGATTTGAATGAGTGTCATTTTTCTTTTTTCGAGATTTGTGAATAATTGTTTGGCCTCAAGCCTTAATTTTTTTAGTTTGTCATTGGTTTGTTGAATATCTTCAAAATGAATTTGTAAATCTTGGTATTCAAGTGTTAAATCTTCTTTTATTTTTATTTCAGGGAGTATATAGGAAGCGTATTTTGAGAATGTGGCAGCTGGTTTTGGATTTAAGGTTTGAATAGAGTGATAGGCATTTTGAATTTCTTTTTTAGATAGATTTGTTTCTTGTATAATTTTGTCATAGTTGTTTTCTGCCAATTCACTTAAATAATCGCATAATAAATGGGCTGTTGGTTGATCTTCACATTGTATAGATAAACATTCTTTTAGGTTTTTTGAAAAACATCCTTTAGGTTCGAGTCTTTGAAGGATGTAAATACTCTTGTGTATTTCATTTGTTGAATCGGGTTTCTCTTTAAAATAGCCGTTTGAATCAATGATGGAAAGAAGTTGGATAAGAATTTCTTCTTTTACGTTTTGATTGGTCATAAATAATTCTTGTTTGAAATGATCATATAGATTTTCTTGTACAGAAACATAATTTAAGGTGTTATTTTCTTCGATAGAAAGGTATGGATTGGACTTAGAAATCTCATGAATATATTCCATTAAATTTTGTTTGTTTAAGGATAATATTTTTAGACTTTTCTGAGTTTGTTCATTGAAGGTTTGTTTGATTTTAAGTTCAGGTTTAATCGTTATGTTTTGTTTCATAGAAATAATATACCATGATATAATTTGGCCATGAAAGCTAAAATTCAATTAATACGAATTGATAATCGACTCGTTCATGGACAAGTTGGTGTCACTTGGGTAAATGCATTAGATATAGATACTTTGGTTGTGGTGGATGATGAAACAGTTATGAACGTGTTTTCTCAGAAGATGATGAAATCCATCGCAAAATCAAGCGATGTAACGATACGTTTTTATTCTGTTGTTGATTTTATGAATGTTTTAAGGACGCATGAAAGTAAGCAGAAACTTTTTGTGGTGATTCGTACCATTCAAACGCTATACGAAATGTATAATTTGGGGCTGGATGCTCAAGTTGTGAATATAGGCAATATACATTATGAAAAGGGGCGTATTCCTTATACGAAGAAGATGTATATCACAATGCAAGATGCGAAACAAATCAATGATTTATTATTTGCAGGCTTTAAACTTTATTATCAGGATGTACCAGGGAGTATGGAGGAAGCCATTTCAAAAATAGACTTAACAAGATTTGAGAAGGTGAAAAAATGACAAGTAAAGAACAGGTGCTTTTCGAGTTGAAAAAGAGGACGGCTAACAATGAGATGGAAGAAAATCGTATTTTTACGGCTATGGATTTATCAAAAGCTTTAAAATTAAGTAGAAATACAGTGTCTCAATATTTAAATGAAAGTATTCATGATGGTTTTGTGATAAAAATTAATACACGACCGGTTTATTTTTTTGATCGAAAGGTTCTAGAAAATAAAATGGGTGTGATTTTGGAAGAGAGTGAGTATGATTCTTTTGAAAGTTTGAAACAATCGAGTAAACACGATTTTGATCAGTTGATTGGGTATTCAGGTTCTTTGTTTTCGATCATCGAACAATGTAAGGCAGCCATGAGCTATCCAGAGGATGGTTTACCTATTATGATATATGGCCCTACGGGAACTGGAAAAACGTTATTAGCGAATACGATGTATGATTATGCGATTCATCAAGGTGTGATTTCATCTTCTTCACGTTTTGTTTCTGTAAACTGTAGCGAATATGCCAATAATCCTGAACTTTTAACTTCGAATTTATTTGGTTATGTAAAAGGAGCGTATACCGGGGCTGAAGAGGAACAGGATGGATTGATTGCCTTAGCGAATGGTGGTGTTTTGTTTCTGGATGAAGTGCATTGTTTAAAGGCGGAATGTCAGGAAAAATTATTCCAGTTTATGGATAAGGGTGTATACCACAAGGTGGGAGATAATGATAAGTGGTATACGTCAAAGTGTAGGCTTATTTTTGCGACAACTGAAAATCCTAGTGATGCTTTATTAATGACTTTGTTGAGAAGAATTCCTATCACGGTTTATGTTCCTAGTTTAAAGGAAAGACCTTTGATTGAAAAAAGGAAATTGATTTATCATTTGTTTGTGAATGAAGAGAAATTAATACATAAGGAAATATATGTATCGAATTTGGTGTATTCTACGTTTTTAGATTTTGAATTTAAAGGGAATGTAGGAGAAATGAAGAATGCGGTCAAGGCGATTTGTGCAAAGGCATTTCTTGACAACAAGTCCTCTGATTTACAAATTCATTTATTGGATTTACCGCCTTATTTTTTTGATTCTATGCAGTCGATACAATTTAAGACGCATGATCGTAAAAATGAAACCTTATTTTCGATTCATGAATTAAAAGATGAAAAGAAGTTGTCGACTCCGCTTTTACAATTGTATTCTAAATTATTGAATTCTTTTGAAAATGGAAGCATTGAGGATTGTTGTCATTCCATTGAAAACTTTATTGATTATTTATATTTTAAACAAAAGTATTCTTACAGTACGACTAATGAGGCTTATTTATTAAAGATTGTGGATAAGATTTATTCGATTATTATGAATCGATATTCTTTTGTGGTTGCGAATAGTAAGATTCATATGTATTCCAAATTGTTTATTGAATATTCTAAAAATGTGACGGACACGAAAATATGGATTTCTTCTCATTTAGAAGAGGTGAATCAGTTTTCTAAAAAAATACAGGAAATGTATCCTCGTGCGTATAGTATTGCCTTAGAAATCATTGATAATGCATCTTTGAATTTAGATATTCAATTGGATGAGATGATGCAGATCATAATAACTTTAATGATTGTTAAGGATGATAAGGATGATCAAAATAGTGGTGTAGTTGGATTGATTTTGTGTCATGGATATTCAACAGCTTCTAGCATAGCGGATACTGTGAACCGGATGTTAGATACACATGTTTTTGATGGAATTGATATGGAATTGCAGATTTCTATTGAAAAAATTGGCATCATGGTCAATGACTATTTGAAAAAGAAAGCGCCAATTCGTGAACTGATGTTGTTGGTGGACATGGGAAGTTTAGAGGAAATCTATGATTCAATTCATTCTCTTTCACAATGTAACATAGGTCTTGTGAATAATGTTTCTACTTTTTCAGCTTTGCAGATTGGAACCGACTTAGTCCAGGGAAAATCGGTTAAAGATATTTTGGCGGATATGCAAGAAAATTTCCAGATTGGATATCGTTTCATAGAAAATCAAACAAAGCCGGATGCGATATTGACAGTTTGTGCAACGGGGTTTGGTTCAGCCAAAAAGATTGGGGAGTTATTAAAAAATTCTTTACCAAAACCAGTTTCTTTAGATATTATTCCGTATGATTATCAGTCTTTAGTCAGCTATGGAATACGGGATCGTATCTTTAATGAATATAATGTGAAGATGATTATTGGTACATTAGATCCTAAGGTAAATGGTATTGATTTTATGCCTATGGAAAATATCATGATGAATGATAAGGTTCAAGTTTTACATCATTTAATGTCGGAATATTTATCAGAAAATGAACTTATACTATTTAATGAGAATATCGCAAAGAATTTTACATTAGACAATATTGTCAATCATTTGACGATACTAAATCCAAATAAGGTGATGGAAGATGTGGAAGAAATTGTGAAAAAATTGGAGACAATTTTTGAATGCTCCTTGGATATCACAACGAAAGTTGGATTGTATGTTCATTTGAGTTGTTTGATTGAAAGATTGATATTAAGACAGGGGATTATGCAGACAAATGATATGGATGTGTTTGTGTCTGAAAATAAAGAAGCCATTGAATTGGTGAAAGAGGTGTTTAGTGTCGTTTCTGAACGATATAGTGTCGAAATACCAATCCCAGAAATCCAATATATACTGAATTATTTTCATTTAAATGAATCATAGCGTGTTCGACAATAGTTGGCACGCTTTTTGCTATATAAATAATTGAGAGGAGGTCATGTGCATATGCCAAATATTTTATTAACTCGAATCGATAATCGATTGGTTCACGGACAGGTAGGTGTTACATGGACGAAGACATTGGGTGCAAATTTATTGGTGGTTGCCAATGATGAGGCGGCTGAAGATAAGATTCAGCAACAATTGATGAGTGTTACCGCAAAATCATCGGGCGTAGGAATTCGTTTTTTCTCTATTGATAAAACGGCTGCCATTATTGATCGTGCGGCTCCAAGTCAAAAGATTTTTTTGATATGCAAAACTCCACAGGATGTGCGTCGTCTAATTGATAAGGGTGTTGAGTTAAAAGAGGTAAATGTCGGAAACATGCATTTTTCAGAAGGAAAAAGACAATTAACGAAGAAAGTGTATGTGGATGATCAGGATTATGCGGATTTGAAGTATATTGCTTCAAAAGGGGTTAATCTTTATATTCAGGATGTGCCTGGAGATTCGAAATTCGGTATTTAAAAAGAATAGGAGAGAGATTTTATGCAGATTACTTTAATGCAAGGTCTTCTATTGGCAATCATGACAATTATTGTTGGTCTTGATTTCTTTTTGGAAGCCTTCTTTGTGTTCAGACCTTTGATGGTATCTACATTTACTGGAATCATCTTGGGTGATGTTACTTTAGGACTTAAAGTTGGAGCCTTAATTGAATTAGCGTTTGCAGGATTAACTCCTGCTGGTGGTACGCAACCTCCAAACCCTGTTTTTGCAGGCTTGATGGGAACTGTGCTTGCGTATACAACGGGCTGTAAACCGAGTGCAGCTTTAGGTTTGTGTTTACCATTTTCATTCTTGGGACAATATTTGATTTTGTTCTATTATTCAGCTTTTTCATTTTTCATGGGTAAAGCCGACAAGGCTGCAGCTGAAGCGGATGTAAAAGCCATTCGCAATATCAACTTAACAACAATGTTTATTGTTTCTGTTTCGTATGGGGTTCTTGCTTTCTTATGTGCTTATGTTGCACAAGAGCCTATGAAAGTATTTGTTAATTCATTACCTGAAGTTATTACACATGGTTTAGAGGTTGCTGGAGGTATTTTACCAGCTGTTGGTTTTGGTATGTTACTTCGTGTCATGATGAAGGCAAAATATACGCCTTATTTCATTGCTGGATTCTTAATGGCTTGCTTCTGTGATATGCCAAATTTACTTCCTGTAGCTTTACTTGGTACAGTTTTCGCTTTAATTGACTTCTTTGGCGCAAAACAGAGAAAACAAGATATTGAAGAGGCTTTACAAAATGTGTCTGTAGATGGATTTGGAGGTGACGATAATGTCGGAATCTAAAAAACTAACAAAACACGATATTACCATGTTGGGTATTCGTTCTTCTTTCTTGCAAGCATCGTTTAACTATGAAAGAATGCAGTCATGTGGATTCTTGTGGTCTATGCTTCCATGTTTAGAAAAGATTCATGGGGATGATAAAGAGGCTTTATCAAAGTCTATGCAGGATAATCTAGAATTTATCAATACACATCCAAACTTGGTTGGATTCTTAATGGGATTGATGATGTCTTTGGAAGAAGGTGGAGCTGGTAGTGAAACGGTTAAAGGTTTAAAATTAGCTCTATTTGGACCTATCGCAGGTATTGGAGATGCGATTTTCTGGTTTACTATTTTACCAATTGTTGCCGGAATCTCATGTTCATTTGCTTCTCAAGGATCCGTTTTAGGACCTATCTTATTCTTCTTGGTTTATTTAGCCATTTGGATTTTGCGTATTGTATGGACTCGATTAGGATATAATTTAGGAACAAAATCCATCGATATTATTACGGAAAACTCAGATACAATTGCCAATGCTGCAACTATTTTGGGTATTACTGTAATTGGTGCATTAATTGCTAGCTATGTTTCTATTAATTTACTTCCAGTTATTAAAGTGGATGGTGGAATTGAAGTTGAAGTTCAATCTCAATTCTTTGATAAGATCTTCCCTAATTTCTTACCAATGTGTGTTACTTTATTGTGTTTCTGGTTGTTAAAGAAGAAACAAGTCAGTCCAATTGTATTGATTGTTGGAATTATCGTATTATCAATTGCTTGTTCAGCCATTGGATTGTTGTAAAATGCTTAGATGTCTATCATTTGGTAGACATCTTTTTTTGTATAAGGAGTGTAAAATGAAAAGATTTAATTATACTTTAAATCATAGGGCAGATGAGGCTTATGTGAAGAAAATGTGTGATCAGGGATGGACTACTAAAAGTCTTGTTGAAGGTATTTGGACATTTGAGCCTTGTAAGCCTGGTCAATATGTGTATCGTGTTGCGTATTTGCGTGGAAAATCTAAAGATGAGATTTGTGTGTTAAAAACAAGCCTTGAAAAAGAAGGGATTGAATATGTTTCACGGTATTCATTTTTGGCTATTTTTCGTAGTGAGTATGATTTTGAACTATATAAAGGCAAAGAAGAATTAAAGATTTGTGAAAAGATTCGTCGTCCTATGCCATATGGAGCAATCATAAGTGGCATTGTTTGTGTATGACTTATTGTAAAGGCAAATGGATTATTTATGATTCTTGGTATACTTTTTGGTATTTATGCACTTGTATGTACTTGTCTTGCGATATCGTATACGAGATTGATTCATTAGATTAAAAGTAAATAATTGTTCAAATGATGATTTGTTTCCTTGCAAGTTAGACAGTCAAAAAAGATGATAAAGGCTATTGTACTGCAAAACTTGAAATTTATACTTGACTCGTTATAATTCTTTATAAAGAGATAAATGGGATTAGGAGAGAGTTATGAATCGAATTAAACAAAAAGGGTTAATCATGATTGTGGTTGAAGTGATTTGTATTATTTTGTTAAGTGTTTTTCTTTACAATTTACAAGTATCATTGTCGACCAATGAACAAACGGTAGGAATTAATAAAAAAATTGAGTCTTTGCGCAAAGCAGTGAAACAATCCGAAAAAGAAGAACAGGAAACGATTGATTCTTATGATGAGATGTATCAGTCAAAGGCTAAATCATTGGCTTATTTATTTCAGAATAATGTGGATGAAAATCCAGAAACAATGATGAGCCAATATAAAGAACTTTTAAATGTAACCAATGTTTTTGTTGTGAATTTGGATGGAACAATTCAAGCACAATCAGGGGATACAGTGGCTAATTTTTCTAAAGTTCGATATGATCAATTAAAAACGGTTTTTTCAACGAATACGCCAAGTGAGGCCTTTGAAGTTAAAACAGACAGTCAATCTTATCGTTATTATGCAGCTAAAATTGATGATCAGAGAATGGCTGTGATCGAACAAGATCCAAGCGAACTTAATCAACTCTTAGAAGATACGACTTCATGGGAAAGTATTCTAGGAGATGTGAATATGGGTTTGAAAGGGCATGCTTTCGCAATTAGTGCGAAAGATTATAAATTCTTATATTCGCCAACTAAAAAATATATTGGAAAAGATGCATTGAATTTAGGCGTAAAAGTAGAAGATTTAAAAGATAAAAATCAAACTTGGATGGAAATTGATGGTAAAAAGGAATATTGTGGTGTCGCAAAAGTAGATAATACGTATGTTGTTTGTGCAATTCCAGCATCACAAATGAAAGCTTCTTGTAATTTTACTGTGGGAATTGTGATTGCGGTGGTTTTTGCGATATTAACCTTGATTATTGCTTATGCGATTTTCTTGATGCAGGAACAAGAAAAACATCCAGATCAAATTGAAAAACATTACCAAAAACTTGGAAAATATTATTTTAATAAAGCTATTGGAACAAAAGTTGCGGTAATTAGTGTGGTTGGAATTCTTTGCGTATTCTTAAGCTCAATGTACACACAAGAACTTTTCTCTTTATCGAACCGATCAATGAGTAACGCAAACTATTTAGAAAGTTTACAGAAGACTAATGAGAGATATCAAAAAGATGAAAAGTTTTTACGGAAACAATATAATACACGTTATTTAAATAAAGCACGATTTGCCGCTTATGTTTTAAGCAAAAATCCAGAGTATCGCTCTCGAGAGGAAATCGCAAAATTAACGCAAGTCTTGGATGTAAAATATACAAGTTTCTTTAATGAATCGGGTACAATTACGGCAACGGATTCTAATTATCTTGGATATCAATTAAGTCAAGATAAAAATAGCCAATCTTATACATTTAATCGTTTATTAGCAGGTGGTGATTATCTTGTTCAAAAAGCGCAAAAAGATGATGCACTTGGAGAATATAGCCAATATGTAGGTGTAGCAATTCGTGATGAAAATGGCGTTACAGAAGGTTTTGTGCAAATTTGTGTCAATCCAAGTAAGCTTGAAAAGGCTGTAAAAAAGCTACAAATCGGTTCAGTTATTGGAGGCGTACAAATTGGTACAGATGGCTTCACTTTTTCAATTGACAAAAAGACCGAGAAGTTTTCTTATTATCCCAATTCTGATTATATCGGACAAAAAGCCCAAAATTATGGTATTAAGAAATCTCAAATGAAAGATGATTTTAGTGATTTTATTACGATTAATGGAAAACGATATTATGCAAATTCATTAGAGGGGACTAAAAATTATTTATATGCTTGTGTACCTGTTTCTGAAATTGCATCCAATCGATTATCTATTGCTTTAATCACAACAGGAGTAAGCTTTCTTTTTTTGTTGATTGTTTCTATTTTATTAACTTTCAATAAAGAAATAGACCTTAATAATAAACGTAAAGAAAAAGAGGAAGGCATTATTGATGTGAAATTAGCGAATGGACAAATGAAACAGAGTGTTGCGGTTTCTTCACGTTGGTCAAAAGTTGCACTTTCGTGGAATGAAAAAACACCGGAACAAAAGCTTACATCCATCTTTAAATGGATTCTATCGTTCTATGCACTTGTAATCTGTGTTGCATATTTCTATGAAAAACAAGTACCTAGTACTCATTCTCTATTTTCTTATATTGTGGCAGGGAATTGGGAAAGAGGATTAAATATTTTCTCATTTACTGGTTGTTTCTTTATCATTTGTTTAGTAACAGCTTTTAGTGTTCTGGTTCAAAAGATTTTACAATTATTAACAAATATATCAAGCACACAAGGAGAAACGATTTTCCGCCTGTTAAGTAATTTTGTCAAATATGTTTGTGCTATTGCTTTGTTGTATTATTGCTTTGCATTGTTAGGTGTCGATACAGGAACTTTATTGGCTTCAGCTGGAATTGTTGGTTTAATGATTAGTTTAGGTGCTCAAAAATTAGTGGCTGACGTTTTGGCTGGATTACTCATTATCTTTGAAGGTGAATTTAGAGTAGGAGATATTGTCATGATTGGTGATTTCCGTGGCACAGTTATTGAAATTGGTATTCGTACTACAAAAATTCAAGAAGGTGGCGGAAATGTTAAGATTTTTAACAATAGCTCAATTAGTGGTGTATTAAATATGACTAAGCAATATTCTTTTGCAGCTTGTGATTTTGGAATCGAATATGGGGAATCATTAGAAAGAGTAGAATATATTCTGAAAAAAGAATTACCTAAGATTGGTCGAAAAATTCCTTCTATTTTGGAAGGCCCATTCTATAAGGGCGTAACATCTTTAGGTGATAATAGTGTAAATATTAAAATTGTGGCTAAATGTGCAGAAGGCGATCGTATCCAATTAGTGCGTGATTTAAATCGAGAAGTCAAATTACTTTTCGATAAGTACGAAATTAGTATTCCATTCCCTCAAGTGGTTGTTAATCAACCGATAGAATTTAAAAAGGCGACGGAATGGCAGAAAAAACAAGCTGAAAAATTTGCGTTGGATCAAAAAGAACTTAGTAGAGATATGAAGGATGAAGAGCATTAAAAAATAAAATAATAAAAAGGAATGTTTAAAATTGGATAGGGATAATTGAACCTTTAGAATCTGTAGGGATTTTATCGATGAGATAAAGTCTGTCTATAAATCATTTTAGGGTGACGATCCCTGTCCTTTTTGTTTAGCATTTTTAGAAAGGATTGGACAAAAAAGATGGAAATCCTTACCGTGCAAAGTTTGCGATTCCCATCCGTTCTAACGACAACCTTAACTTTGAAGTAAATGTGTAACTAAAATAAAAAAATACAATCAAAAGCTGAAATATATCGTATTTATCGTGTATTTCGGCTTTTTTATTTGGTGGTTTAATGATATAATATAGTTATACAATATAACTATATTGAGGGGTGCT
>CAVGPK010000003.1:66162-68362 GCA_963631155.1 bacterium | reverse complement strand
TTACCAATTATAAAACAATGCTTATATAAAAACGCAAGAACTAATTCTTGCGTTCATATGCGATTTTGCCATCTTTAATTACTTTATTGATGGTTCTTACATTTGATATTTTATCGAGTGGATTCTCATCCAATAATACTAAATCTGCATGTTTTCCAATTTCAATTGTTCCGTATTGATTTAAAACACCACAACATTCTGCGCTATTTTTTGTTGCGATTTTAAGAATATCCATACGATCTAATCCATGCTTTTCCATGAGCTCTAATTCATACATCGTATTGTTGTGGTAGTTAAATGGAGTTCCTGCATCCGTTCCACAAGCGATTTTAACACCATTTTTATATGCTAATTTAAGACTTTGGATATGGTCGTATCTTAATACTTCAGTTTTATCGACGACATACTTTTCAACACCATTTTTAATTCCATTTTCTACAATACATTGAGGAGCACAAAGGGTAGGAACCATATACGTATCTTGTTTCAGCATTAAATCAATACATTCCTCATCCAATTGACATGCGTGTTCTATTGAATCAATACCGGCATATAATGCGTTTTTAATTCCCTGCATACCCTGTGCATGTGCGGCTGTCTTTCTTCCAGCTTTATGGGCCTCTTCGTTGATGGCTTTAAGTTCTTCTACTGTAAATTGAGGAGGACTTCCTGCACCATTTCCTTTGGTCATTACACCACCTGTAGCCATAGCTTTTATTAAATCAACACCCGCTCTAATTTGTGTACGAGCCGCTTTTCTGCACTCATCTGCACCATCTGCTTCAATGCCTGATGACCAACCATGTCCTCCAGTAATACAAATCATTTTTCCAGAACATAACATATGAGGACCTACAATTAGTCCTTTATCAATCGCATCTTTTATTTCTAAATCATAATTTTTTTCGGTACCTACATCACGCACAAAAGTGACTCCTGTTTGAATATAATCTAGGCAATGTTTTTGGGCATAATAGAATTTTTCAGCTGTAGAAAGTCCATTTTTTAAAGACACATTTACAGGCTCTAAAATATGAACATGACAATTGAAAAATCCAGGTGTAACAATATTTGCTTCAATTACGTTTTGTTGGTTTTGATACTTTTCAATGTTTTTGATTTTATCATCCTCTAAAGTAATGAGTTGATCATATAAAGGCTCATCATGGACTCCATCAATCAATATCTTTGCGTGAACGTATTCTGTCATAGTTAGTCCTCCATGACTTTTTGAAGAATTTGTACGGCATTGGTTGCAGCACCTTTTCGAATCTGATCTCCACAACAAAATAAAGATAGAGTATGACCAGTTTCATCCGTTAAATCTTTACGAATACGACCAACAAATACTAAGTCTTGATCTGTTGTATCCTTTGGCATAGGATAAATTTTATTTTGAGGATCATCCTTTAATAAAACACCTTCAGCCTTTTCTAAAAGTTGTCTAGCCTCTTGCACATCTACTTCTTTTTCACATTCAATAGTGATACTTTCAGAATGCGAGCGAAGAATTGGGACACGAACACATGTACAATTCACTTTTAATGCATTATCATGCCACATCTTACGAGCTTCATTTTGCATCTTCCATTCTTCTTTTGAAATGCCATTTTCATCAAAATCACCGATTTGAGGAATAAGATTATAAGCAATTTGGTATGGGAAAGCTTTTGAAGGAATGGATACATCTTGAATTTGATTTTTTAAATCTTCAATTCCTTGAACACCAGCACCACTAACAGCTTGAAACGTAGTAACGATCATTCGTTTAATATGATACTTTTTGTGAAGTTCATTTAATGCGACAAGAGCGATAATCGTTGCGCAATTTGGGTTTGCGATTAATCCTTGATGAGACTGTATATCTTGTGCATTCACTTCTGGGATGACTAAAGGTACATTTTCATCCAATCGAAAAGCACTTGAATTATCAACAACAATACACCCTTCTTTTAAAGCCCATGGCATCCATTTCTTAGTGATATCATTTCCAGTAGCTCCTAATACATAATCAACACCTTTAAAGCTTTGATCTGTTAATTCTTCTACTGTGTATTGATCTATTTGTTTTCCTTTTGATCTTGCGGAAGCTAATAATTTTAAATTGGCTTGAATGTTTCTTTCTTTTAAGCAAATGAGCATTTGTTGTCCAACAGCACCTGTAGCACCGACTATAGCAATTGTTTTCATTCTTGAATTC
>CAVGPK010000003.1:44121-66152 GCA_963631155.1 bacterium | reverse complement strand
ACGAATGTATCATAAATAACTTGAATTGTTTTTTGGAAATCTTTTTTCTTAACACCAACTGTAATGTTGATTTCATCAGATCCTTGAGCAATCATAACAATGTTGATGCCATTTTTTCCAAGCGCTCCAAATAGTTTTCCAGATGTACCTGGTTTATCAGACATGTTTTTACCAACTGTAGAAATTAAAGCAAGATCTTCTTGAACACTTATTTTGTCGGGTTTTATTTCTTGTTTAAGAGTTGCCAAAACTTCATATAAACTATCTTCAATTTGGCTCTTTTCTAAAACAATAGAGAAAGAGTCGATTCCGCTAGGTATATGCTCAATACTAATATGATATCTTTCTAGAACACTCAAGGCTTTACGAATATATCCAACTTCATTAGACATATGTTTTTTATATATGAAAATGGTCATAAAGTCTTTCTTACCTGCAATACCTGTGATAGGATAAGGACTTCTATTTTTTGAATGTTCTTGAATGATCGTACCAGCATCACTAGGACGATTTGTGTTTAAAATATGAATAGGAATATTGGCTTCTTTGACTGGGAAAATAGCTTCTTCATGAAGTACGCTAGCCCCCATGTAAGAAAGCTCTCTTAATTCAGAATATGTAATGTGTGTGATTCCTTTTGGATGATCAACAATTGTTGGATCTGCCATTAAGAACCCAGAAACATCTGTCCAGTTTTCATAAATATCTGCATGAAGACAATTGGCTAAAATAGCACCTGTTATATCGCCTCCACCTCTAGGGAAGACTTGAATATGATCGTTAGCACTTGTTCCATAAAATCCTGGAAAAACAAAACGTTCATATTGAGCACATTTTGCTTGTAGCTTTGTGGTAGTTGCTTGCCAATCAATTGTTTTGTCTAATTTAAAACGAATAATATCTTTTGCGTCTACAAAAGCATAGCCTAAATATTCAGCCATTAATTTGGCACAAAAATATTCACCACGACTTACAATGACGGCTTGCGACATCTGATTTAAATTCGTATAAAATGCATCCAGTTCTTTTTCGATATTTTGTTTAAGACCAAGTTCTTCTTTGATTTCAATAAAGCGATTTTTGATGAGTTCAAATACACTAGATGCATCCACATGATATTTTCTATGGGCATCTAATAAATATAATAAATCGGTAATTTTATTATCGGCAGAAAATCTTTTTCCAGGTGCACTAACAACAATATATCGTCTAGCAGGGTCGCTTTCGACAATGTCTTTTACTTTTTTGAATTGTTGAGCATTCGCTACACTTGATCCACCAAATTTTGTGATTTTCAACATAAATTACCTCCAAATTGCGATAAAGCTATCTTTATCTAATTCTTTTACTTTTTTTATAATGGACACATCTTGATTATGAATCCAATAATAATCTTCTTCTTTTTTTGCGACAGCATAATATTTTGATAAATCGATGGTAGATCGAACGATCCAATCCAATTTTAATAAGTTTGTATCAAATTCTTTTTTATCTGTATATGCGATTTTGCGTATTTTACTTTCAAGAACATCAAGTGCATTTTGCATCATTGCCTGTGCTGTAGGAAGTTGTCCGGCCCCTTGACCATAATAGCCTAAAGTGTCAAAACTTTTTGCCAGAATTTTCTGTGCATTGTAGTTGGATGGAACAATCGATAAAAAATCAGATGTATCAAGGCAAGCAGGAGCGATAATGGAAATGATTTTGTTTCCTTTTTGTCTTGCGATAGATACATGGCGAATGACTTTGTGATTCATTTTTGCAAATTGAATATCTAATTTATTAATAGTACGAATGCCAGTAAAATATGGGATATCTACAATGGAAGTATTAAAGGCAATACTATTTGCGATTTTTGTCTTATAGTATACATCAATACCATCAATATCATTTGTAGGATCTTTCTCAGCATATCCTTTCTCTTGTGCATCCTTTAATACATCATTGAAATCAAGATGATCTTTTTGCATGCAATCAAGGATATAATTGCTTGTTCCATTAAAAATGCCTTCATATCCTTCTAATGGTTCTAGTCTTTTTAACTTTAATAATCCATCAATAAAAGGAATACCACCAGCAACACATGCTTCCACTTGAATGGTTCCACCGTATTCTTTTTCCAATTCTAAATAGGTGTCTAAATAAGTTGCGACTACTGCTTTATTTGAAGTAATCACATGTTTTTTTGCCTTTAGTGCTTTTTGAATCAATGTATTGGCAGGTTCAAGTCCATTTAAACATTCAAATACGATATCTACATCATCTTGTGTAACAATATCTTCATAGTTAGTAAATCGAGGAAGATTTTCTTTTTCTTTACGTACATAGATATATTTGATATGAATATCGTTTAAAGGATTTGCCAAGATTTCTATCCCTTTTCCAACGACTCCATAGCCACAAATTACAGCGTTCATAATAACCTCCATATGTTTCTTTTTAGAAAACACTTGTTTTTAAAGTGTGAACATTGTATCATAGGACATATAGATTTTCAAGGGAGGATTTAGTGAATGCAAAAATATATCTCTACACGTGATGATACAAGCTTTGTATCAAGTAAACAAGCCATACTAAATGGAATCAGTCCAGATGGCGGTTTATATGTTTGGCCCCAACTTGATCAAGTTCAAATAGATTTAAAAAAAATATGTTCACAAACATATTTAGAAAATGCAGTTTATATTTTATCTTTTTTATTACAAGATTATACACAAGAGCAATTAATCGATTGTGTAAACCGTGCTTATAGGGATTCTTTTTCAACTAAAGAGATTACACCATTAAAAAAGGTGGGCGATATTTATGTGTTGGAATTGTTTCGAGGCCCTACATCTGCTTTTAAGGATGTAGCACTTACTTTGCTTCCTCAATTAATGTCGCAAGCTCTAAAAGAGACAAATAAGAAAGCACTTATTTTAACGGCAACAAGTGGTGATACAGGTAAAGCTGCTTTATCTGGCTTTTGTGATGTGGAAAATATTGGGATTAATGTTTTTTATCCGGATCAAAAAGTGAGTGCTATTCAATATCGTCAGATGGTATGCCAAAAAGGAAAAAATGTAGGTGTATATGGTATTCGAGGAAATTTTGATGATGCGCAAAGCCAAGTGAAAAAGTTGTTTTTGGATTCTGATTTAAAGGAAGCTTGTTTAAAGGATAATATATTATTGACGAGTGCAAACTCAATTAATATTGGTCGTCTAGTTCCTCAAATTGTTTATTATTTTGAAAGTTATAAAAAGCTAGTCAATGAAGGTGTTATTCAAATCGGTGATAGAATTTCATTTAGTGTTCCAACAGGAAATTTTGGCAATGTACTAGCAGGATATTATGGATACTTGATGGGCTTACCAGTTAAAAAGTTTTATGTTGCCAGCAATGCCAATCATGTTTTAACGGACTTTTTGACAACAGGTATCTATGATCGTAATCGAGATTTTGTGAAAACTATCTCTCCAAGTATGGATATTTTGATTAGTTCAAATTTGGAAAGACTTCTTTATTATGCGTGTGGTAAAAATACTAAACAGGTAAAAGAGTGGATGGATTCATTAAGTAAAACAGGAAAATACGAAATCGATCAAGATACGCTTTCAAAGATTCAATCATTATTTGATTGTGGCTATGTGGAAGATGATATGACAAAAAAGACAATTTTGGATGTATATAAAAATACAGATTATGTATTAGATCCACATTCTGCCATAGCATATAAGGTTGCCAAAGAAGCAAGTGATATGCCTATTGTTTCATTAGCTACGGCTTCTCCTTATAAATTTAGTAAGGATGTTTTAGCTAGCTTTAATGAAGCATGCGAGAATGAGTGGTTGGCTATGAAAAAATTGTCTCAATTTTGCCAAGATGGCATTCCTAGAAATTTAGCAGAACTTCAATATTTAGATGTTTTACATTCAAAAGTTATTGATGTACAAGATATGAAAGATGTTGTTTTAACAAGTACTAAGGAGTTGGTTTAAATGATAAAAGTAATGGTGCCAGCTACAAGTGCCAATTGTTGCGTGGGGTTTGATGCGTTAGGTATGGCATTAGATTGGTGGGCTAGCTTTACATTTGAAAAGAGTGATGAATTAGTTATAGAAGGGTGTCCGAGTGAATTTTGTACAGAAGAAAATTTAGTTGTACAATCTTTCTACAAAACTTGCGATTATTTAGGTAAAGAATATCCGAAATTTAAATTAAATATCGACACGGATATTCCGTTTGCGCGTGGTTTAGGTTCAAGTTCAACGTGTGTTGTAGCAGGTATTTTAGCTTGTGATGCTTGGTTTGATGCACAATTAAATAAAATGGTTTTATTGGAACTTGCCACAAGTATAGAAGGACATCCGGATAATGTGGCTCCAGCTATTTTTGGTCAAGCTTGTGCATGCTTTATGGAAAATGAAAAGGTTCGTATGAGTCTTGTTCCCTGTGCGGATTATCAAGCTCTTGCGTTGATTCCTGATTATGAAGTAAAGACACAGGATGCCAGAAAGGTTTTACCGGAAAATTTACCGTTTAAAGATTGTGTAAAACAAGTTTCTTATGCGTTGGCTTTTACACAAGCTTTAAGTCAAGGAAATGAATTGATTTTATCACATGCATGTATTGATTATTTACACGAGCCTTATCGCAAGCAATTTATTAAGGAATATGACAAAATTAAAGATTTTTGTTTCTCAAAGGAAATACCAATGTGGATTTCAGGAAGTGGTTCGACAATGCTTTGCCTTTCTTTAGAAAAAGAGAAACTGGATTTAGTTTCTAATTTTGTGGATCAAACATTGAATGGATTAAAATATCGATATTTAAAAGTTGCCAAGGAAGGAGCGTGTGTAAGATATGAGTAAATTTTATGTGGTAAGTAGTGATATTTTACCTGAAGTATTAGAACAGGTGATTGATGCTCGTGTTTTATTGCAGTCAGGAAAAGCAAAGCGAATCAGTGAAGCTGTTAAGATGGTTGGTATATCTAGAGGTACTTACTACAAATATAAGGATGCGGTTTTTTCATTTAGTTCAGATCAGTCCAATCGAAAGGCAATTATCTCGATGATTCTGCGTAATGAAAAGGGTGCCTTATCGAAAGTGTTATCTTTAATTTCTGCAAAGCAAGTCAATATCATGGCTATTAACCAAACTATTCCAATTAATGGGATTGCGTCTGTAACATTGACCTTAGATATTAGTGAACTTGAGATTAGTATTCAATCCTTATTAACATTAGTAGAAGCTATGCCAATGGTGGATAAGACAGATTTGGTTGCGGTAGAATAAAATGAATCGAATTTTAAGTTATATTTGGGGTTGGTGCTTTATTATTGCTTGTGTTGTTTTTAGTATCAAAATAACGGCCATTAATCCCGATTTTTATATTCCTAAATATGAATCCATGAATTTAGCCCATGAGATTGGTGTATCTGATTCGGATTTGAATAAGAGTATCCATGTTTTATTGAATTATTTAGATAATAAAAGAGATAACATTGATTCAAAAATAACATGGTATGGTCATTCACAGGCTATGTTTAATGAAAAAGAGAAATCTCATATGGTGGATGTGAAGGCTTTATATCAAAAGGCATTAAAAGTTGGATATATGAGTGTACTTATTTTTGCACTTATACTTATTTATTTTTTTATCAATGAAAAGAAAAATAAATTTGCCTATTTATCAAAAGGGTTGGTTCGTGCGGCATTAAGTTTTGTGGTTCTTTTGGTTTTTTTTGGGTTTTGGATATTGACAGATTTTACAAGCTTTTGGACATGGTTTCATACTCTTTTCTTTTCGAATCAATTATGGTTATTAGATCCGGCTACGGATTTTATGATTAATATGCTCCCAGAAACCATCTTTTATCAATTGGTTTTAAGTTGTGCGCTTAAAGTTATCATGGTTGTTGGATGTGTCCTTGTTTTTTCGATTTATTATTTGCTGAAAAAGGCACCTATAGGGTTTGAGAAATGATAGTACTTGCTTCAAAGTCACCTAGAAGAAAAAAAATCCTTTCAGATTTAGGGTATTCCTTTATTGTTTGTCCTGCAGAACATGATGAAATATTTGACCCGCTTTTATGTTTAGATGAAGCTTTAAAAAAGGTCGCTTATTCGAAGGCTTGTGAGGTTCAGGAAAAATATATGAATGATATAATTGTTTCAGCGGATACAATTGTATCTATAGATGGCATTATTTTAGGTAAACCTAAAGATCGAGATGATGCGATAAAGACTCTTTCTATATTGTCTGGACGTAATCATCAGGTGAAAACGGGTATTTGTGTTTTATATCGAGATTCTGTTTGTTTACATGTTGAAACGACACAGGTTTATTTTCGTGAGTTAAGAATGTCTGAAATAGAAGCTTATGTGGATTCGGGAAAATGTATGGATAAAGCGGGATCCTATGGAATTCAAGAATGTGATTTTGTAGATCATATTGAAGGAGATTACTTGAATGTGGTTGGCTTAAGTGATGTTATTGTTGATCAAATGATAAAACAATTGCAGAAAGAGTATATAAATGATAAAATAGGCGAGTGAAAAATTTAGAGGAGGAATAATCATGTCTAATGTAGTAAACAAAAAAGATTTAGCTGAAAAATTATCTGAAGAATTCGGATGTTCAAAAAAAGATGCTACGGCATATGTTCAATGTGTTTTCGATACAATTGCAGATACTTTAAAAAATGATGGTACTGTAGATGTTTTTGGATTTGGTAAATTTTCATTAAGTGAAAGAGCAGCACGTACAGGAATTAATCCTGCTACAAAAGAAAAAATCGAAATTGCTGCTAGCAAATCTGTTAAATTTAAAGCAAGTAAATCTTTAAAAGACGCAGTGAAGTAAGAAGATTCAAAACAGAATCTTCTTTTTTATTTTGTGTGCTATAATATTGAGTACAATAATATGATTTGAGAGGAGTTTATCATGAGTTTACCAATATATGTGATTGGACATAAAAATCCAGACACAGATTCGATTTGTGCGGCTATGTCTTTAGCAAATTTAAAGCAAAAGATTGGTGTAAATGCTAAAGCTGCAAGACTAGGAACGCTAAATCCGGAAACAAAATTTATTTTAGATAAGTTAAATTTACCATTACCTTTACTACTAACGACGGCAAGATCGACTTTAGAAGAAATTGAAATAGATGATGCTATCACAATTAAAAAGGGAGAAACAATCCGTCATGGATGGGATTTATGTTTAGAAAATAATGTCAAGACTTTATATGTAGTTGATGAGAATGATGATTATAAGGGCATGGTTACTTTGGGTGATATTTCAAAAGTGCAAATGCAAGATTTGAATATCACTAAAGATTTATTGATGAAAACACCATTAGAAAATTTAGTTGCTTGTGTAAAAGGAAGCTTTATTTTAAAGGGGAATTTAGAACGTAGTGGATACGTACGTATTGCAGATAAACGCTTAATGGAACGAGATTTACAAGGGGCTATTATGGTTTTAAATGATCATGAGGACAGTATGATCAAGTGTATGGCTAAGGGTTGTGCTGTTATTATAGTGGCAGAAAATTTTGTCCCAAATAGTTATATCATTGAAATGGCAAAACAAATGGGAGTTACCCTGATTAGCACACCTTATAACTTAATGAAAATCATTCAAATGATTTATCGTTCTATTCCGGTTGAATTGATTATGACAAGTGCAGATAAAATCATTCGTTTCAATAAGAGTGAATATGTTGAGGATGTAGAGCGTGAAATGTTGAAGACTCGACATTCAAGTTATCCAGTTGTGATGGGAAATAAGATTTTAGGTTCTGTTGCTCGATACAATATTTTAAAGGCAGAAAAGAAGAAATTTATTCTTGTGGATCATAATGAAAAGAAACAGTCTATAAGCGATATTGAGACGGGTGAGATTTTGGAAATTGTCGATCATCATCGCATAGGAGATATTGAGACAGATCGTCCAATTGTGTTTAGAAATATGATTGTTGGAAGTAGCTGTACGATTGTAGGCTTAATGTATGGTGAATTAGGGATTGAAATTGATGAATTGAACGCTAAATTAATCGCATATGGAATGATTAGTGATACTATGAATTTCAATTCTCCGACATGTACTCAGATTGATCGTAATTTGGCAAAACGATTGAGTGAAAAATTCAATTTAGATTTTGATGCGATGGCAACAGAACTGTTTGAAAATACAGCTTCTATTCGTGGAAAAGAATTTAAAGAGATTTTATATAACGATGTCAAAGAATATATGTTGAGTGGAAATCATATTGCGGTTAGCCAAGTATTCACATATGATTTGAGTATTGTGGATGAAATGAAGCAAGATTTCATGACGTATATGGAAGAGGAAAATAAAATGCATCAATATGATTTATTCTTAATGGTTATCACAAATGTTGAGGGAAAAGGATCTAAATTCATATATGTTGGAAAATTATCTCATTTTGTTCGTAATGTGGTAAAAGAGTTTGCGAATGAAGGCTTTGTTTCAAGAAAGAAACAAATTGTTCCTCGTTTAGCGCAGGAATTAGCTTAGGAAGGAAATTTTTATGGCAGTAGAAAAACGTTTGATGCATTATGCATCTTTTGATACACAATCAGATGAAGGAAGCGCATCATCTCCAAGTACTTCAAAACAGCTTGTTTTAGCAAATGAATTGAAGGAAGAATGCGAAAGTTTGGGTTTTGATAAAGTAGAGCTTACAGAAGAAGGTATCGTTTATGCGTATTTAAATGCGAATTGTGATGAAAAAATGGACCGTATTGGTTTTATTGCACACATGGATACTGCAAGTGAGATTACTGGGGCAAATGTTAAATGTCGGGTTCTTTCAAATTATGATGGGTCGACAATTCATTTAAATGATACGTATTCAATGGATCCTAAAGAATTTCCGGCATTAAATCAGGTTATTGGTGATGACTTGATTGTGACGGATGGAAATACATTATTAGGAGCTGATGATAAAGCGGGTATTGCGATTATACTAGAAGCTATTGATCAATTGATCGCATCTAAGAAAAATCATGGATTTATTGCGGTTGCGTTTACTCCAGATGAAGAAATTGGTCGTGGTGTAGAAAATTTTGATCTAAATAAATTTCCAGTCGATTATGCTTATACGATTGATGGAGATCGAATTGATTCGGTGGATTATGAAACATTTAATGCAGCACAAGCTGTTGTTACGATTTCAGGAACGAGTATTCATCCTGGGGATGCGAAAGATCGTATGGTAAATGCAAGCTTGTTGGCGATGGAGTATGCAAATTCATTACCTAAAAAACAAACGCCCGCTCACACTTCAGGCAGACAAGGCTTTTATCATTTAGTGGGTATGGAAGGTATTTGTGAAAGTGCGAAATTAACATATATTATTCGTAATCATAGTAAACATAGTTTTATTGCTCAAAAAGAAAAAATGATGAATGTTGCCAATAAAATGAATGAAAAATATGGACATAGAGTGATTGTGGATATTCGTGATCAATATGAGAATATGCGTCAATATATGCATGGGGATATGCGTAGTGTTAATAAAGCAAAATGGGCTTTAAGGCAATGCGGTATTTCACCAATCAGCGTTCCTGTAAGAGGAGGAACGGATGGAGCAATGTTGACAGCACGTGGATTGATTTGTCCGAATTTGGGAACAGGTTCATTTAATCATCATGGACGTTTTGAGTTTGCGAGCGTACAAAAGATGAATAAGATGGTTGAAATTGTGCTTAAAATTGTTGAATAGGAGGGGTTCGATGGATTACGCAAAGGAAGCTTTAAAATTACATAAGGAATGGAACGGAAAACTTGAAACAGTTCCTAAAATGAAGATTGAATCGCGAGATGATTTGTCTGTAGCTTATACTCCTGGTGTAGCAGCGCCTTGTTTAGAAATAAAAAAAGATGTTAAAAATAGTTATGTTTATACAGGGCGTGGTCACACGGTAGCTGTCATTAGCGATGGAAGCGCGGTTTTGGGATTAGGAAACATTGGACCTGAAGCAGGTATGCCTGTTATGGAAGGTAAGTGTGTTCTTTTCAAAGCTTTAGGTGATGTTGATGCGATTCCTTTATGTTTGAATACACAAGATACAGATGAATTAGTGAATATTATTTCGAGTTTAGAACCTAGCTTTGGTGGAATTAATCTTGAAGATATTGCGGCTCCTAGATGTTTTGAAGTAGAAAAACGACTACAAGAAAAAATGAATATTCCAGTTTTTCATGATGACCAACATGGAACGGCTATAGTTGTGTGTGCTGCGTTAGTTAATGCGTTAAAACTTGTTGAAAAAGAAAATCCTACTATCGTAATCAATGGGGCAGGAAGTGCCGGTGCTGCGATTGCGACTTTGATTTTAAAGCTAGGACTTGGTAATGTGATCTTGGTTGACAAACAGGGAATTTTACAAGAGGACCTGGATTTAACTTCAGGTCAAAGAGGTTTAATTAATCAGTTGAATAAAAAAGGAGTTCAAGGATCCTTGAAAGATGCCTTAGTAGGTGCGGATGTGTTTATTGGTGTAAGTGCTGGACATATTGTTTCTAAAGAAATGATTGCTTCTATGAATCCAAAATCTATTGTTTTTCCAATGGCTAATCCTACACCAGAAATTGAACCGGATGATGCCAAGGCGGCAGGTGCTTATGTTGTTGGTACAGGTCGAAGTGATTATCCAAATCAAATTAATAATGTTCTAGCATTCCCTGGAATTTTTAAGGGAGCATTAAAAGCAGGAGCTACTTGTATTAATGATGCGATGAAAGAAGCTGCAGTATATGCGATTAGTTCAATGATTACTTCAGATATGTTGGATCATGAACATATTATTGTTTCGGCATTAGATCCTAGGGTAGCTGATGTTGTAGCGAATGCGGTAGCTTTAGCGGCTAAAGAAAGTGGAGTTTGCCGTGAGTAGAGTTGGAATCGTTGCTGAAGGTGGAGGAACAAAGGCGGCGTATTCTGCTGGAGTTTTAAAGTGTTTATTAGAACATGACATTATATTACCTTATTGCGTAGGAATCAGTGCAGGTACAGAAGTTTTATTGAGTTATGTATCGAAACAAGTCAAAAGGCTTGAAGTTACTGGAATTGATGCACCTTGTCAGAAGGGTGTCGTTGGTTTAGAACCCTTTTTTAAAGAAGGAAGTCTTTTTGGTATTGAGGCAACTGCTAAATATATTGAGTCTAAAGAACCACTAGATTTTGATGCATTTTATTCAAGCTCGACTCAGATGGATGTTGGTTTGTATGATATTGAAACTCATGAAGTAAAATATTTTGATAAGAGTGCGGTGGATAAAGATCAAACTGTTGTAAAGGCAAGTTGTGCATTGTTGCTTTTGGCAAAACCGTATAAATTTAATGGCAGAATGTATATGGATGCAGGTCTTGTAGATATGATTAGCATTTATCAAAGCATAAAGGCAGGAAATGATAAACATATTATTATTTCTACAAAAGAAGAGGGATATGTTCGTAAGCCTGCTCCTAAATGGCAGTTGTGGTTATCTAAATTGGTATATAAGGATGATAAAATCACTCAAGATTTAAAGGAACGTCATATTCGATATAAAGAACAATGGGATACAATTGCCGATTTGGAAAAACAAGGTAAAGCGATTGTTTTGCGTCCGCATAAGGATTTAGGTGTAACACGCTATACAACAGATCCTAAAAAGTTAGGGCCATGGTTTCAATTAGGATATGATGAAACTTTAGAACGAATGGATGAAATTAAAAAATTTGTTAAGTAAGAGATGGAGAAATCCATCTTTTTGTTTTATAGTAATGTTATGAATGGTTATTTTTTTGATATGGATGGTACACTTTATAACAATGCTTTCCATGAAGTGAGTGATAGGACGTTTGAAATGTTAAATCTTCTTCAAAAAAAGGGGGATTTTGTTGGTCTTGCGACAAGTCGATGTCGCAGTGAATTGAAAAATCTTCCTTTAGCAATGCGTAATTTTCATTTTGATTGTTTAATTAGTGATGGAGGGAGTTTTATTAGTCAAAATGGTAAAGATCTAGTATATCCGATATGTGTAGAAGATATGAAGCATATTGATGCGTTTAGTAAAATAAATGGATTGTCATATCGGTATAGTACAAGGGATGGAAATTATTTTGGAACAGATGATAGTCAATATGCTCATGACATTTATTTTAGATTGTATTTGAATGCACCTATTCAAAAAGAATATTGTGGTGAGGAAGCTTTAAATGTAATTTTGTTTTGTGAAGATAAAGTTAAAGAACAAGCAAAAAAACAATTTAAACATCTAAGTATTGTTGAATATCCTGATTGTTTAGAAATCCGGGCTTTTGGTGTAGACAAGGCTAAGGCAATTGAGCAAGTGATGCATAAGCAAACTTTTGATCGAGTTTATTGCTTTGGTGATGGCGAAAATGATGTAGACATGTTGAGGCTTGCGGATGTTTCTTGTGCTATGGAAAATGGTTGCAAGAGCTTAAAGAATATAGCTGATTATGTGATTGGGCGTGTTGATGAAGATGGTATATATGAGTTTTTAAAACAGAAAGAAGGAGAATAAAATGTCGTATGTTTTAGAGAATGATGTTTTGAAATTAGAATGTATAGAGGCTGGAGGTGAAATGCAACATTTGATTAAAAAATCAAATGGGGAGGAGGTTTTATATCAAGGAGATCAGGCGTGGTCTGGCAAAAATCCTTCCTTGTTTCCAATTGTTGGTAGTACTTATACAAAAGATTATAAGATTGATGGTAAAACATATAGTATGAAAAATCATGGTTTGATTCGTTATGCAACTTTAAAAAATGTTCTTGCGAAAGATGCTTTGATTTTTACTTTAGATGCGGATGAAAATACATTAGTTCAATATCCTTTTGATTTTCATTATGAAATAAAATATGAATTGATTCAAAATAAGGTGAAAATTTCATATCTGATTCAGAATAAGGATAAGAAGGATATGCCGTTTGGTTTTGGGTTACATCCTGGGTTTAAATTAAATGATAGTTTTGAATCGTATACTTTAAAATTTTCAAAACATGAGGAGTGTAAAAGAGTAAATTTAGATGATAATACATCTGTTCCTGTTTCTTTTTCTGAATGGAAACTTTCTCGAGAGGATTTAAAAAAGTATGCAACTTTGGTTTATAAAGAATTAAAATCCAATTGTGTGACTTTATATCATCATGAAAAGAAATGTGTATCTGTTTATTTTGAAGGATTTCCATTCTTGGCTTTGTGGTCTCATGAAAAGCCTAGTGATTATATTTGTATTGAACCTTGGTATTCTCATGCCGACTTTGGAAAGGTAGATTGTGATTTCTATCATAGAGAGGGAACAATTGTTTTAAAGCCTCAAGAAACGTGGTCATGCAGCTATTCTATTGAGGTTTTTAACTAAGTTTTTGCACTTTTTAGTTATCTTTCACCAAAAATCTTTTATTTTGGACAAAAACAATTATAATGTTTGTAAAAACAGGAGGCGAAGTATGTTCGGAAAAGAAAAATCGATTTGGGAAGAAAAGAAGGGTATTTTTACAGCTCAGGAAATTTATCAACAACCTGCAACTTGGGCAAAAACAATTGCGCAAATTAAAGCTGAAAAGGATTGTATTAAGAAATTTTTAGAGCCAGTTTTAAGTGATGCAGATCCAGATATTATTTTTACAGGAGCTGGAACAAGTGAATATGTGGGAAATGCATTATATTCTTATGTGAATCGCTATACGTCTTATCATGCGAAATCATATGCATCAACAGATTTGGTTGAAACTCCAGAAAACTATTTAAGCCGCAACAAAAAGACTTTATTAGTAAACTTTGGGCGTTCTGGAAATTCTCCAGAAAGTGTTGGATCTGTACAAGTTGCAGATGAGGTTTGTAAAGAAAATGTTTATCATTTATTTATTACTTGTAACAAGGATGGAGCTTTAGCTAAGGCGGCTAATACTAGAGATAATGCTTATAGTATTAACTTAACTCCAGAGACTCATGATCAATCATTCGCAATGACTTCAAGTTTTTCAAATATGATGTTGGCTGCATTATTATGTTTCAGATTGGATGATCTTGATGAAGTTTCTAATGAAATGGATAGTGTTATTGAAAAAGGACAACTTTTCTTAGATGAAAAATATACTGTCTTGGAAGAATTAGTAAATGATTTTAATTTTAATCGTATTGTATATCTTGGTGCCAACACTTTAAAAGGTATTGCGCAAGAATCTCAATTAAAGATTTGTGAATTGACAGCTGGTGTAGTTACTACAACTTTTGATAGTCCAATGGGATTTAGACATGGACCAAAGTCTGTTATTAATGATGAATGTTTAACGGTTGTTTATTTATCAGATGATGAATATCAAAGACAATATGAGTATGATATTATCAAAGAGATGTCAGGACAAAGAAAGAAAAATCGTTTAGTAGCCGTTTCAAGTCATGCGGATGCTGAAATTGAATCAATGGTAGATTTGTTTGTGAATTTTGATTTAGATCATGCTAAAGATAACATTTTCTTAGGCTTTGATTATATTCTAGTAGCACAAGTGATTGCTTTATTTAAGTCATTATCTTATGATATTACACCAGATAATCCATGTCCTACTGGAGAAGTGAATCGTGTTGTTAAGGGTGTAACAATTTACGAATATAAAGCAAAATAAGTAATACGGAGGAGTTTTATGATAGGTTTAATTGTGACGGGTCATGGCCATTTTGCATCTGGTTTAACAACGAGTTTAAACTTGATTGCGGGTGAGCCTAAAAATTATGCTGCTGTTGATTTTGAAGCCACAGATTCAACGGATGATTTAGCCAAAAAGCTTACTAGTGCAATGGATTCATTAAGCGATTGTGATTCAATTCTTGTTTTAAGTGATTTGGCTGGAGGTTCTCCTTTTAAAACAGCAGTAGAAATTGGATTTCCTAAGGGAAATGTTGAGGTTGTTGCTGGAACAAACTTGGGTATGTTAGTAGAAATTAATTTAACTCGTACTTTTAGTGAAGATGTTAAAGCTTTGGCTGAATCAGCGGTCAATGTTGGTAAAGATCAAGTGGTTCGTTTTGAACTTAAGAAGCCAGTACAACAAGAAGAAATGTCAGATGGTATTTAATTCATAAAAGATGTGTGCTTATAGAGTGCATATCTTTTTTATTTGGAGTATAGTAATTGAGTGGGAGGTATGGATTATGGAATATAAAGATAAAATAATAGATTCTATTCAATCTCATTTAGATGAATATATGGAGATTGTTGAAGAATTATATAGAAATCCAGAGACAGGATTTCAAGAATATAAAACGCAAAAGGTTTTAGTTTCTTATTTGGATAAGGTTGGTTTTTTAGTGAAGTCTGGGGTCGTGGTTGATACAGATTTTGTTGCTGAATATAAATCAAAAAAAGAAGGGCCTACTATTGCGTTTATGTGTGAATATGATGCACTTCCTGAAGTGGGACATGGTTGCGGACATAACTTGATTGCGGCTATTGGTATTGCTGCGGGTGTGGCACTAAAGAGTGTCATAGATGATATTGGCGGAACTGTTCGCGTTGTAGGAACGCCTGGAGAAGAAAATTTTGGTGGTAAAGTGAAAATGAGTGAGGCTGGAGTTTTTGATGATGTTGATGCTGCTTTAATGGTACATCCGGGAACAGATAATGGAGTTGGATCCAGGTCACTCGCAATTTTACCAATTAAATATGAATTTTTTGGAAAAAACGCACATGGATGTCATCCTCAAGAAGGTCATAGTGCTTTGGATGCAGCTGTTATGACTTATAATTCAATATCAATGTTACGTCAATTTGTACTTCCTGGTACATATATTCATGGTATTATTCGTGATGGTGGTGGGGCAGCGAATGTGATTCCTGCCTATGCAAGTATGGAATATTATTTTAGAGCGCCAACAATGGAATATTGTAAAGAGGTCGCATCTAGGGCTGAAGATTGCGTAAAGGGTGCTTGTAGTGCAACAAAGACAACGTACAAGGCAAGTATGTACGAATGTCCTTATGAAGATACAAAAATCAATTATGTTTTAGCAAATATGTTAACGGATAAATATAAAGAATTAGGAGTTGAAAATATATTGCCTGTCAATGAAGTTCCTTGCGGAAGTAGTGATGTTGGTAGTGTAAGTTATGTTTGTCCAACGATTCAAGGAAGAATTAAGATCGCGGATTCTTGCGTTGCAGGCCACTCTAAAGAAATGGCGGATGCAACGATTAGTGAAGCTGGAAAAGAAGGTTTAGTAAAAGCAGCAAGTGCCATCGCTTTAGTGGCTTTTGATTTGATTACTAAGCCTGAAACTTTAGAGGCTGCAAAAGCTGAGCATGAAGGTAGATAAATCTTATTTGAAATAAAAGAAGACTAGAAGTTATTATCGTGACTTCTAGTCTTTTTTAATTCCATTTTTTCCATATTTCAGGTTGATATCCAAGTGTAGATTGTTTACCGTTGCGAACAACAGGTGTTTTAATAATTTGTGGATTGTCTAATATCTTTTGAAGTTTATCATCTTCGGATAAATATTTTAGTAAGGTTAATAGTTCTTGATCTTTTGATTTTTGGTTGATCATATTTTCAAGCCCTCCATTAACTTGGGCTACAGAAGTAAATTCTTTTTTGCTCATGCCTTTTTCAATCATGTCTATAAATTGGTATTGTATTCTACGTTCTTTGAAGAATCTTTCTGCTTTTTTGTATCGTTGCATTTTTTGGTACCAAATATTTGTATATTCATAAAATTCATCCTTTTCTATGTCATATAGTATAACATAGATTATTGGTTATAAAATTAAACAGTATTAGTTATATATTGAACAAAAAGTGCAAATTGTATAATTGTATTATAAATGAAAAAAATGTGTAATTTTTCTAGATTTAGGGATGATTTTGGGAAAAATATGATGTTTTTTTGCCAATTTTTATGAATATTAGTTTAAAAAAATAAACAATTACTAAAAAGTGCAAATTGTTAACTAATATGTGTAAAGCATTCTTGTGAAAAAATTATATAATGTAATCAAGATAGTTATTCTTAATAAGAAAGCGCTATCAGAAAGGAGAGAGAATATGCCAAATATCTTATTAACTCGAATCGACAATCGTTTGATTCATGGTCAAGTAGCAACTCAATGGAGTGGAGTTCTAGGAGCTAACTTATTATTGGTTGCGAATGACGCTGTCGCAAAGGATGAATTCCGTCAAGGTTTAATGAACATGGCTGCTCCAGCTTATGCTCAAACTCGTTACTTCTCAATTCAGAAGACGATTGACATTATTGGAAAAGCTAGCCCTGCACAAAAAATCTTTATCATTTGCGAAACTCCAGAAGATGTATTACGTCTTGTGGAAGGTGGTGTTCCAATTAAAAAATGTAATATTGGAAACATGCACATGTCTGAAGGAAAACGTCAGGTAGCTACAACGGTAGCTGTTAACGATGAAGACGTTGCCGCTTTCAAAAAATTGAAAGAATTAGGTGTTGAACTTGAGATTCAACGTGTACCTGATATTGCTCCTGAAGATATTAATAAACTTTGGAGTTAATCCAAAAAAAGGAGACAAAAATTATGAATATTGTAGAACTTGTGTTATTGGCAATTGTAACATTCTTCTTTGCCATTGACCAATTCTCATTAACAGAAATTGTTTACCGTCCAATTATTGCTTGTCCTATTATTGGTGCAATCTTAGGTGATATGCAAACAGGATTAGTTATTGGTGGTACATATGAATTAATGATGATTGGTAACATGCCAGTTGGTGGAGCTCAGCCTCCTAATGCTGTACTTGGATCTGTAGTAGCTATGATCTTCGCTGTTAAAGCAAAAATGGATATCAATGCTGCTTTAGGTGCTTGTATGATTTTCGCTACATTCGGACAATATGTTGTAACTTTAACATTTACAGTTATGTCAGGATTAATGGCTAAAGCTGATAAAGCTGCTAATGAAGGAAATCCTAAAGGTATTACAGCTGTATTGAATACTTCTATGGCTATCTTAGGTGGATTGTTCGCAGTTATCGCTATCATCGCTTATGTTGGTGGTACAGCTGCTTCTGGTGCTTTACAAAGCTTAAGTGAAAACGCTTCTTGGTTCATGGGTGGTTTAAGTGCTGCTGGTGGAATGATGCGTTTTGTTGGATTTGCAATCTTGTTAAAGATAATGCTTTCTAATGATATGTGGGGATGGTTACTTGCTGGATTTGCTTTCGCATTATTATTCGGTAACTTAGAAGCAACTTCTTCTGCATGTTTAGTATTAGTTGCATTTATCGGTGTTGCAATCGCATTATTAGACTTCAAAATTACTTCAATTGAAACTAAAGCTATGCAAGGAGGTGTAAGTGATGGAATCTAATGTAATGACATCTTATAAAGATACTACTCCTGCTCCTAGATTAGATAATAAAACATTAAATAAAATGGTTTGGCGTTCTTGCCAATTACAAGCTGCATTTAACTACGAACGTATGCAATCAGCTGGTTGGTTATGGTCAATTTTACCTGGTCTAGAAAAAATCCATACAAACAAAGATGATTTAGCTGCATCTATGACTCACAATATGGATTTCTTAAACACTCACCCATTTGCAGTAACATTTGTTATGGGTATCGTTCTTTCAATGGAACAACAAAAAACAGATATTCAAACAATTCGTTCAGTACGTATCTCTACTGCTGCTCCATTAGGAGGAATTGGTGATGCGTTATTCTGGTATACTTTAATTCCTATTACTGCAGGTTTAACTGCTAACATGGCTATTGATGGATCTTTAATGGGACCAATCTTATATTTCATTATCGCATTTGGTTGTGAAATGGCTTTACGTTATGGTTTAATGTATTGGTCTTATAACTTAGGTTTAAAAGCTGTTCAAATGATGACTGCAAACGCAAAAGCATTTACTCATGCTGCTAGTGTTTTAGGTGTATTCGTTGTTGGTGCTTTAATTTCTAACTATGGTGGTGGAACTAAATTAGGTATCTCTATTGCCAATGGTGAAGGTGATCCTATCGTTATCCAAAACTATTTAAATATGATCTTACCTTGCTTGATTCCAATGCTATTCACATTAATGTGCTTCGTATTGATTAAGAAAAAAGGTTGGACTCCAGTAAAATGTATCGGTTTATTCTTAGTAATCGGTATTGTTGGAGCTATCTTCGGTATTTGGTCTGGTTCTTATACACCACTTGTACCAGTACCTTGGACAGTTGTCTAGTGGCATAACTATTTAGTTAGAATATATTTTCTCTCAAAATTTAAGGTTGTAATGGAATTATTTCCTTACAACCTTATTTCATTTTTATGTGATTTTAGTTTAAAATTATATAAAAATGGAAATGAGGAGGTTTTTATGGCAACAAAAAAATATCCAGTATTGTATGCAACAAGTATAAAAGGGACGATTTATCATCATAGTGGAATTTATAATACCTTATATTTTAAAGTGTATGAAAATGAAGCTTGTAAATCTAAACCATATTACGAAGAATATATGAATCTTATTCAAGATGAGATTGTAAAGGCAATTCAAAATAAATTTACAATGTCTCAACCTTTAAAGGTTACAAATGATCGTATTCCTTTTGTTATTTTTAGAGGAAATATTGATATGAAGGATGTACAATCTTTTTGTCATATGATGCTACAAGAGTTAGAATTTCATTGTCAAGGAATTCATAAAGCGGATATTGCTACGCTTGAGTGTATGTTTTTAGAAATTGATCGTGAACCCAATCCTTTTAAATTTAATAAAAAAGGAGAAAAATTAACACAAACGAATATTTTGGATTCCATTATCACTACTATTGATGGACATGACAAACCTCAAGATAATGGAATTTTAACTCCTTATTCTGATTTTGTTCATGATAAAGAAATAGAGCTTCAACAAAAGAAGGAAGAGGAAGAATTGGAAGAAGTAGTAACTTGGTAAAAGGAGATTTATTATGGCACAAAGAAGAAAACAAACACAAACTCAATCCAATGTTAGTGTTTCTGGCATGCACATTTATTTGGATGAAAGAGGACGTTCGATTTATTATGACGTTTTTAGTAAATGCGGTTACGTGTTGACAAACAATGAGAATCGATATCGCCAATATAGTATGCGATTCATTTTAGGTGTAATTGGATTTATTCTTACACTTATGTTCAATTTACCTTATTGGCTATGTATTCTTGTTGGAATTCTTGTCTATGCATTTATGGAATATAAATTCCGTACCTTTCTTAAATCATTAGTTAAAATGGAAAATTTTAAATGTGATGAAAAGGCAAAAAAGACGAGTACTTTAAAACAAATGGAGACAAATAAAATTATAATTAAATTTATTTGTTTAATATTGTTCTCGATTTTAATCATCTTTAATGCAAAGAATGAAGGGTATACGGGATGGTTACTTTATTTAAATTATGCGATCAGTGTATTATCATTTGTATATGCACTAGATCATGGAAAAGAATTATTGGTACGTATGAAAAAACAGGCTTAGATCTGTTTTTTATATTATACAAAAAAAGAAGAACTATTTTACAAGTTCTTCTTGATGAGATGCATATGTATATTCTTCGATTGTATACATTACTCTTGCTTTTATTAAAGCTTCTGGTGTATTTTCTAATTTTCCTTCTCTAACCAATGTGTATTGGAATGGCATATATTGACTTAGTAAAGGTAATGGAACTGGATGTTCTTTTAAATTATTTAATAATGTATCTAATGCATTTTTTACATTTTCTTGTGGTAAATAATATCTACAACGATCAGAGAATGAATATTTACGTTTAAATGCGATTTCTTGATCTGTTCCATGGTAATAAGGTTTCCATTTTCCTGGATTAGCTAACATTGCTTTATCTAATTCTTCGCGGAAATGACTTGTTTCGAATCCATATACTTTAGCAAGCTCTTCTTCAATCATACATAAAGAGAAAATTCCTTCACGAGCAGCGTAAGTAAGCCCTGGTCCAACTTTAAGGATTCCAACGCCGTCTTCAACTAATTCTCTTAATTTATATTTTGTTTGATAATCTGTAGAATGTCCTTCAAATACGAGCTGATCAAAATCTTTAATACTAGCCATTAAATCTTTTGCTCTTTCTCTTTGATATTCTTCGCATCCGGCATCCTTTTCTTCAACACCTGGTTGTACAACGGCAGCAATAACGTAATTCCAAGCGTCAGCTATTCCTGCTTCTTTAAACGCACTTTCAAATGTGGCAACTGTGTTTTTGAAATCTTCTGGTTTTGTAACTTGCATTCCTACGCTTTCTTCTTGAGCTCCTCCAGGAATTGGTACTTCACTACCTACAATATATACTGGGTGAATGGCTTCAGGATTTTCTTGTAGTAATTCTTGATAAGCTTCTTCACATACTTTAGCCAAAGTGGCACCACGACGAGCAATTGTTTCGTCACTTAATCTAGTGTTTGGATCATCATCCGCAACCTTCATGCTTGTATCAATATGGATTTTTGTAAATCCAGCGAAAACGTAATCATGAACTAATGTTTTGGCATATTCCATGGCTTCACTTTCTGGTTTTGATGCAACGGTTAATGGTCCAAGATGGTCTCCTCCTAAAAAGATTCGATCTGAGGATAAATTAACTTCTTTTGCTTTTTTATGGCAGAATTCAAAGAAATCTTTTGGCGTCATTCCGGAATATCCACCGTTTTGATCGACTTGATTTGCGGTTGATTCTATAAGCACACATGAATCTTGCTTTTTAGCGGTTTCCATAGCTGCTTCTATAACAAAAGCATTACTTGAGCAGCAAGAATAAATACCAACAGCTTCTCCTGCCTTCTGTCTTTTAACTATGTTTAATAATGGATTTTGTCTAGGCATAATTGTCCTCCTTGTTTCAAGAGTATTATACTTTATCTTTGGATTTTTTTCTTCTGTTTTTAGAAAACTTAATTAAAAAGTGCAAATAATTAACTAAAATGAACAATCTTTATTTAAAATGTATATGATATAATCTTTATAGATGTGGAGGGGAGAATCATGAAAG
>CAVGPK010000003.1:0-44111 GCA_963631155.1 bacterium | reverse complement strand
AAAGTTATTGTATGTGATAATTATGATGAAATGTCAAAAAAGGCATTTGAAGTCATGAAAGAATTGTTGGTGGAGAAAAAAAATGCGGTTCTTGGTTTGGCTACTGGATCAAGCCCTGTTGGTTTGTATAAGGAAATGATACAATATTATAAGGATGGTTATAGTTATAAAGATGTACAGTCTTATAATTTAGATGAGTATGTAGGTATTGATCGAAAAGATCCACAATCTTACTATACATTTATGTATGAGAATTTATTTAAAGATATTGATATCAACTTAGATAATACTCATGTTCCTTATGGAAGCACAGAAGCAGATTGTAAGGCGTATGAGGATGCATTAAGTGAAATTTCTATTGATTTACAGGTTTTGGGGATTGGTCAAAATGGTCATATTGGATTTAATGAGCCAGGTACTCCTTTTGATGAATTGACTCATATTGTGACATTAACAGAAAATACGCGTCAAGCGAATGCACGTTTCTTTGAAGATGATATCAATAAAGTACCAACACACGCAATTACAATGGGAATTGGAACGATTATGAAGTCTAAGAAAGTATTGCTTGTGGCAAATGGTGAAAACAAAGCGGACGCCGTTAAAGCGATGGTTGAAGGTAGTATAGATACGGCTTGTGCTGCTAGTGCTTTACAAAATCATAAAGATGTTGTTGTTGTTTTAGATAAAGCGGCAGCAAGTAAATTATCTAAATAATTTAAGTTAAAGACTTGTCTATTCTAGATAAGTCTTTTTTTATATGATAATATGGTTATATGAAAAAGTGGATTTATAGAATATTACTTATTGTTTGTGTTGGTGTTTTTTGTTATTCCGCTTATAATTTATGGCTTATTTATTCTTCAAAGAATCAAATTGAAACGGAAACAGAAGAACTTAAAAAATATGTTGTTAAAGAGGATAAAGCAGCAAATCAGAATATATTATCTGTTGATTGGGAACAATTAAAAGCACAAAACGAACAAATTGTCGCGTGGATTTATGTTCCGGATTGCGATATTAGTTTTCCGATTATGCAGACAAGTGATAATGAATATTATTTGAAACATACATCAAATAAAGAATATAATGAGAGAGGTGCAATCTTTTTGGATTGCAATGCCAATTCATCTTTTAGTGATGATAATGCGATTATATATGGGCATTCAGTTGAAGGTGGAGGCATGTTTACACAACTTAAAAATTATAGTGATGAAACTTTCTTTAAAGAACATCCTTATTTTTATTTGTTGACACCGAATGCAAATTATATTTGTGATATTTATACTTATAGTAAAACGGATCAAAGTTCGATTTATTATACGACTTCATTTGGTGATTTTAAGGATTCTGTTCTTCAAGAGATGAAAGAAGAAGCATTATATTTTAATGATATAGAAGTAGATTCATCTATGGTGACTTTATCTACTTGCGATTTAGACTATGGTTTTAATTCGGATCGCCGTCTTGTGCTATCTGGAATATTGCATGTAACAAAGGATGAAATTGTGTTGAATGATTAATTTATGTTATACTTGGTGAGGTTTATATGAAAGTTTGTTTTGTGACAGGAGGAACAGGTGGTCATATTTATCCTGCATTGGCATTAGCGGATAAAATGAAGGAACTTGATTCTTCTACAGATATACTATTTATTGGAAATGATAATCGAATGGAGGCAGATTTAATTCCACAGAATGGATATGCCTTTAAGTCTTTACATACTACTGGACTTGTAGGTAATGTGTTGGATAAGGCAAAAGCGATTATCCAGATGTTGAAAGCGAAATCAATAGCAAAAAAATATTTGATTGAATTTAATCCAGATGTTGTGATTGGCTTTGGAGGATATGTGAGTGCACCTGTTATAATGGCTGCTCAAAGTTTGCATATTCCTACTGTTATTCATGAACAAAACTCGATTGTAGGAAAATCCAATCAGATTGTTATGAAAAAGTGCGATGCGATTGTAACTTGTTATAAGAAGTGTGAAGAAGTTTTTCCCAAAGATAAAATTCATATGTTGGGAAATCCTCGTGCAACAATCGCAAAAGAAGCAGAATTTGATCAAAAATATTTTGAATCTTTAGGATTGGATTTAAATAAAAAAACAATTCTAATCATGATGGGTTCATTAGGGTCAAGTTCAGTAAATGAATTGATGAAATCTGCATTAAAAGGGTTCCATTCTGATTTACAATTTTTGTATGTTTGTGGGAAAGATAATTCACAGGACTTAAATTTATTTGAGAATCAAAGCAATATTCACGTTGTACCGTATGTGGACACTTTACGTATTTATAAACATGTTGATGGCATTGTGTGTCGTGCTGGAGCTACAACTTTAGCAGAAATAACAGCTCTTGGAATTCCTTCTATTTTAATTCCAAGCCCATATGTGGCAAATAATCATCAGTTTTATAATGCAAGTATGCTTTTAAAAGAACAGGCTTGTCGCATTATTGAAGAGAAGGATTTGAATGCGGAAACTTTACAAGGGCAAATTGTTTCATTATACTCAAATCCAATTGTTTATAAATCAACTCGTGAACATGCTTTGGCTATGGGTAAACCTAATTCTGCTTATGATATCATTGATTTGATACATGAATTAATCAAAAAGGGGAAATAACATGAGTATATTAGAACGTTTAAAAACGTATGCAGAAGTTTTAGAAAATGAAGCGATGAGTAAACATACCACATATAAGATTGGTGGTACGGTAAAATATTATATATATCCAAAAAATTGCACTTGTCTAATGTGCGTATTAGAGATTTTAGATCAAGAAAGTCTTCCTTATTATATTATAGGACGTGGTTCGAATGTATTGTGTTCGGATGATCATTTCGAGGGAGCCATTATTAATTTAGATCGTTATTTGAATGATTTTTATTTTGAACCTAGCGGGGTATTAGTTGCTCAGGCAGGATGTTCTATCATCAATATGTCTGTTGAGGCTATGAAAAAATCGTTGACAGGACTTGAGTTTGCGAATGGTATTCCAGGTTCTATTGGTGGTGGACTCTATATGAATGCGGGTGCATATAAGGATAATTTAGCAAATCATTTAATTGATGTTTGTGTGTTAAAGGATAAAACGATTTGTTGGATGAAAAAAGATGAATTGGAGTATGCGTATCGCCATTCTATTTTTCAAAAACATAAAGATTGGACCATATTAGTAGGTCGTTTTCAATTGGAAAAAGGAAATCAAGATGAAATTCGAGATTTAATGGATTCTAGAAGACAAAGACGTATGGATTCTCAACCTTTAGATAAGCCGAGTGCCGGTAGTACATTTAGAAATCCTGATGAAATTCCTGCATGGAAATTAATCGAAGAACTTGGTTTAAGAGGGTATCGTGTTGGCGGTGCAAGTGTGAGTGAGAAACATTGTAATTTTATTGTGAATGAAGATATGCGTGCAAGTGCTAAAGATGTTTTAGATTTGATTGAACATATCAAGGCATTGGCAAAAGAAAAATATAATATTGACATGGTAACGGAAGTTGAGCGCTTATATTGGTAAGTAAATTGAGTCGACAATCTTTACAAAGAGTATTTTTAATTTGCGTACTTTTTATGATGGTGTCGAGTTTTGTTGTATATTATTTTTCGGAAGATTCCCATGTCAAAGTTTTATCCTGTAATGGTAATTATTATTTATCTAATGATGAGATTTATGATTTAGCGAAAGTGGATACAAATTCACGTATGTTTTTAATGCCGAGTTTTTTGTTAGAGAATCGAGTTGAAAAAAATTCATTTATAGAAAGCTGCACAGTTACAAAAACGCAAAAGAAAATTTCTTTTAAGGTGAAGGAAAAAATGATTGTTGGTTACTATATTAGTAATTCTAAAAATTATGCTTTGTGTATAGATGGTCAAAAATTTTCTATTTCTAAGAAATATTTGAAAACGATTGTTCATTTTCCTTTGATTTCAGAAATGACTAGTAAACAAAGAAAACAATTGTGTAATGTGTTGAATCAAAATAAAAAAAGTATCACGAAGGAATTGATAGAGAAAATTGCGGAGATTGTTCCTTATAAATCTACGTATGATACAAATATGTTTAAGATTACAATGCAAGATGGGAATATTGTTTATTCGGATTTGTCTTCTTTAGAAATGTTATCGAAGTATCCATCCGTTTTGACGGCTTTAAAAGGTCAATCTGTATGTTTGGTTTTGGATTCAGAGTATTCTGCCATTGAAAAAGTGAGTTGCGATTCAATGGTTCAGAAGAGTGATGAAGAAATTGCTGAAGCTAATAAGAAGAAAAGCAAAACGACGAAGAAGAATACTTCGAAAGAAGACTCGACTCAAGAACAAACAACACAAGAAGAAACGATGGAGCAAGAAACAACACAAACTGAAGATGCAACTGAGACACAAGAAGAAAATATGAGTCAAGATTCATCACAGGATACTTCATCTAGTTATATTTATGACGAGAATTTGGGGCTCTATTATGATTTGAATTCAGGATATTATTTTGATGAAAATGGTACATATTATTATTGGGATGAAGATTCGCAGAGTTTCATCATCGTTGAATAACATGGTTATTTAGAGTATAATAAATGAAAAACAGGAGGGTATTGTATGCCTATTAATAAATCTACAGAATATGGGAATATTGAAATTTCATTAGATGCAATTGCTAACTTGGCAGGTGGTGCCATTACAGAATGTTATGGCATTGTTGGTATGGCAAGTCAAAAAACATTAAAAGATGGTTGGGCAGAACTTTTGAAAAAGGAAAACTATTCAAGAGGGGTTGTCGTAAATCAAGATGAGACAGGTTTAGTTTTGAATTTATATATTATTGCTTTACAAGGTATCAAATTGAGTGAGGTTGTATATGAGGCTCAAAAACGTGTGAAGTATGTATTAGAAAAAACTTTGGAGGTAAAATGTAATGCTGTAAACATTTATGTCCAAGGGGTTAGAACAATTAAGTAGTGGGTGTTAAAATGGAAAAAATTAATGGATTGTTGTTTAAGCAAATGCTTGAATCAGGGATGAACAATTTATCAAATCATTCTGCTGAGATTGATGCGTTAAATGTGTTTCCTGTTCCAGATGGAGATACGGGAACCAATATGCATTTAACTGTATCAAATGGTGTAAAGGAAGCTTTGAAAACAGAGTCAAATAGTGTGGGTGCAATTGCCAAAACATTGTCTAGAGGATTGTTGATGGGAGCTCGTGGAAATTCTGGGGTTATTACATCTCAAATTTTTAGAGGTTTTTATCAAGCTGTTGAAGATTTAGATGAAGTAGATGCATCACAACTTGCTCTTGCTTTAGTTAATGGTTCAAGAGTGGCTTATCGTGCAGTTATGCGTCCTGTTGAAGGTACAATTTTAACAGTTGTTCGTGAGGCTGCAGACTATACGTATGCCTATGCTGTTACAGAAGAAGTTACAGATTGTGTTGCAGTTATGAGAAAAATGGTAGAGGAAGCCAATGCTTCTTTACAGCGTACTCCTGAATTACTTCCTGTTCTTGCTGAGGTGGGTGTTGTTGATAGTGGTGGAAAAGGTCTTTGTACAATTTTAGAAGGCTTTTTAAGTGCCATGATGCAAGAACCTGTTGCTCTAGATGGGCAGACTTCTGTTTCAGAGGGTGTACAAGCAAAAGTGGATGGACAAGAAGAGGAGTATGGCTTTTGTACAGAATTTATATTAAAACTATCTGAAAATGGTATACGAAATTTTTCAGAACAGAGTTTTAAGGATGAGTTAGCAACAATTGGTAATTCGATTGTTTGTGTACAAGATGAAGATTTAGTTAAAGTTCATGTTCATACTTTGGAGCCTTTTACCGCAATTAAAATGGGAAAACGCCAGGGTCGTTTTATTAAATTAAAAGTAGAAAATATGCAAGAACAGCATGATAATATTTTAGAGAAAGAGAATGACGAACAGGTTGTTGAAACTGAAAAGATGGAGCATAAAAAATATGCTTTAATTACAGTAGCTCCTGGTGATGGTATTCGCGAGATGTTTAAAGAACTTCGTGTTGACATTGTTGTTGGTGGCGGACAAACAATGAATCCTAGTACTGAAGATTTTGTTTCTGCAATTGAGAAATTAAATGCAGATCATATCTTTATCCTACCAAACAATTCTAATATTATTTTGGCTGCAAATCAGGCTGCACAAGTTTGTTCTGATCAAGATATTCATGTTTTACCTACAAAAACAATTCCTCAAGGCCTTTCTGCTTGTATCATGTTTAATCCAGAAGTGGATTTGGATGATAATATGGCTGAGATGAATGAGGCTATTGAAAATGTAAAATCAGGTGAAGTTACGTATGCGATTAAGGATACGACTTATGATGGACTTGAAATTAAAAAAGATGAGTATATGGGCATTTTAGGTAAAGCTATTGTTGTTTCTAATCCTAATTGTTTAGATGCGACAAAGAGGTTGTTGGATAAAATGTTAGATGAGGATAGTGAGTTGGTTACTTTAATTTATGGGGATACGGCTACTAAAGAGCAGGCAGATGAAATTTGTGAATATATCGAAAATCATAGCGATGCAGAAGTAGAAATTCATGAAGGAAATCAACCGGTTTATTCATTTATTATTGGTGTTGAATAAAAGGACGGGAAAACGTCCTTTTTATATGTTATAATATTATACGTCGTTGGAGGCTTTAGAATGATTTTTATTACTGGCGATGTTCATAGAGAACAGGATATTCATAAGATTAATCCGCGTGAATTTAAAGTTGGAGAAACTTTGACGGATCAAGATTATGTCATTATTTGTGGAGATTTTGGATGTGTATGGGATGGTGGAAGTGGAGATAACTTTTGGCTAAAATGGTTAGAATCTCTTCCATGGAATACTTTGTTTATTGATGGAAATCATGAAAACTTTGATGTTTTGAATGAATATCCAATTGTGGATTATTTGGGTGGAAAAGCACATAAAATACGTAGCAATGTATATCATATGATGCGTGGGGAAGTCTTTACTATTGATGGATTACAATTTTTTTGCATGGGTGGAGGCTTTTCACATGATGTTCAATATCGTAAAGAACATGTAAATTGGTGGAAGGATGAAATTTGTACAATCGAAGAGGCAAAACATGCGTATGAAACTTTAGAAAGATATAATTGGAAAGTAGACTATATTCTTTCACATGATGTCTATTCTTCGCATCCTTATGCACATAAATATGATTCTTGCATGGAATTGTATGGAAGTGAGTATTATGATTTACATGATTGTTTAGAATGGATAGAGAATAAAACAGATTACAAAATGTGGTTTAGTGGACATTATCATACGGATAAGATTCATTATTCTAATCGTAATCTTCCTTGTCTAACATTATTTGATCGTGTTATTTTGTTAGAGAATATCGAAAATGAAATTAAAAGCTTGGCTCATATTTAAGGGCCAAGCTCTTTTTTTATAAGATATCTGTTAAGTTATCTTCAATTGTTTTTTGAAGTGTGTCAAATGAGTTATCAAATTTTTGTTGATCGTTTTCGTTTAAGTGTAATGTTATTACTTGTTCAACACCGTTTGAACCTACAACACTTGGTGTACCAATAAAGTATCCACTTTTTCCATATTCTCCGTTTTGATAAGCAGATACTGGAAGGATTGCTTTTTCATTATTAAGAATGCACGATACAATTCGTTTTAATCCTAGACCAATACCGTAATAAGTTGCCTTTTTTAATTCAATTATTTTATAAGCTTTATCGCGTACTTCAATATAGATTTCTTGCAGTTCGCTTAAAGAAATATCATTTTCATCTAGGTATTCTAGTAAGTTTTTTGTTCCAATATAAGAGTGAATCCATGGAACAAAAGATGAGTCTCCGTGTTCACCCATGATATAGGCGTGGATATTACTGTCGGCAAATCCTAATTTTTCACTTAAGGCATGACGTAATCGAGCTGTATCTAATACAGTACCAGATCCAATTACGTGATTTTTTGGTAGTCCACTTGTTTTCCACGCAACGTATGTCATGATATCGACTGGATTATTTGCGACAACTAGAATACCGTTAAAATCATTTGCTTTCAAGGATTCGCAGACTCCTTTTGTGATGCTAGCGTTGATTTTAACTAAATCTAAACGTGTTTGTCCAGGCTTTTGTGCAGCACCAGCAGTTAATACAACGATATTCGTATCTTTTGCATCCGCATAAGTTCCTGCGGTGATTTTCATTTTAGTGTCTGCATAAACAAGGCCATCGCTTAAATCCATTTGTTCACCTTTTACTTTGTCTTCGTTTACATCCACTAATACGAGCTCGTCAATTCCTTTTTCAGATAATAATTGATAAGCAAAGCTCATGCCGACAAATCCTGTACCAACAAGCATGATTTTTCTTTTTTTAATTTTTTCAGACATTATAACTGAACCTCCTAATAACTCTAATTTCATTATAGTTTTTTTTATAGTTAGTTTCAACTAAAAAGCCAACGAGCTAATTTGAGCTTGTTGGCTTTTGAAGTGTAATTTCTACTTCAATTTCTTTGTTGTTTCTTTCTACAGTCATTTTAACTTTATCGCCGATCTTGTGATTGCGTAAAATTGCTTTCACTTGAGAAGCAGATGAGATTTCCTGTCCGTCAAATTGAACAATACGATCGTTTTGTTTCAAACCAGCATCATCAGCGGCACCACCTTTTATGATTTGGACAATATAGCATCCATCTTTATATGAAGCGGAATTACTGTTTGAAGAATAATCATATAGACTAACATTCAAAGCTGGACGTGTTGTAACACTACCGTTTTCTATTAAATCTGTAATGATGTCTTTTGCGCCGCTGATAGGGATTGCAAATCCTAATCCTTCTATTCCAGTAGAACTTTCTTTGGCGTTTACGATACCTATAAGTTCACCGTTTGAGTTAAATAATCCTCCACCAGAATTTCCTGGATTAATTGCTGCATCTGTTTGTAGAAGTGTCATGGTTTCGTCATTGATTGTGATTTGGCGGTCGGTTGCAGAAATGATTCCGGTTGTGACTGTACCTCCAAGTTCTCCTAGTGGATTTCCTATCGCAATAGCAGGGTCGCCTACTTTTAATGTATCCGAATCACCTAATGTAGCTGGAGATAGGTTTTTAGCATCAATTTTGATGATGGCTAAATCGGTTTGAGAATCTGTACCTACGATTGTAGCATCATAAGATTCACCTGTAGTTAATGTAACGCTTAGGCTTGTCGTATTTTCAACAACATGGTTATTTGTGACAATGTATCCATCTTCACTGAGAATAACTCCACTTCCAGCTCCTTGGGATACGGATTGCCCGAAATATGTTGAACTTGATATAGATTCTGTATTTATTTCAACAACGCTTGGTTTACATTTTTCAGCAATATCTGAAACATCTGTTATTTTGACACTTCCACTTGATGAATTGCCTGTTGATTGTCGAATGGTAACAGAAGTATTGTTGGAACCAATTTTACTTCCAAGATAGCCAGCACCGAAACCAAGTACGGTAGATAACAATGCACAAGCTATGACAGCAATAATCATGTTGTTTGTGGATATATATTTTTTTGGTTTAAATTTTGGGGGTTGTTCTCTCATATATTTACTACTCCTTTTATCGTTTAGGTATAGTATACACCATCGTATTATACAAAAAATGTGAAATGTTGTTTTTTTAAGTCTCTTAAATTAGGTTTTATTTTTTTAGAGTGTTATAATGGAAGTATAAAGAACGCATTAAAAGGAGGTATATTAATGCCAAAAAAATTAACGAAAGCAGTTACAACTAAAAAAACAGACACAATTAAAAGTAAAGATAATACTGCTAAAGCTGAAGAAACAAAATCCGCACCTAAACAAGCTGTAAAGAAGGCTGTAGAAAAGAAAGTGGAAACAAAGGCAGAACCTAAACAAACTGTAAAGAAAGTAGAAACGAAATCTGCACCAAAGTCTGCTACAAAGAAGGCTGTAGAAAAGAAAGTGGAAGCAAAGGCAGAACCTAAACAAACTGCAAAGAAAGTAGAAACGAAATCTGCACCAAAGTCTGCTACAAAGAAGGCTGTAGAAAAGAAAGTGGAAGCAAAGGCAGAACCTAAACAAACTGCAAAGAAAGTAGAAACGAAATCTGCACCAAAGTCTGCTACAAAGAAGGCTGTAGAAAAGAAAGTGGAAGCAAAGGCAGAACCTAAACAAACTGCAAAGAAAGTAGAAACGAAATCTGCACCAAAGTCTACTACAAAGAAGACTGTAGCTAAAAAAACAGGGACAAAGACATCTACTAAGAAAGCAGAAACAAAGAGCAAAACTACAAAAAAGAAAGTAGAGACTAAAACAGCGGTTAAGAAAGTTACATCTAAAAAAATTGAACAATATAATAAATTGTCTTTAGATACATGCTTTGATTTGTTACATTCTATGGAAATTGAATTAAATCGAGATGACATCGTTCATGGACTAATGTTGAATCCCAATGTTAAAGAATTTAGTTCGGAGTTGGTTGATAAATATCATTTAAAAGATAAATATAAATTCGAAGAAGATGGATATGATGAAGATTTAATCGAGGTTGTCGTACAAAAAGTATATGATAGTGCAGATGTTAAACCTACATCGGTTGAGGATTTGAAAGCCGACATTGATCAGGCAATGGCTTATACATTCATCGATGAAATAAAGGACGGAGAAGAATATAAGCGTCAATTCGATATTATGAGAAAAATTTTGGTTATTGCCCAAAACAAGGATGTTCATGATTCTAAAATAATAGATGATGAAATCAATGTAGATATTGAAAAATATGTTGTTGAATTTATGGATTTAGCTTATAAAGTACTAAAAACATGGAAATATGAAGATGTAGATTATTATGAACACTTTGCGTTTGCGGTATTATCTCAATTTGATGACTTACATAAGCTTTATCACAATCGAATTATGATGGATGTTGCAGACCTATATATTTTACATGGAGATTACGGATTAGGTGATGCGGATTATGGATATATTTTAAGAGAAAATCAAATTAAAGATTATATCTATTATCGCTATGCGTCAGTTTATGAAACGATTGATTTTGATAAAGCAAAGCAAATCGCTTCAGCTGCATTGCAATTTGTGGATGATCGATATACTTATTATCCAAATATTATTGCAATTTTAGAAAAATAACTTGAATTATGGATTGAAACCTTGATTTTTCAATCCATTTTTTTTATTATATACCATGCATATACTTTATCAAGGAGGTAATTATGGCAACTTCTAAGACAACTTCTAAAATTCCAGAATGGATTAAACAATGTCTCAATCAATATGGTAATTGTGCTTGTGGACGTGCAATCACTAAAAAAATTGGTAAAGATAATTTGGTAGAATTACTTGAAAATGAAGGATATCCATGCGAGTTAGAAATTCGCAGTGATCAAAAAGATAAAAGTGCTTACCCAAAAGATGGCACATACATTTTAACTTTAAAGAATCATCAAACGGTTGTTACAAATGAAAACGATGCTTAATGCATCGTTAATTTTTTTATAATCTCTTGTGTAAATTCTTTTGTAGTTGCTTTTCCACCTAAGTCAGGTGTTAATACATTGTGTTCTTTAAATACTTTGTTTAGGGCGCTTCTAATATTAGTAGCAACTTCTTTTTGATTTAAATCATCTAACATTAAACAAGCCGATAACAAAAGTGCACTAGGGTTGGCAATACCTTTTCCAGCAATATCAGGTGCAGAACCATGTACAGCTTCATACATAGCATATTCATCTCCTTTATTACAACTAGGAAGTAAGCCAAGTCCACCAATTAAACCACTTGTTAAATCTGAAACGATATCTCCATATAAATTTGGCATGACCATGACATCAAATTTTTCAGGATGCATAACCAATTGCATACATGTATTATCTACTATCATCGAATCAGATTCGATTTCTGGATAATCTTTGGCAATGTCATTGAAAATAGAAAGAAAAAGACCATCGCTTTGTTTTAAAATATTTGCCTTATGTACACAAGTACATTTCTTTCTTTTATTCTCTTTACAATATTCAAAGGCCGCACGAATGATTCTTTGACTTGCAGTTTTCGTGATGATTTTATATGCATATACCGTATTATCATCAATAATCTCTTCTTTACCAACATACAAATCTTCAGTATTTTCTCTAAAAGTAACAATATCTACATTTTGAAATGGCGTTTTGATACATGGATTTGTTTTTGCAGGACGTATATTTGCCCATAAATTATATTTATTTCTTAATGTGACATTTAATGAACGAAAACCTTTTCCAATTGGCGTTGTGATAGGCGATTTCAATAAGATTTTATTTTTTTCATAGGAAGCAAAGGCTTCATCTGGAATATATTTTCCTGTTGTTTCATAGACTTGGGCGCCTACATTAAAAAATTCATAATCTAAATCAGCTTTTGCAGCTTTTAAAATTTCAATAACGGCATCTGTAATTTCAGGGCCGATGCCATCACCTTTAAATACTGTTATTGTTGTCATAATATTCTCCTTTTTCGCCCACATATATATTAGCGGGACGTATTAATTTTCGATTGGATTGTCTATTTTCAAGATGATGAGCAATCCAACCGGCTGTTCTGCTTATTGCGAATAATGGCGTAAATAAATCATTTTCCATTCCTAACATAGAATAAACATAGCCAGAGTAGAAATCTACATTTGCGCAAACATCAACACCTTTTCTATCTTTCATTACTTCAATGGCTACATTTTCAAATGCATGAATGCAATTATAGATTTCAATCTGATTTTTTTCTTCAGCTAAAGCTTTACATTCTTTTTGTATAATTTTAGCTCTAGGATCGGATTTAGTATAAATCGCATGACCTATACCATAAATTAAACCGCTATGGTCAAAAAAATCTTTATCTAATATACGATTAGCGATTTTTCTTAATGTCATTGGATCGGTTGTAAATCCTACCTCATGAAAGATGGCTTTAAACATTTCAGTAACTTTGGCATTTGCGCCACCATGCTTTGGACCTTTTAATGAGCCGATGGCTGCTGAAATACATGAATAGATGTCTGTGCCAGTACTTGAAATAACAACATTTGCGAAAGTTGAATTATTACCACCACCATGGTCGGCATGAACCATCAATAATTTGTCCATAGTAATTGCTTCTTGCCTTGTATAGTTCTTGTTTCCTCTAGACATGATTAAAATATTTTCGGCCAAACTCAAATTAGGGTTCGGATAATGTTTGAAAGCTGTACTACGAGCATAGGAGAAGGTAAATAGTGGAATTGTAGCTATTATATTAATTCCTTTCATCATTCTTTCTTCTAAATCATCTGTATCTGCACTAGGATCTTTAGCGTATAATTTTAGAACTTCTATTTGAAGTGCATTTAATACATTGCTAGTTTCGTATTGTAAATCAACGGGACCAATCTTAAAGTTTAATAAGTAATCTCTAAATTCCTTTAATTGTTCTGATGTTGGAAGCTTTCCAAAAATAAGTAAATATGCAACTTCTTCAAAGCCATGAATTTCATCGAAAGGACGATTCACTAAATCTTCAATAGAATAACCTCGATAAATTAGTTTCCCATCGATATTATACTTTTTATTGTGAACAATCTTATATCCTATTACATCACAAATCTTAGTGAGTCCAACCTTTACACCAGTACCATTTTCATTCCTTAAGCCTGCCTTTACACGATATCTTGAATAAAGAGAAGGGTCGATGTAATTGTTTTTTTCGTTTTCCATGTATAATTCTTTCAAAGTTTTCATAGCGCACCTTCTTTCATTGTTACATATTATAACATATTCTTTCATTATGTTACATTTTTTGCTATAATAATTTTCATAGGGAGGCTAGGATATGGAAAATTTAACGTACAAAATTTTAAAAGCACATCTATTAAAAGGCGAATTAAAGAAAGGAAATCCTATTGAAATAAAAATTGATCAAACTTTGACTCAGGATGCGACAGGGACAATGGCTTATATGCAGTTTGAAGCTATGGGGGTAAAGAAAGTAAAAACAGAATTGTCTGTAAGCTATGTAGACCATAACACTTTACAAAATGGATTTATGAATGCAGATGATCATGCTTATTTACAAAGCGTTGCAAGTAAATACGGAATTTATTTTTCTAAACCTGGAAATGGAATTTGTCATCAAGTCCATTTAGAAAGATTTGCTAAACCTGGAAAAACATTGATTGGATCAGATTCTCATACTCCAACGGCTGGAGCAATGGCAAGCTTAGCTTTTGGAGCAGGTGGATTAGATGTTGCCAAAGCTATGGCGGGTATTGGTTATCGATTAAGCTGTCCAAGTGTTGTCAATGTGAAACTTGTTGGTAAATTAAATCATGGAGTCTCAAGTAAAGATGTTATTTTAAAATTATTACAACTTCTAAGTGTTAAAGGAGGAGTTGGAAAAGTATTTGAATATACAGGAGAAGGCGTTAAGAATTTAAGCGTTTATCAACGAGCTACTATCACAAATATGGGTGCTGAACTAGGTGCAACAACTTCCATATTTCCAAGTGATGAAATCACAAAAGAATTTTTGACACGCCAAAATCGTGAACAAGATTTTGTTGAAATGTTGCCAGATGCGGGTTGTGATTATGATGAAGTCGTTGAGATTGATTTGTCAAAATTAGTTCCTTTAGTTGCCTGTCCAAACAGTCCAGATGCAGTTAAAGAAGTAAAAATGTTGGTTGGAAAAAAGGTAGATCAAGTTGCGATTGGTTCATGTACAAACTCAGGATATGAAGATTTAATGCGTGTAGCATCTATTTTAAAAGGACATAAAATAGCTCACAATGTAAGTTTAGTTATTTCTCCAGGATCAAGACAAGTTTTGATGAAATTAATAGAAAATGGCACATTAGCTACTTTTGTCTCTTGTGGAGCACGTATTTTAGAATGTACTTGTGGTCCGTGTATTGGAATGGGGCAAAGTCCTAAAAGTGATGCGGTAAGTTTGAGAACTTTTAATAGAAATTTTTACGGACGCAGTGGAACTTTAAGCGCAGGAATTTATTTGGTTTCGCCTGAAGTTGCAGCCATGAGTGCTATTACAGGTGTAATTAGTGATCCTAGTAGTTTAGATTATTCGGATGATTTCAAAAAGGAAATATCATATATTGATGATTCACTGATTTATGAGCCTAGCCTAGATCCAGATAGTGTTGAAATTGTTCGTGGACCTAATATTAAGCCTTTACCACAAAATGGTAAAATGCCAGAAACAATCGATAAAAAGGTCGTAATTAAGCTACCAGATAATATAACAACAGATCATATTGCTCCAGCTGGAGCGAAAGTTCTACCCTATCGATCAAACATAGAAAAGTTATCTACTTTTGTGTTTGAAAATAATAAGCCACATTTTGACGAAGTTTGTAAAGAAAATGGTGGAGGTATCATCTTAGCGGGAGAAAATTATGGGCAAGGATCTTCAAGAGAGCATGCAGCTCTAGCTCCAATGTATTTAGGAATCAAAGCCGTTCTTGCTAAATCTTTTGCACGTATACATCTAGCCAATTTGATTAACTTTGGTATTTTACCTATGACATTTAAAGATAAATCTGATTATGACAAAATAGATGAATTAGATGAGTTGAAGATTGAACATGTTGCCTCTTTATATTCTTGTTTAGAATTAGAAGTTGTTAATGTAACAAAGAATGAAAGTTATAAAGTGGATTGTCCACTATCTAAAGAAGATATTGATATTTTATTGGCAGGAGGTGCCCTAAACTATATTCGTCAAATGCAGTAAGCATTCCAAATGGAGTGCTTTTTTTGTATAATTTGTATAATTAGCATTGTCAGTTGGAGGAAATTATGATTAAAGAAATTGATTTGATATGTCCAAAATGTAAGCAGCATTTTAAAGCAAATATTTATCCATCCATTAATGTTCAAATGGATGATGGAATAAAAAATAAAGTATTAAATGGGAAACTATTTGATTTTGAATGCTCACATTGTCATGAGCATTTTGAAGTGAGCTATCCATGTTTGTATCATGATATGGATTCAAAACTTATGATTCAATTTATTCTTGAAAACGAGAAAGAAATGGAGATGGAAATTCCAAAAGACTATGTTTTTCGTATTGTAGATTCTTATCGTTCATGGATTGAAAAAATATTGATTTTTGATTCGAATCTAGATGATCGTTACATGGAACTTTATAAATTGCTAGTATTGTCTCAATATGAAGATAGAGAGAATATCGAAGGACTTTATTATTGGAATGTAAATGGTGCATATGCGTTAGCCTTGGACGAAAAAGAAACGACGACTTTCCATTATATGCCATTTAATAAGGAAGTTTATGATCAGATTGTGAAAGTATTTGAAGGAGAAATTGACCAGCCGGAAATTGTAGATGCTTCTTGGGCTGCCTCACAAATGAAAGGTTAAATATATGCTTCAGGCAATATTAGAATGTATAGATTTAATACATGTTGGATATCGAATAGAAAAAGAAATAGATCCATTGATTTTGAATGTATATCATTTTCTTGAAATAGAAGGTAAGATAGATAAACAATATTTTATGCATATTGATTCGGTTTTAAATAAAAATATTCATACTTTAAGTGAGAATGAAATTTATACATATTTAACTTACATATTTGAAAAAGATAAGATTGTTGTAAATACACTAAAGAACTGTGTAGAATCAGGCTTATTTAAGGAAATCTTATTACGATATGTTCGTTTGCAAGAATCAGACTCTTTACAATGTATTAAACTTACTCGAGATTTAAGAAACAAATGGCAATATGCTCGTTTATATGAAGAGGTTATGCAAAAATTAACGATTTCAAGTTCGGGAAGAGTATATTTAACTCGTTATATTGTTGAAGAAGATGGATTGAAATCTTTAAAAACTCAACAAGCTAGAATCAACGAACAAGATGCACAAATGTTATTGAGGGAAATCCAAAAACTTAATATTTCTTCAAAACAAGTTCATGAAAACGGATGGGAATTGAAATGTTATAAAAATATTGGAGGAAAAAATCGCTTAGTTAAAACGATTGTAGGAGATGATGAAATGAAAATATTAAATGAGCAAATTGTATCCATGTTGCCATTTGATCATGTTTTTGGATTTGGAGGATCATTATATTCATGGAAAAAGTAAGAATAGGGGTATTAGGGTTAGGGAATATTTCACATAGGGTTATACAAGGGATTCAATTTTCTAAGAATGCACAACTTTATGCCGTGTGTAGCCGTAGCTTAGATAAAGCCAATTTATTTAAAGAAACGTACCATGCTTGTGTTTGTTATGATTCTTATATAGATATGTTAAAAGATCAAAATATAGATATGATATATATTTGTACACCAAATTATCTACATTTTGATCATATTATAGAAGCATTAAAAATGAGAAAAAATGTGATGTGTGAAAAGCCAATGTGCTTAACTGTTGAAGCATTAAATGAATGTTTTAAATTGGCTCATAAACAAAAGTGTTTTTTGATGGAAGCACATAAAACGGTTTTTACGCCATTAAATCAAAAATTACATCAACTCATTCAAAACAATGAGATTGGAAAAGTGATATCGATAGAAGCACAATACGCGACTAAATTAGTAAATCCGATTTCATCTTGGCATTATAATAAAGAAGGTGCAGGATGCATGTATGATATCGGTGTATATCCGATTTGTCTATCCAATTTTATGGCAAATAGTCCTATTAACAATGTGTATAGAATAAAAGATCAAGCTCTAATTGAATATGAGAATGGCTGTATTGGACATATCGCAACGAGTTGGCAATGTACAATGGAAAATACAGCTCATATTTATGGAGAAAAAGGAAATATTGTATATAAAAATTTTTGGAAAACCACAAAAGCCTTTGTGAACGATAAGCAAATATGTGTTGAACAAAATTCAGACTTTACTGGTGAAATCAATCATGCATCTGAATGTATAAAAAAAGGACTTGTTGAAAGTCCAATTATGTCTCATTTTGCGAGTGAGCAAATCCTTACAGTGATAGAGGCTTTGTGATATATAATGTGATTCTTTTTGATAGAAAATGGGCATATAATGACACAATACTTCCTGTTAAAAAGGATGCGATAATGGTTCCTATGCCAACAGAGTTACAGTTATGTAAAAGGATAAGAGAAATTAATACAGAAGAAATCGTAAAAAGGATATCTGAAATGACTTTTAATTTTCCAAAAGACATTTTTAATTTATAAGATAAAGCACCTACTAAACCTTCATAAGGCATAACGGTAAGGTTGGATTCTAAAGTAAGTTCAATTCCAAGTGCCATAATACTACAAGCAATCATCGCAACGATAATTTGTTCAATAATACCCTGAGGTTGTATTTGTACCAAAAATATAGAAGTGGCTTTGATTAAATAAGAATAAATAAAGGTGATACTCAATTGTACGATTTGTGTTTTACCAAATTTTTTGACAAGAATCGCTTCAAATATTAGACATAAAAAATTTACGACAAAGTTAAAGAAGGCATAACTTCCTGGTAATAAAGACGTTAAAGTAAGGGCCAAAGAACATGATGGACTGACGCCTAGAGCTGCATTAATGAATAAATTAGAGCCGATTGCTAAAATAAAAATTCCTAGTAAATAAACTTGTATTTTTTTTATCATGTTTTTCCTCCTTAAACTGCTAGTATTATAAATGTACAAATTTAAGAAGACAATTCGATGTTTGCATGGTATTATTCCATTATGGAATAGAAGGGCTTTTATGGAAATAGAAAATTTGAAGTATTTTACTGTTTTGTGTGAGAAAAAGAAATTTATAGATGCTGCATATGATTGTGATTTGTCACAATCAAGTTTATCTAAAAAAATGAAAAAATTAGAGGCAGAATTGAATGTGCAATTGTTGAATCGTTCAGCACATGAAACAACTCTGACAACGGAAGGATTACAATTTTATAAATATGCCAAACAAATATTACGTATTTATGAAAAAGCTTTATCAGAGTTACATTCAAATTCTATACGTTTAGCATGTATGAGTGTATTATCTCCTTATCACATTACGAAAACACTCTATGATTTCTCCTCTCTTCATACAAATGCTGATTTATATGTGAAAGAAAGTAATGCTAAATATGTACTCGATCATATACAAGAATACGATTTAGTCATGATTAGGGAATACTTATTAAAGGATAGAGATGAATTTAAAATATATCCATTTGTAGATGATGAGTTATGTGTTGTGGTATCGAATTCTCATTATCTTGCAAAAAAAGAATCCATTTGGCTAAAAGACATAAAAAATGAATTGTTGATTTTTCCGGAAAAAGGTTCAGGAGGATATGAAATATTTGTAGATTCTTGTTTAAAAGCAGGCTTTGAGCCAAATATCGCATATGAAATGCCTCATACAAGTACGATGTTTAGTTTCGTGCAAGAAAATGCAGGGGTAGCTTTATCCTTTAAAAAGGTTTATCAAGAGTTTAGTGATATAAAAATCAAAATGTTACCCCTAAAAGATGATTTGCATTATCCAATTGTACTCGCTCATAAAAAAGATAAAAAATTGACTCCTATTCAAAAAGAGTTTGTGGAATACTGCAATTGTAAAAAGTTACATTTGTGATTGACGCATATTTTCATTTTTGATAAACTATTTTCAAAGCAATGAAGAGAATAGTATGTAAGTTACTTGCTTATAGAGACTTCTCGGTTGGTGAAAGAGAAGAGTGAGGCTTATTGAAACACATCTTGGAGCTGCGAAAATGAATGAAGTAGTTTTCGACGTATTTCTTACGTTACAAGATTAGAGGCTAATTTTATTAGTAAAATAAGGTGGAACCACGTAAGTTTAAACTTTCGTCCTTTGGACGGAAGTTTTTTTGTTTATATAGGAGGATGTGAATATGAGACAAATAGAAATTCCAGCAGGTATGAAAGATACTATTTTACAGGAGTGTGAAAAAAAGAAATTCTTGCAAAATAAAATAGAATCCATATTTGAATCCTATGGCTATCAGGAAATCATTACCCCATCCATAGAGTTTTATAAAACGTATGATCATGCGTTCGAATCTTTAAACTCATCAGATTTATATAAGTTTTTTGATGAAAATGGAGATATACTCGCTTTACGTATGGATATGACGGTTCCGATTGCTCGTGTATGTGCTTCAAAATTTAAAGATATGAAACCTCCATTTCGTTTCCGCTATACATCGAATGTTTTTAAGGTGCGTCAAAAATTTGCAGGAAAAAGAAGTGAAGTCAGTGATTGTGGTATTGAGTTAATTGGACTTGATGAAAAGAATGATGCGGAAATTCTTGTATTGGCATTAGATGTTATGAAGAATTTTGAAGAATATACTTTAGAAATTGGAAATGTGAATTTTTTTCAAGCAGCATGCAAAGTATTACGATTTACTGAGGTTGAAGTAAAAAAATTAGCGGATTTAATTGATCGAAAAAGTATGGTTGATTTAGAACAATATTTACATTCTTTATATTTGAGTGAAGATATTATCCATTTCTTCATGGAATTGCCATTTCTTTGTGGAAATCTAGATGTGTTAGACGAAGCATACGAATACTGTTTTGATGATTCATTAAAAGATGTATTGGATTCGATGAAAGCCTGTATTTCAATATTACAAGAAATTGGATATGAAAAACATATCACAATTGATTTAGGAAAAGTTCCTCATCTTGATTATTATACGGGTATCATTTTTGAAGGGTATGTTTCAGGAGTGGGCATCAGTGTATTAAGCGGTGGTCGCTATGATCGATTATTAGAAAAATTTGGAAAAGCTTTACCGTCAATTGGATTTAGTGTAAAACTCGACCCGCTTGTAGGACAAGTGCAGTTAGAAGAAAAGAAAATTGTTTCAATTTATTATCCGCAAAATAAACTTGCTTTAGCACTAAAAAAGGCTGAAGAATTACGAACGGATAGAATTGTTCAATTAATAGAATATGAAGAGGAAAATATTCTTTTAAAGGAGGAAATACGATGAGTTTATCAATCGCATTAACGAAAGGGCGTTTAGAAAAGAAAACTGTTGAAATGCTTGAATGCTCTGGATATGGAATTCAACCTTTAAAAGATAAAGGTAGAGCTTTAGTATTTCAAGATGAAGTTTTTGATATCAAATACTTTCTTGTAAAATCGAATGACTGTATAACTTATGTTTCGCATGGTGTAGCTGATATTGGTATTGTTGGAAAGGATACTCTTTTAGAAAAAGAAAGTGATTCTTATGAATTGTTGGATTTAAAAATTGGTAAATGCAAATTTATTGTTGCTTCTTTGCCCGAAAATCAACTGTTTTCAAAAGTTGGACACATTAAGATTGGCACTAAATATCCAACTGTGGCAAAAAATTATTTCTTATCAAAAGGAATGGATGTTGAAATCATTAAGATCGATGGGTCTGTCGAATTGACTCCAATTTTAGGCTTATGTGATGGTATTGTAGATATCATGGAAACAGGGACGACATTAAAAGAAAATGGTTTAATTGTTTTAGATACTGTTTGTGATATTAGTGCACGAGTAATTGTTAATAAGGCAAGTTTTAAATTAAAACATGAAGAAGTGATAAAGGTTTTAGATGATTTAAAAAGGATGGTAGAACAAAATGTTGACACAAATAAATAAAAAAAATCCACTAGAATTAAAAGATTATTTAATGGCTCGTATACAGGATATTGATTCTTCCGTTTTAGTTCGAACAAATGAAATTCTAAAAGATGTACGAGAAAATAAAGATGCGGCTCTAAAAAAATATACGGCACAATTTGATGGAGTTGAATTAGATGATATTCGAGTATCGGAAACTGAGATTTCAAAACAAATTGAAAAATGTAATCCTGCTTTTTGTCAAGCCATGCAGATGGCAAAAAAGAATATTATCGATTTTCACATGCTCCAAAAACAAAATGGATATCTACTACAAAAAGAAAAAGGTATTTATTTAGGACAAAGAGTTTTACCTTTAGATAAAGTTGGAATTTATGTACCAGGAGGAAGAGCTCAATATCCTAGTAGTGTTTTAATGAATGCTTTACCTGCCCATGTTGCGGGTGTAAATAAAATTATTATGGTTACACCACCTGATAAAAGTGGGTCCATTCATCCCAATATTGCGTATGCAGCAAGACTTGCTGGAGTAGATGAAATTTATAAAGTAGGCGGTGCACAAGCAATAGGTGCTCTAGCGTATGGAACAGAAACAATAAATCGTGTGGATAAAATTGTAGGTCCAGGAAATATTTTCGTGGCGGCCGCAAAAAAACTTGTTTTTGGTACGGTAGATATTGATATGATTGCTGGGCCAAGTGAGATTTTAGTGGTTGCTGACGACAAGGCAAACCCTAGTTATGTTGCAGCAGATTTATTGTCACAAGCAGAACATGATCCAATGGCAAGTGCAATTTTATTATCTACAAGTCAACATTTGATTGATCAAGTGAATCAGGAATTGAAAAAGCAGAGTGCTATTTTACCAAAACGTGAGATTGTTGAAAAGTCACTAGCAAAATATGGAAAGTCTATTCTTTGCGATTCTGTTGAAGAATGTATATCTTATGCTAATGAAATTGCGCCAGAACATCTAGAATTAATGGTGAAAGATCCTATGAATGTTTTAGGATTGGTTAAAAATGCAGGTAGTGTCTTTATGGGATATTATACATGTGAGAGTGTTGGAGATTATTTTGGTGGAACAAATCATGTATTACCAACTAGTGGAACAGCGCGTTTTTCAAGTGCTTTATCTGTAGATAGTTTTATAAAAAAATCTTCGTATCTACATTATACCCAAGAAGCTATACAAGAATATGGAAAATATATTGAAAAAATGGCTGAAGAAGAACATTTACAAGCGCATGCGAATGCAGTTAAAGTGAGGTTATAGTATGGAATACAAAGTACATCAGCAATCTGGAATTTTATTAAATGCGAATGAAGCAAGCTATTCTTTAGATGCAGATATATTAGAAGAAATAAAAAATAATTTAGATGCAATTTCATTGAATCGTTATCCAGATACTACATGTAAAAACTTACATGAATCATATGCTTCTTTACTAGGCGTAGATTCTTCGTGGGTGTTATCTGGAAATGGTTCGGATCAAATGATAGGATTTTTAGTCCAAAAATATTTGGGGTATAATAAAAAGCTATATACAATTTCACCTGACTTTTCAATGTATGATTACTATGCACAAGCGTATGGAAGTGAAGTTTTGAAATTTCAAACTTATGAGGATGGCTCTTTTTCGATTGATTCTTTTATTGAATTTGGGAAAGAAAATAAAGTTGATATGATTTTATTTTCCAATCCGAATAATCCAACAGGACATATAATCACTAAAAAGGAAATGATACAAATTGCTTCTGCTTTTTGTGATATACCTGTAGTTTTTGATGAAGCTTATATGGAATTTGGCAATGAAAGTGCAATTGATCTATTAAATGAATATACGAATGTATTTGTATTACGTACATTGTCAAAGGCATATGGTTTAGCTGGTATTCGTTGTGGTTTTATGATTTCGCAAAAAGTACCTTTTCTTCAGGCTTCTTTTGTTCCTTATGCTTTAAATTCAGTTACCCAAATGATTGCTTGCACTGTTTTGAAATATGCTAATCGTTTTAAGGCGCGTATTGAAGATATTAAATGTGAAAGAGATCGTATGTATGATGTTTTATCATCCTATCAAAAATTGGTTGTATATCCATCGAATGCAAATTTTATTTATGGAAAAAGTCAATACAAGAAGCGGATGATGGAATTGTTAGCGAAAGAAAATATTGTGATTCGCAATTATGATAATGAGTGTTTTCGAATTACGGTATCTAACCATGAAGAAAATGAATTGGTTTTGCGAGTGTTAAAAAGATTTGAGGAGGAATAGAATATGCGAATAGCATCAAAAGAAAGAAATACAAAAGAAACTGAAATCAAATGTGAAATCAATTTAGATGGAACGGGAAAAAGTGATATTTCTACAGGTATTGGATTTTTTGATCATATGCTGAATTTATTTGCATTTCATTCAGGTTTTGATTTAATGCTTCATGCCAAAGGAGATCTTGAAGTTTGTGATCATCACACAATTGAGGATTGCGGTATTCTTTTAGGGACTTTGATAAAGGAAGCTTTAGGAGATCGTGTTGGTATTGCACGCTATGGAAGTATGAATCTTCCAATGGATGAAACATTATGTAATGTAACTCTTGATATTAGTGGAAGACCTTATCTTGTATATAATTGTGATTTAAATAGAGAAAATGTTGGAACAATGTCATGTGAAATGGTGGAAGAATTTTTCCGCGCTGTTGCCATTGCCAGCGGCATCACTTTACATATTAATGTGTATTATGGATTGAATGATCATCACAAAATTGAGGCAATCTTTAAAGCCTTTGGTAGAGCTTTAAGGCAAGCTTGTCAAATTGTTTCGGATGTAATTCCAAGTTCAAAGGGAGTGTTGGAATGATAGGGATTATCGATTATGGAATGGGAAATTTGCATAGTGTAAAAAATGCATGTGATCGACTTGGATTGGATAGTGTGATATCGAGTGATATTTCCATTCTAGATAATTGCACAAAACTGATTTTACCTGGTGTTGGTGCATTTCAAGATTGTATGAAGTCTTTAAAAGAAACGGGTTTATATGAGTATATTATTCAAAGAGTCTCTAAAGGGACGTATTTACTAGGTATTTGTTTGGGTATGCAAGCATTATTTGAATCGAGCGAAGAAAATGGATATTGTCCAGGTTTTGGCTTTTTAAAAGGGAATGTTGTATTCATGGACGATTTAAGTGTTCGTATTCCTCAAATTGGATGGAATGTATTAGAAAAAAATAAAAATCATATTTTGTTTGATAAGATGTCTTCTCCTTATGTTTATTATGTACATTCCTATTATGCTAAAAATGTAGATAATAAAGACTTGATAGGTTATTCTACATATGGAAATATGAAGATTACCGGACTTGTTATTCATGATCATATTATGGGGTGCCAATTTCATCCGGAAAAAAGTGGGGAAGATGGTTTGAAAATATTGGAATATTTTGGAAAGGAGTTTGTATGATTATTTTACCGGCTATTGATATTTTAGATGGAAAACCTGTTCGACTTTATCAAGGCAATTACGATCAATCTATGCAAGTTGCGAGTGATGTATTAGAAACTGCAAAGCTCTTTTCTAGTCTAGGTGCAAAACAAATTCATATAGTGGATTTAAATGGAGCAAGACAAGGAAGTAAGGTTAATGCAGATTTAATTTGTAAAGTTGCTCAAGAAATATCTGTTCCTATTGAAGTGGGTGGAGGCATTCGCGATTTAGATGCCATTGCTTATTATTTAGAACATGGAGTCAGTCGTGTTATTTTAGGAACTTCAGCTTTAAAGGATGAAGCATTGCTAGAAAATGCACTTGATATATATGGCGATAAAATTGCGGTTGGAATTGATTGCAAGGATGGATATGTACAAGCAAATGGTTGGTTAGAATCTAGTAAAGAATATTATTTAGATTTTGCAAAAAAAATGGAAGAAAAAGGGGTTTCAACATTAATTTTTACGGATATTTCAAAGGATGGGACTTTAATGGGTCCTAATCTTGAAATGTTGAAAAAATTAAAAGATTGTGTTTCTTGTCAAATTATCGCTAGTGGTGGCATCAAAGATATTGGACATATTCAATCTTTAAAAGATTTAAAATTATATGGTGCTATTACAGGAAAGGCTATGTATTCAAATACTTTAGATTTATCTGAAGCAATTGAGTTATGTAAGGAGTGATACAAATGCTTACAAAAAGAATCATTCCATGTTTGGATGTGAAGGATGGAAATGTTGTGAAAGGAATCAATTTTCTTGGATTGAAAGAGGTTGGTGATCCTGTTTCATTAGCAAAGTCTTATTATCAACAAGGGGCAGATGAATTAGTTTTTTTGGATATTAGTGCAACTCATGAAAATAGAGATACGATGGTTGATGTTGTTGAAAATGTTGCGAAAGAAATCTTTATTCCTTTTACTGTTGGTGGTGGTATTCGTACCATTGAAGATATTCGAAAAATGTTGCTTGCCGGGGCCGATAAAGTAAGTTTAAATAGTGCAGCTATTTTAAATCCTGAATTGATTCATCATGGTGCTTTGAAATTTGGAAATCAATGCATTGTTCTTGCTGTTGATGCAAAAAAAAGAGACGATCAAACGGGATGGAATGTTTATATTGAAGGTGGAAGGAAAGATACGGGACTTGATTGTATTGAATGGATAAAAAAAGGTGTGAAACTAGGTGCCGGAGAAATTTTATTAACAAGCATGGATCAAGATGGATGTCAAAATGGATTTGATCTTGAATTATATAAGGCTGTATCCAAGGTTGTGAATGTTCCGATTATTTGCAGCGGAGGTTGTGGTTGTTTAGAAGATTTTTATGACGGACTAAAATATAGTGATGCTGCTTTAGCTGCTAGTTTATTTCATTATGAAACATTGACTATTCAAGAGGTTAAGACGTATTTAAAAAAGAAGGGGATGGCTATTCGCGTATGATTCAGATTGATTTTAATAAAGGAAATGGACTTATACCGTGTATTGTGCAAGATGTGTATTCTAAAAAAGTATTAATGTTGGCATATATGAATGAGGAAAGTTATCAAAAAACACTGAAGACAAAGTTAGCCACTTTTTATAGTCGATCAAGAAACTCTTTATGGGTAAAAGGGGAAACGAGTGGACACTATCAGCATGTCGATAAAATATTAGTTGATTGTGACTGTGATACCATTTTATTACTTGTGCACGCAGATGGACCTGCGTGCCATACAGGGCATACAACTTGTTTTTATCGAAATGAGCATGGAGATGAAATAAATGAGTGAAATGATAGATGTTTATGATCGAAATCGTCACAAAACTGGTAAAATTGTAGATCGAAAAAGCTATTTATATGAAGAAAATGAGTATATGATGTATGTATTGGCTTTGATTGAGAATAAAGAAGGACAATTTTTATTAACACAAAGATCGTTGAATAAAAAATGGGCGCCTGGAGCTTTTGAAATTTGTGGTGGTGGAGCTATGAGTGGAGAATCAAGTTATGAAGCGATTGTTCGAGAAGTAAAAGAGGAAGTGGGACTTGATGTGAATGATGGTCAGGTTATATATACTTATTTTAATGAGGATCCAAAACGAAAAGATAATTATTTTGTAGATATCTATCATTTTAAGCTAGATTTTAAATTAAATGATGTGATTTTACATGATGGAGAGACTATCTCTTATAAACTTTCAACGGCTGAAGAAATCCAAAAAGATTCGAGCATACTTCATTATGAACGTATTTTGATAGCTTTACAAAACATTAATTATGAATTAAAATAACCTTGGCAGATTAATCTGCCACAGAAGATGGGTTTATAGGGGTGGTGCCCTATAAAGAGATGGAGAAAAGAAGGATTGTAGATAAAATGTGGTGGTTTTATCTACGCAGAATTTTATGGACAAAGCGTAAATAATAATATTTTGTATCATAAAATTCAAGTAACAAATTATTGTTACGGAAGCGGTTTAAGGAGTTGATGATAACCTTAAACCTCTTTTTTTTAGGAGGATATATGAATTTTTCTAATTATTTAGGTAAAGAAAAAATGAAAAATGAAGATTTTATTGATACGTATATTAAACGAATTAGTAATCTTTTGCAATCGGATTTAGATTGGGCATTACATTATAATGAACAAAGTGATGAAAACGAGTCTGTACAAGACTTGTTGATGGAGATGGTATTTTCTTTTTATGCGACAGATTTAGTTATCATGAAAGATTATGAAAAGATGCTTCACTTAGAAAAAGAAATTAAAGATATGAATTGTTTGGAATTGCAAGCATATCTAATTCATATTTTTCATGAAGATCGTGTGGTTGAGGGAAGCTTGATTGTTAATGGAATTGGACATCATCAATTGTTGGATGTGCTTTGCCAATTAAAAATAAAGTTGTATAATTGAGAAGATTAAAAAGGGAGCGTTTTCGATGGATTCAAAAAGTGCGATTGGTGTCTTTGATTCGGGCCTTGGAGGTATTAGTGTTTTAGAAACCATTCATGAAATTATGCCTAACGAAGATTTGATTTATTTTGGGGACAGTAAATACAATCCTTATGGTACAAAGACAAAAGAACAAATAACGCAACGTTGTATTTCTATTTGCGATGAATTTAAAGAAAGAAATGTTAAAGCGATTGTGATTGCTTGTAATACAGCAACAAGTGCTTGTGTTGATTTATTACGCGAAAAATATGATTTGGATATTGTAGGTATGGAACCAGCATTAAAGGTAGCCTGTGATTTAGGGAGTCATCAAAGAATTGCAGTATGGGCTACAGAGTTAACGTTAAATGAAAATAAATTTGCACGCTTAATGAATCGATTTAAACAGGAACATGAAATCGTGAAGGTTGCCTGTCCTAAATTGGTTCGTATTGTTGAACAAGATCAATTAGATGATGAAGGTGTTATGAATGCTGCACTGAAAGAATATCTTGATTTTAGTTGTATAGAGTCAATAGATTCTATAGTCTTGGGATGTACACATTTTCCTTTTTTTAAGGATCAATTAAAAAAATTGTGTCCTAATGTTCGATTGGTGGATGGCAGTGTTGGAACGACTTTACATTTGAAATCTTTATTAGAGAGTCAAAATTTATTGAATGATGATACTCATGCTGGAAGTATTACTTGGCTGAATTCAGATGAAACAAAAATTGAATTATCAAAACGTTTATTTAATAGATTGGAGAAATAAAATGAGTGAATTTGCATGGAAAAAATATGATAAAAAGAAATTTGAAGAAGTGATGAGTTTTAATGATCAATATATGGAGTTTTTGTCTACTTCTAAAACAGAAAGAGCTTGTGTAAAACAGGCGATTGATTTGGCAAAAAATGCAGGTTATGTTGATATTAAAGATGTTATTAAAAATAAAACTATTTTAAAATCACAAGATAAAGTTTATGTGAATATGATGAATAAATCATTGGCTTTGATGCATATTGGAGAAGATGCCTTAGAAGATGGAATGAATATATTAGGGGCTCATATCGATAGTCCTCGTTTGGATTTGAAGCAGAATCCATTATATGAAGATGGTGATATTGCATATTTGGATACTCATTATTATGGTGGTGTAAAGAAATACCAATGGGTAACGATTCCACTAGCTATTTATGGTGTGGTTGTTTTGAAAGATGGAACAACAATTGATATTTCTATTGGAGATCATGAAGAAGATCCTGTATTTGTGATTAGCGATTTATTAATTCATTTAAGTGGAGATCAGCTACAGAAAAAGGCAAATGATGTGATTGCGGGAGAAGATTTAAATGTAACGGTTGGATCTATTCCGTTGGAAAACGCAGAAAAGGATGCAGTAAAAGCAAATGTAGCTCGTATTTTAAAAGAAAAATATGGCTTTGAGGAAGAAGATTTTATTAGTGCTGAATTAGAGGTCGTACCTGCAGGAAGAGCTAGAAGTTGTGGCATGGATTCAAGTATGGTTTTAGGATATGGACATGATGATCGTGTATGTGCATATACTAGTTTGATGGCTCAATTGGAGGCCAAAACATTAAAACGTACTGGAGTATGTTTATTAGTGGATAAAGAAGAAGTTGGTTCTATTGGAGCTACAGGAATGCATTCTCGATTCTTTGAAACATTTGTTGCAGAAGTTTTAAATGCGTTAGGTGAATATTCAGAGCTATCTGTGAAAAGAGCTTTAGCAAATTCTATCATGCTTTCAAGTGATGTAGCGAATGCACATGATCCAATTTATGGCTCGGCTTCAAGTCCTAGAAACCAAGCTGTGTTTGGTAAAGGTGTAGTTTTTGCAAAATATACAGGTGCTAGAGGCAAGGGTGGATGTAATGATGCGAATGCTGAATTTATGGCTTTGATTCGTCAAATTATGGATTCAAATGATGTTTCGTGGCAAACTAGCGAGCTTGGTAAAGTGGATCAAGGCGGTGGAGGTACTATCGCATATATTTTAGCTCAATATGGAATGCAAGTTATTGATTGCGGAGTTGCTTTACATAATATGCATGCACCATTTGAACTTGCTAGTAAAGCAGATATTTATGAGGCTTATAAGTGTTATTTAGCTTTTTTAAATTACCAAGGTTAAAAAGATGAATACGGTAACATTGGTTGCAACGGATTTGGATGGAACTTTATTGAATGAAAAAAAAGAGGTAAGTCCAGTTAATCGAGAAGCGATTTTGAAATTGAAAAATAAAGGGATTTTATTTGGGATAGCTAGTGGACGTCCTATTGAGACAGTAAAGTCAGAATTAAAAAAATGGAAAATTGAATCGGACGTAAGTTTTATATTAGGAATGAATGGTGGAGCCTTCTATGATTTAAGACAACATATAAAGGAAGATTTTTATGTTCTAGAAGGATCTGTTATTTTGGATATTATTCATTTTTTTCAAGATTTTAAAGTAGATTTTTGGGTTTTAGAAGGATCAACACGATATACAAACTCTTCTCGTCCTGAAACAAGGGCGCATGCTGAGTTGTTTGGCGAAACAGAAATTGAAATTGATTTAGAAAAATATTTGGAAACACATACTGCAAATAAATTGATTATTCATTTTGAGCCAGATTATATGCCAGTTGTGTTAGAACGTGCAAAAGCTTATAAAAATGATGATTGTATAGGTTTTTTAACCGCAAACAATTTATTTGAATATGTAGATCCTAGAATTAATAAAGGTTTTGGGCTTGAAAAAGTAGCCAAACATTTTGGGGTGAAACTTGAGGATTGTGTTGTTTTTGGGGACGCACAAAATGATAAAGAGATGATTCAAAAAGCTGGATGTGGTGTATGTATGAAAAATGGTGCGGATGATGTAAAACAAGTGAGTGATCATGTTACGAATCGTACTAATGAAGAAAGTGCTTTTGGTTATTTCTTGTTAGAAAATGTATTATAGAGGTTGATATGTCTTATTTTGATGATGTTTATTGTGGATTATGTAAAAATATATTGGAATATGGAACGCGTGTACATAACCGAACAGGGGTAGATACGATAAAGGTGCCTAGTGCTCATTTCCACTTGGATGTGTCTGAGGAATTTCCTATTCTAACAACAAAACAGTTGTTTATCCGACAAGCTGTTACAGAAATGCTTTGGATTTATCAAGCACAAAGCAATGATGTAAGATGGCTTCAGGAAAGAAATGTTCATATTTGGGATAAATGGGAAATTAATGAAAATGGGGATTGGATTGATGAGAATACAAATAAAGTTTTAAAACATTTTGATCCATCATTTGCACATACGATAGGTACAGCTTATGGTTATATTGTAAAAAAATATGATTTAATGAATAAGTTATTGAATTCGTTAAAAAAAGATCCGGAAGATCGTCGTCGTGTTATAAGTTTATGGCAGGATTCAGAATTAGATACTGCAGTTCTACCAAGTTGTGTATGGAGCAGTGAATGGGATGTAACAGATGGTAAGTTGAATATATGGGTGCATCAGAGAAGTTGTGATGTTCCATTGGGGTTGCCATTTAATGTTACTCAATATGCTGTTTTACTTGAAATGGTTGCTAAAGAGTGTGGACTTAAGGCAGGAACGATTGATTGGTCGATTAAGGATGCGCATATTTATGTAAATCAGGTGGAAGGGATTAAAGAACAACTCTCTCGTTATGAGGAAAAGGGGTCTTTGCCAGCTCCTAAATTATGGTTAAATCCTGAGATTACATCTTTTTATGATTATGATGCTTCAAAAGACGTAAAGTTGATTGATTATGAGCATATGGGAAAGATTCGTTTTGCACTGACACAATAGGGGAAATTATGAATTTAACATTAATTGCAGCAATAGGAAAAAAGAATGAACTTGGTAAAAATAATGGAATGATTTGGAATTTACCTCAAGATTTAAAATTTTTTCGAAAACAAACGAGTGGACATATGATTGTGATGGGAAGAAAGACATTTGAAAGTTTGCCTGGTATGCTTCCTAAAAGACATCATATTGTGATTAGCCAATCAAAGCCTAATCTTCCTGAAGAAGTTGAAGTTTTGACAAGTTTAGAAGAATTTTTTAAAATTTATGGTGATGTTGAAGAAGAAATTTTTTGTATAGGCGGAGGTATGCTTTATAAAGAAATGCTTCCTTATGCGAATCGTTTGTTGATTACAGAAATTTGTGCAGAAGATTTATCTGCGGATGTTTTTTTTCCAGAATTTGAAAAAGCAACCTATAAAAGAACGGTTCTATCTGATATTACGGAAAATGGAATTCATTATTATCATGTTGAATATAAAAAGTAGAGATTTGTCTCTACTTTTTATATTTTTTGATGTAAAATGAAATTGAGGTTAGTTAGTATATATCTCAAATAAGAAACGGAGGGTCATTATGAGCAATACATATTATGTTCGCACTTTTGGTGGATTAGAGATTACGAATGACAATGTAACAATTAATCTTGCTGAATTATTTGGTAAACAATTGGTGAATCTTTTTGAGGTACTATTATTTCATACTGAGAAGCCGGTGCAAAAAGATGAGTTAATTGATATTTTATGGCCGGATAGTAAAAACCCATCAAGTGCTTTAAAGTTTTCTATTTTTAGATTGAGATCCGAGTTGGATGATATTGCTTTTTTTAAGGGAAAAGAAGTTATCACGACAACAAAAAAAGGGTATACATTAAATCCAAATCTAGATTGGAACATTGATTTTGAAGAATTTAATAAGGCTTATGATCAAATTTCTGAGCATAATGATTTACAGGATGAGAAAGAATTTAAATTTGCTAGAAAAATATTTAGACTTTATCAAGGAAGATTTTATGTTTCTCCAAGTCAACTTCATTGGATGCTTCAGAAACAAGAGTCATTTAGACAAACTTTTGTGAAGGCTATGATGAAATCATCAAGATATTTGTTTAATCAAAAGCGTTATGATGAGATGATGCTGATGAATTATCAAGCTGTGTTAATTGAACCGTTTAATGAGGGACTTCACTATTACTATTTAAAAGGATTAGTGGAAACGCAAAATTATCGTGAAGCACTTCAATATTATGATGAGTTGAACGATATTTTCTTAAGTGAATTAGGAACGGGCTTATCTGATAAGTTTAAAAAATTATATGATATTATTGTTTCGGATCACGCAAAAGAAGAAAATAGAGATATGGATACGGTACTGAAAGAACTATCGAATCGAGATGTTCAAAATCATGGATTTTTCTGTTCTTATGAGATTTTTAAATATTTCTATGAATTGTTGATCAAAATGGCTATGCGTAATGAACAAAATTTCTACTTGATTTTGTTGCAATTTGCAGATGGAACTTTAGAAAATGAAAAAATCGGATTAGAAATGGATCGTGTAAAACGATTAGTAAGTTCATGCTTAAGAAGTAATGACATTTATACACGTATTTCGGAGACACAATTGTTGGTATTGGTTGATTGTCAGAATGAAGAGAATGCTCATTTAATTGTACAAAGAATTTCAAATAAATTTTATAATGTCTTTAGAAATAAAAATTATCGTATGAATTATACTGTGGAGCAAGCAACATTAGAAAAATAAGATTCAAGATTTATCTTGAATCTTTTTTTTGATAAAATGATAGATGAATATGTTTAAGAAAATTTTGTTAGTGTTGATTGTGATAAGTTTGATAGGATGCTCGTCAAATAATGATTCTAATTATCCAACGACCGGTACTCCTAGTCCTGCACAAACTCAAGAGGATGTATTGTGGCCTGTGACTCTTGAAACGAGTATATTGAGTGATGGCAGCTTAGCTCAAATTGATTTTAGTTCAATTCAAGATGGCTATGTTTGTGCTAAATTACTTCAGAGTGTGGATGGAATAAAGATTCAAATCAGCAAGGATGATAAAAAATATAATTATGATTTAACATCACTAGACTATGTTTCATTTCCGATAAATATGGAAGATGGATTATATACGCTAAAAATTTTGCAACAAATTGAAGGTGATCGTTATGCGATTTGTGCCTCACAGGATGTACAAGTTTCTTTAACAGATGAAAATTCACCTTATTTGTATCCTAATCAAATTGTGGATTATAATTCTTCAAGTTTAGTATATAGTAAATCTTTTGAGATTGTTAAGGATGATGAGGACGATTTGACTCGTGTGGCACATTTATTTAAATATGTCGTGAATACGCTAGATTATGATGATGATAAAGCTAAAAATGTAAGTGATTCTTTTCATTTACCAGATATAGAAGGCTCATTAAAATCTGGTAAAGGAATTTGTTTTGATTATGCTGCAAGTCTTGCCGCTTTGTGTCGTATTCAAGGTATTCCGGCAAAAGTAATTGTAGGATGGACGGATATTGAATATCACGCTTGGGTTGAAATATATATTAAAGATAAAGGTTGGATTAACCCAAAAATTTATTTTAAGAAAAAGAAATGGAATTTGGTAGATCCTACTTTTGCAGATTCTAAAAATTCAGATTATGAAGGAAAATATGAGGAAGTTTATCATTATTAGGAGGATACATATGTTAACGAATGAGGAAAAATATATATTTACTAGTGAGCTAGCATTTACTTTAAAGAATGGTTTAAGTGTTGATGAAGGCTTAAAGATGTTGGTTGGACAGGATAATCATATTTCTAAGTGTTCAAAACTTATTTTAAATGATATGGAAAAGGGAATATCTTTTTATGATGCACTAAAAAATTCAAGTGAGTTTGATGAATATATGATTCAGATGGTTCAAGTCGGATTATCAATTGGAAATTTGGATGAAATTTTTAATCAATTAAGTCAATATTATGATCGTCAAAAAAAATTATCATATCAAATTAAGGATGCGATTACTTATCCGTTTGTATTAGTTTTGATGATGTTTATAATTGTATCTGTGATTGTTTTTAAAGTATTTCCTATATTTGAAAATATACTAAAACAAATGTCGATGTCTCTATCTTTAATGGTGAGTGCAAAAATTATTAGTTATATCGGATTAATTTTATTGTTGATTGTTCTTGTGTTTGGGATTTTTATGTATTTTTATTATCGGAGCACAAAGAAACTTTGGCTTATGAATAAATTGAATATTCAAATTCAAATGACTAAATTCACTTATCTGTTGTCGCTATTTGTTTCAAGTGGATACTCCTTAATGGAGGCTCTTGATATTATTTCTGGTACGATTGAAGATAAAACATTAAAAAATAAGATTCAAGCAGTAAAAAAAGATATGATTGAAGGAGATAGCCTTGCGACTGGCTTGGTGAAAGAGAATGTTTATCCAAATAGTTATGGGTCTTTAATTGTGGCTGCCAGCCAAAGTGGGCATGAAGATGAGATTTTGACTACTTTATCCATTCGATATCAAGAAGATTTAGAACGTATGATATCTTCTTTCTTAAATCGTTTAGAGCCTATTATGATTGCATGCTTGTCATTGCTTGTGGGCTTTGTTTTGATTTCAGTTATGCTTCCTTTGATGAATGTTTTAAAAACTTTGGGGTAATGTTATGAAGAATAAGTATATCTTTTTCTTTGTTGGATGTATCTTTATTTTGATTTATGGCTTTACAAATATTAATTTGAGTGTTTCTGATTTAGATGAGAAAAGAGTAAAGAGTAATTTAGATACGGCATTGATTACTTGCTATAGTGTTGAAGGTAAATATCCAAATAGTTTGTCTTATTTGATTAAAAATTATGGGTTTATATATGATAAAGATGCCTATTTTATAACGTATGATTGGCAAGGACAAAATGTTTATCCAAACACATACGTATATCGGAAGGGGGATTAATGAATATGAAACATATAAGTATATTTTTTACACTCTCTTTACTTGTAGTTTTTACGGTTTGTAGCTTTATTCTTTTAAATATTCAAATTCAGAATTTTTCCATTCTATCAAGCAAAGAAAAATCAAATTTTAAGATAAATACTCCCGTTTCTTATGTAACAAATAAAATTCATAGCTTTGATGGTTATGAAATGGTGTCTGTATCAAATAATATTTTAAAACTATCGGACGATAAGAGTGATACATATTTATATAAAAGAGGAAAATACTTAATGGAACTTTGCGTTGTAAAAGATTTAACTCCCGATTATAAAGATGGTCAGAAGCTTTTGGAATGTGATTCTTTTACAGTGAAAAAGGAGTCGAATAAATTATATTGTAGTGTAAATAGTGTAGATTTTGTTGTTCGTATAAGAAGTGGTGAATGGATATGATAAAAAGACCTTTTTCGTTTTTCTTAGAGCTTTTATTGGTTTTGCTGTTTTTTTTGATTTGCACTACTATTTTTGTTGAAATTTATGCAAATATGATGGCAGTTTCTAAAAATGATACGTATACGCAAGATGCTATGATTTTGGCGAGTAATGAAATTGAAAATGATACCAGTGTTGGAAAATATAAAAAGACATATCACGGAAATGATTATCTTATTAGGATTTGCGAAAAAAAAGTACATGAGTATCAAATTTGTGTCTATCACAACAAAAAGAAAGTATTAGATTATATGTATTATAGCGAGGGTCAGTAATGAAACAGTCTAGAGTAGGTTTAGGAGTTGTCACAATGTTAAGTGTGTTTGTGATTGTTTGTATGAGTGTACTTATGTTTTATACTTATCGTTCGATCACACAAACTCATAATCAAGTTGAGCGTTCATATGCTTTTAAAAAGGCATATTATGAAGCAGAAATTGTAGCTCATAAAAAAATTGATTCTGGAGAAACTAATTTTAGGGTTCATATTTTAGATGATTCATATTTGTGTGTGCTAGTAGAAAATGGGCAAATTGTAAAGTTTAAAGTAAGTGTAGTAGGTGATTAGTATGGAAATTATTGAGATTTTAAGATTAGCTATAGAAAAAAAAGCATCAGATATATTTGTGATAGCTGGGGCGAAATGTATATTGAAGGTGCAACAAGATTTTATTGAAGTGACAGAAAATAAATTAATGCCAAATGATACAAAAGAAATCATCCAACAATTATATAAGTTTGCGCCTTATTGTTCTTACCAGAATTTTAAAATGAACGGAGAAGATGACTTTTCTTTTTCTCTATCGCAGATTGGTCGCTTTCGTGTAAATGTGTATCGTCAACGAAATTCAGAAGCAGCTGTATTACGTGTGGTAGACTTTGAATTGCCTGATCCACAAAAAATTGGGATTCCTACGACAGTTCTTGATTTGGCTGAACGTAGAAAAGGAATGATATTAATTAGTGGACCTGCAGGAAGCGGTAAAAGTACAACCTTGGCTTGTATGATTGATCGAATGAATGAAACAAGGTCTTGCCATATTATTACAATTGAAGATCCAATTGAGTTTTTACATCGTCACAAAAAATGTATAGTTTCTCAAAGAGAGGTTATGCATGATACGCAAAGTTATTTAACAGCATTAAAATCGGCTTTACGTCAAGCCCCTGAAGTTATCCTTCTTGGTGAGATGCGAGATCAAGAAACTGTTTCGACAGCATTATCAGCAGCAGAAACAGGTCATTTGATTTTATCAACGTTGCATACAATTGGTGCAGTAAATACGATTGATCGTGTTGTAGATATGTTTCAAGGCCAGCAAGAGCAAATTCGATCACAATTAGCTATGATTTTAGAGGCGATTGTAAGTGAGCAACTTTTACCTGGCGTAAATGGTGAATTGATTCCTGTGTTTGAAATTATGTTTGTGAATCAAGCAATACGTTCACAGATTCGTGAAAATAAGATTCATCAAATAGAAAATACAATGATGGCAAGTCGACAACAAGGTATGATGTTGATGGATGATTCTATTTATGAATTATATAAACAAAATAGAATTACGAAAGATGTCGCAATTCAATATTCTTTACATCCAGATCGAATGAAAGCGCGCTTATAGTGCGCTTTTTATGACATAGGTGTATAATCATTTTTATTCGAGGTATAAAAAAATGGTGAGTTATCGTATGGACATGTGTAATGGTCCTTTATTTAAAAAGATTATAGTATTTGCGATTCCTCTGATTTTATCAGGGTGTCTTCAATTGTTATTTAATGCTGCTGATATTGTTGTTGTAGGACGGTTTTCAGGAAGTGAGGCATTAGCTGCTGTAGGTTCAACAAGCGCTTTAATTAACTTGCTTGTAAATTTATTCATTGGTATAAGTGTTGGTGCTAATGTTGTGATGGGACGATGTATTGGAGCACAAGATGAAATAGGTGCTTCAAAGGCGTGTCATACTGCAATTTTTATTTCTATATTTGGTGGCTTTTTAATGATATTTGTTGGCTTTTTTTTAGCTAAACCACTATTAGAATTGATGGCTACACCAGAAAATGTAATTCAGTTATCTACTTTATATATGAGAATTTATTTTGTAGGTATGCCGGCATTTATGGTATATAACTTTGGTGCTGCAATTCTACGTTCTGTTGGTGATACAAAACGACCTTTATATTTTTTGTTAATATCGGGTGTTATTAATATTATTTTTAACTTATTTTTTGTGATTTATTTTCATATGTCTGTTGCTGGTGTTGCTTTGGCTACAGTTATTTCTGAGATATTGAGTGCTGCCTTGATTTTGATGTGTCTTATGCACAGTGAAGGTCCTTTACATTTTGAATTTCGCAACATGAAATTTCATAAACATTATGCATTTTTGATGTTAGAAGTGGGATTGCCTGCAGGTTTACAAGGGATTGTTTTTAGTATTTCAAATGTTCTAATTCAATCGAGTGTGAATTCTTTTGGTTCTTTAGTTATGGCAGGAAATACTGCCGCTAGCAATATTGAAGGTTTTGTATATAGTTCTATGAATGCGATATATCAAACGTCTTTATCTTTTACATCGCAAAATTTTGGAGCTAAAAAATTTGATCGCATTGACAAAGTTTTATTGGAATGTTTAGGTATTGTTTTTGTGGTTGGTTTAGTCCTTGGACAATCCGCCTATATTTTTGGGCATTCCCTTTTAAGTATTTATTCGAGCAATGAAGAGGTTATTGCGTATGGAATTGAACGTTTGAGTGTTGTTGGTGCAACCTATTGTCTTTGTGGTATGATGGATACCTTTGTAGGTTCTTTAAGAGGAGTGGGATGCTCGATTTTACCAATGATTGTGTCATTGACGGGTGTATGTGTTTTTCGTGTTCTATGGATTTTTACGGTTTTCAATTCAGTACATACACAATTTTCTTTATATGTGTCTTATCCAATATCGTGGATTATTACAATCTTTGCTCATGCGATTTGTTTTATGATTATTCGAAAAAGAATAAGAAATAAAAATTCTTGAGAATTAACTCAAGAATAAATGTTCGATTAAAATTTTAATACCGAGTAGAATTAGAATGATACCGCCTAAATATTCAGCGTATTTTTCAAATAGAGTTCCTAATTTTTTTCCAAATAGCACGCAAATGAATGATAAGATGAAGGTTGTGCAGCCTATTGTAATGGATGCTTGAAATAGATTTACTTTCAAAAATGCAAAACTAACGCCAACTGCTAAAGCATCAATGCTTGTCGCAATCGCCAACAATAAAACATCTTTAAATCCTATGGAATGGATTTTTTCTTCTACATCATTTTTTTCTTTTCCTTCGCGAATCATATTGACTCCAATGATGACAAGTAATATAAAGGCTATCCAGTGATCTATACTTTGAATGGAATTCGCAAAACGACTTCCAGCGTAAAATCCTATTGTTGGCATTAGCCATTGAAAGAATCCAAATGCGAACGCAAGAATGAATGCATATTTTTTGATTTGTTTTGAATCAAGACTCATTCCTTTTGCTAAAGATACAGCGCATGCATCCATTGATAAGCCTATTCCGATGAATAATATCGTAAAAAAATCCATTAATATTTCCTCCTAATAAACAAAAAAAGACTTAACGCGAAAAAATTCGCATAAGTCTTGTTTTTTACAATAAGCCAGATCTAATGATCAGTATGTTGACTTAAACACTTACATCATTTAGTAAGATAACTACTCCCTTATGGATAAATTGAGTCTATCAAAATCATGTGGACTTTTCAATAAAAAACGGTTAACATAAGCTAACAGCAGAATTAAAAAAATTGAAGGAGTTGATTTTAATGACTATATTTTATATTGTTCGACATGGGGAAACAGTGTTTAATGTGAAAGGACGTATACAAGGATGGTGCGATTCACCTTTAACGGAAAGAGGGATTGGGCAGGCTAGAGAGTTAGGAGAAAAACTTCGAAATTATAGATTTGATGTATGTTTTAGTTCGAGCTCTGAAAGGGCTATTGATACCGCAAAGTATATTTTAAATAAACGTGATGTGGAAATTCATGTTTCAAAAGAGTTAAAGGAACAATGCTTTGGTGATTTTGAGGCTGAATATGTAAAAGATGTATTTAAAGATGATGCTCGTTTTGGTGTAGGATATAGATTTTGTGGTGGAGAAGATTTTGATGAGGCTATTGAGCGGTTTGTTTGTGCATTAAAAAAAATCGCAAACGAGTATCCGGATGCGAATGTTTTAATTGTTAGTCATGGTTCTATTATAAAACATGTCGTTAATTATTTAGAACCTGGTTTTATTGGTAGTAAAATTCGTACGGTTGATCTTGTTCCAAATTGTTCCGTAACTTGTATTCTATGTGAAAAAGATAGACTTGAACTTATTTGGAAGCCACGTTCTTTTCTCGATCAATAAACATTAGAATAAAGGAAATAATTAAAAGAATGACGCTAACCCAAATGGCTTGTTGAGAAAATAAGTGAATGCAGAAATTTCCGAGTATAGCCCCACTAACAAAGGTTACAATAATAAAATAGTATAGAAATCCGTTATGTAAATGTTGGATCTTTTTTGTACATATAAAGTTACAGATTTCATGTGTTCCTGTTCTCAAATTACCAATGCACATCGTTGTTGCATATCCTTTTCCGTGGATTTTGCGGAATGCTTGTACTTGTAATCCGCATGCAAAAGAAGTTAGTGAATTTGCGAGTAGATTATGAGTAAAAGGAATGAAACCAACAATAAACAGAATGATTGTTTCTACGATTAATGTGATTTGGCGCCAATGAATTCTTTTTACTTTTTGATAGTGAACGAGTTCTGCCAAAAAAATTCCTATTGCAAAGGCTAGTACTGGGCATAAATAACATAGAGCTTGATAGATATTACCGTTTGCAATGTTTACTCCGAAAAGTAACATATTTCCCGTCTGTGCATTCGCAAATACTTTTCCTCGAGCTAAATAGGAATAGGAATCCATTAGTCCTCCAGATAGGGCTAAAAGAGCTCCAAGCTCGATTGATTCAGATGTTTGTTTTGCTCTTCTCATAAATAAATCACTTCCTAAAAGATAATAATACGATAAAATAAAAAATAAAAGGGAAAATGCCCAATACTACAATTTTTGTCATGTTCTGAAATAAAAGAACCATCCAGATAATAGATTCTGGATGGTTTATCTTTTCTCAACTTAATGACATTGCGAAAATTTCTTTTATTTTTATACTGTACCTTGTGCTTTCATTGCAGTAGCTACTTTTAAGAATCCTGCAATATTTGCCCCAACGACATATTCTTTTTCGTGACCATATTCTTTAGCAGTGTCACGGCAAGTCTCAAAAATATTTACCATAATAGATTCTAATTTTTGATCAACTTCCTCCGCAGTCCAAGAAAGGTGTTGAGCATTTTGGCTCATCTCAAGTCCTGAACAAGCAACTCCACCGGCATTACTTGCTTTTCCTGGAGCATAGAATACACCGTGTTCCATTAAATAGTGTATAGCCTCAGGTGTTGTTGGCATGTTTGCTCCTTCGGTTACAGCAAACACTTTATTAGCTACTAAAGCTTTTGCGTCGTCTAAGTCTAATTCATTTTGTGTTGCGCATGGTAAAGCAATGTCGCATGGGATGGACCATGGTCTTGCACCTTCAGTATATGTAGCACTAGGTTTTTGTTGTACATATTCTTTGATTCGGCCACGTTTAACTTCTTTAATATCTTTAACAATATCTAAATCAATTCCTTCTGGATCATAAATAAATCCGTTCGAGTCTGACATTGTTACGACTTTTGCTCCTAATTCTTGAGCTTTTTGACATGCATAAATCGCAACATTTCCACTTCCTGAAATGACAACAGTCTTTCCATCGAAGCTTGTTCCATTGTCTTTCAAAAGTGCTTGTGTAAAATAACATAATCCATAGCCTGTAGCTTCTGTACGGATGAGAGAACCACCAAACGTTAATCCTTTACCAGTAAGTACACCGCTATATTCATTTTTTAAACGTTTATATTGACCAAATAAATATCCAACTTCTCTTCCGCCAACACCGATATCTCCAGCAGGAACATCAGTATTTGGACCAATATGTCGGTATAATTCGCTCATAAAACTTTGACAGAATCGCATAACTTCTTTATCACTTTTTCCTTTTGGATCAAAGTCAGATCCACCTTTTCCACCACCCATAGGTAGTGTTGTTAATGCGTTCTTCAATACTTGTTCAAATCCTAAAAATTTAATGATGCTGATATTGACAGATGGGTGGAATCGTAAACCACCTTTGTAAGGGCCAATTGCTGAATTAAATTCAACACGATAGCCACGATTGACATGAGTTTTTCCATTGTCATCAACCCATGGTACTCTAAAAATGATTTGTCTTTCAGGTTCAACAAATCTTTCAAGTACGTCATCATCTAATTCTTCAGGATGAACTTTAGCGATGATGTTTAATGATTCGAAAACTTCTTCTACGGCCTGAAGAAATTCTTTATCATTTGGATTCCGCTTTTTCACGGTTTCATATAATTGCTCTAGGTTTTTCATTTTATCCTCCTTATTTCCTTTTAAAGTATATCATGTTTTCATGAAAGCTTTCATACAAAAATGAAAATTATGAAAAATTTTTTTGTGAACAAAAATGATATTGTGTTTAAATTTAAAGATATTGTTAAATGAGATGTGATATAGTTTTATTAGAGAAAATGAGGATAAGATATATGAGAGAAAAAATAGATCGTTTTATGCAAGGAAGATATGGTACAGATAAATTAAATCAATTTATCTTTTATTTAGTGTGGGTGTTTTTGATTGTATGTCTATTTACGAAAAATAGATTTTTTACGTTTTTATTTTATTTGGATATTGTTCTGTACTTATATCGTAGTTTGTCGAAAAATTATGTAAAGCGTTCCATTGAAAACCAAAAATTCATTCACGTTCAAGCTGTTTTGGGCCACCATATTCAAGCGTTGTGTAAGAATGTTAAGGATAAGGAACATAAGTATTTTGTTTGTCCTAAATGTACTCAATTGATTCGTGTTCCGAAAAAAAGAGGAAAAATTACTGTTACTTGTCCTTCTTGTAGGAAAAGTTTTGATGCGAAAAGTTAAGGATTGTTGTAGAATGGTTCTGTCGGAGGTAAGAAAATGAAAATTGGTATGGCTTGTGATCACGGTGCATATTCTTATAAGGAAGAAATTAAGGATATGCTTATAAATGAAGGGCATGAAGTTATCGATTGTGGTTGTCATGATTCGAATAGTGTTGATTATCCAGATATGGCGAAAGCTTGTGCAGAGCTAGTTGTAAATAAAGAAGTTGAGTTTGGTATCGTTATGTGTGGTACAGGAATCGGAATTTCAATTGCAGCTAATAAAGTCAAAGGAATAAGATGTGCCTTATGCACAGATGTTACAATGGCAAAGTTAACACGTGAACATAATGATGCGAATATGCTTAGTATGGGGCAAAGAACAACAGGTATTGAAACATGCAAAGATATTGTGCATACATTTTTAGAGACAAAATTTAGTGAAGGAAAAAGACATAAAAATCGTATTGAAAAGATTTCAAAACTTGAAAAATAAGGCGTAAATCAATGATCGATAATTCGATTGTTGATTTTTTTATAAATTTTTTTAAAAAAGTACTGTCAACCAAAATTGAAAATGTCCCAAAAATTTTAAATTATTAGCACCGAGTTAA
>CAVGPK010000002.1:56787-71427 GCA_963631155.1 bacterium | reverse complement strand
TAGTATACATCAAAAAAAGCCAAAGCTTATTAGCTTTAGCTTGATTTTTTCTTCTTCATAAAGAATGTAAATAATCCAATCGCAAGGATTCCAACAATAACTACGCCTGCTATCATTGTATTACCATCTCCAAAGATACTTCCTGCTTCAGTACTTTCGCTTTCTTCATCACTATAAACTAGAGTGAGTTCTACATCTTCTGAAATGGAATCAGCTTTTACAAGATCATTTTCTACTGTTAATGATTCTGGTATATCTTTAAATTCTACGAATTCTTTATCTTCAACAATAGGAGCTTGAAGTTCAAATGCTTCATTTGAGGAGATGGTTGTCTTTTCTGTTTTTTGCCAAGTACCTGCTTCATTGACCATGTTTATAGTTATCGTATAGGTCTGAGTATCTTCTTGAGTGGTTGCTGTTTGTTCATCTTGATTTTCTTGTGATTGTTTAGAAGCTTCCCAATCTGAACTAGCTCCATCTCCAGATGTTGCCTTTGAAACGAGTTCGTTTGAACTTTCATCATAAGCGATTGTGTACTCATTTGGATTGTTGACATAATAGATATTTCTCGCATCACTTGTTTGATTTTTGGCTACAGTAAATTCATCTGTAACAAAGAGTCCAATTTTACTTGTTGAACTTGGGGCGCTTAAAATACGTGCCTTTGTTGCGGGAGTAGACGTGAGATATAAATCGGTATCACATCCTAATTGTTTATTCGCATTATTTGTGATTGTGATATCTCCTCTAAGTGTGATGTCGTTATAACTATCTACATTGATAGCTCCTGTGAAATCGTTATTTGAGAAATTATTTTGTACGATTGAATTTTCTAATACAAAATTATCATTTTCGACTGCGATGGCAGCTGAAATTTCTGCACAGTTTTCTTTAAATGTACAATTAGAAACAGTAACGTATTCTTGATGAATATTTAAAGCTCCTCCAATATGTGAGGTATTTCCAGTAAATGTAATTCCATTTATTTTTCCTTCATTGCTAGAGAAATAACAACGTGCTGCATAAATACCTCCGCCCCAATCATCGGTTAGTGCTTTATTGTAAGAAATGGAACCATCTTTATTGTCGGATTGCACTTCAAAATCTGAATAATTAAAATAAATACCGCCACCATTATTATCCGATGAGTTAGAGTTAATAGATGAATTATTTAAACGAATTGTTGTGTATTTTCCATTTGAATAAATACCACCCCCATAGGCATTGGCATAATTATCACTAATCGTACTTCCATTACTTAAAGTGATTGTAACATTATCCTTATTGATTGCGATTCCTCCACCACTTGCTTCATCGTCATCCAATCCGACAATATTTTCACCTGCTGTATTTTCGATGATTTTAGAATTTTCATCCATTTTAATATTGGCACTTTCGCTCTGTACATAGATGCCGCCTCCATCAATCTCAGCAGCATTATATGAAATAATCGCATTCTTCATAGTAATATTGTCACCGTTGCCATCCATATAAATGGCAGCACCTTGGCCATCGCTACCCCAAGATTCATCAGCTGCATTTCCTGAAATGGAAACAGAATCTAAATTTAATGTTGAACCTGCCTTCATATGGATGCCGCCAGCACCATTGGTACTATAACCACCTGTAATTAATCCGCCAGAAGTTGTCGAAACTTCATGTTTGTGTAGTCCATTTTCGTATCCTAGAAAATTAAATGTTGTTTGACTAGCTAGCTTTCCAGTTAAGTTTAATGTGGATTTTGAAGACAACTTTATAACTTCACCATTTGTTTTTGAACTACTTAACCCTCTAGAAATCTTATGTCCATTCATTTCAATGGTCGCTGTTTTGCCACTATCTAGGACTAAACGACTCGAAATATCCCAGTCACAATTCATAATGATTTTTGTGCCACCTTGTGCAGCTGACCATGCTGAATCAATTGACGTATAACTCTTTGATCCATCTTCACTTGTCGCATACATTTGTGCAGCTTTCACACCAATAGGGGATAGACAAAGAACTCCCGCAAATAAAAGACTACTTATTTTTCTTATATTCATATAAACACCCTTATTCCTTTTTTTATAGTATACATCAAAAAAAGCTAAAGTATGATAGCTTTAGCTTGATTTTTTCTTTATAAAGAATGTGATCAGTCCAATCGCAAGGATTCCTACAATAATGGTTGCAACCATCATTGTATTTCCATCTCCAAAGATACTTCCTGTTTGAGTGCTTTGGCTTTCTTCATCACTATAAACTAGAGTTATTTCTATATCTTCTGAAACAGAATCTGATTTAATCGTTTCATCTTCTACAGTCAAAGAATCCGAAACATCTTTAAATTCAACAAATGTTTTATTTTCAACAGCTGGAGCTTGAAGTTCAAAAGGCTGATTGGCATTTACACTTGCTTTGCTTGTATCCTGCCAAGTGCCTGCTTCATTAATTAGATTCATGGTTACAGTATAGGTTTGTATATCTTGTGTTGTTGTTTCTTGTTGTTCGGGTGCATCCCAACCTGAATTAGCTCCACCACCAGGCGTTGCCGTTGAAACCATTTCTTTTGAACTTTCATCATAACTTATCGTATAATTACTTGCGTTATTGACATAATAAATATTCATCGCATCATTTGTTTGATTTTTAGCAAAGGTACGAGCTTCATCAATATATAATCCAATTTTACTAGATGCATCAGGTGTGCTTAATATATAAGATTTTGGCCAACCGCCGGTTCTGAGATATAAATCCGATTCACAGCCTTGTGCACTATTTGTATTGGTTGTGATGGTAATAACTCCATTTAAGGTAATATCGTTATAGCTATCTACATAGATTGCTCCAGATTTTTGGTCAGTCGTAATATTATTTTGGATGGTTGAATTTTCTAATACAAAGTTATCATTTTCTACAATAATGGCTGCAGCATGATTTGCAGTATTGTTTGTAAAAGTACAATTTGAAACTGTTACATTCTCTTGATGAATATTGATTCCGCCACCAATTTTACAAGAATTGCCATCAAATGTGATTCCATGAATCTTACCTTCATTGCCTGTGAAAACACAACGTGCTGCATAGAGTCCACCACCATAGGCGCCCTTCGCAATATTATGAGAGATTTCTCCATTAGAATTTGTAGAGCTTACTTCAAAGTTTGAATAATAGAAGTAAACACCACCACCTGTATTATCGGATTGATTTAAATTAACACCTGATTCGTTTAGATATATTTTGCTTCCTTTAGCGCGTGAATAGATTCCACCGCCAAATCCATGTGCATAGTTATCGTTTACGTTACTTCCACTATTCAAAGTAATTGTTACATCTTCACCATCAATTGCGATTCCACCACCACATGCTTGATCCGGATCTAATCTTTCAACATTGGCACCTGCTGAATTTTCTACGATTAGAGAATTATTGTTTAGTTCTACAGAAGAATTTTTATTGTTGACATACACGCCTCCGCCATCTCTTTGAGCCGCATTAAACGTGATTTCAGCGTTGTTCATAATTAATTGATCGCCAGAGCCATCCATATAGACGCCACCACCATGACCATCACTACCCCAAGAGCGTTCGGCCTTGTTTCCTGAAATGGAAACTGTATCCAAATTTAATTTTGATCCGCCCTTCATATGGATGCCGCCACCACCATTGGTACTATAGCCACCCGTAATTAATCCGCCCGAAACTGTAGATACTTCAATACGACTTCCATCGGTATTGTAGGCTTGAAATACAAATTTTGTTTTTGATGCATTTTTTCCATTTAAATTTAATGTGGAATTTGAACACAATTTAATCACTTCACCATTTGATTTGGAATCACTTAATCCTCTTGAAATCTTATGCCCATTCATTTCAATGGTTGCGGATTTATTACTATCTAATACTAAGCGACTTGAGATATTCCAGTCCGTCTGCATGATGATTTTTGTACTATTTTGTGCTGCATCCCACGCATCATCAATGGATGTATAGTTTTTTGTTCCATCCTCATTTGTTGCATAGATTGTACTTGCCTGAATTCCTAGAGGGGATAGACAGAGAACTCCCACAAATAAAATGCTGATTATTTTCTTTATCATTGTTTTACCCTATTCCTTTATGTATAGTATACAATAAAAAAAGCCAAAGCTTATTAGCTTTAGCTTGATTTTTTCTTCTTCACAAAGAATGTGACAAGTCCAATCGCAAGGATTCCAACAATCACTATAGCTATAATGATTGAATTGCTTTCCCCAAAGATACTACCTGTTTCTAGATTTTCACTATCTTCATCACTATAGACAACTGTAATATCCATATCTTGTGTGACTTCATCGGTTTTAATAACATCCTCTTCTACATTCATTCCTTCTGGAATGTCTTTAAATTCAACAAAAGTCTTTCCGTCGATACTGGGTGCTTTAATTTCTAGTAAATGGAAGGCATCAAGCTCTGTTCTTTTTGTGCTTTGCCAAGTACCTGCTTCATTGACTAGATTCAAAGTGATTGTATAAGTTACAGATTTGTCGATTGTTTCTTCTTGTGCAACTTCATCATTTCCAATACTACTTGTGATGACACGATCTGCACTATTTACTTTGGTTGAAATTGTGCCATCACTATAATCTAAATAGTAATCAAATCCATTGTTGAGATAATAGACATTTCGGGTACCTTCATTTTGATTTTTTGCGACTGTACGAGCACTGTCTACTCGTATGCCAATAGTACTGTTTGTATCAGGAGCACTTGTGATATAGGCATTTGTGAAAATTCCTGTTTCCAAATATAAATCCGATATAGAATTTAATTCTGTATTTGCGTTGTCTTTAATGATTACGTTTCCACTAAGATCGATATCATTGGAGCTATCCACAAATACAGCACCACTATCTTCATCGTTTGTAGTGTTGGATTGAATGGTTGAGTTTTCAAGCTTGAATCCATCATTATGAATACTAATGGCACCACCCTCGTTGGCTGTGTTTTCCGTAATTGTACAATTCGATACAGTGATATTGTCTTGATAAATTGTAATGGCGCCTCCTTGCTCAGGGGAATTGTTGTGGGTGAGTTTTAGTCCATTGATGGTTCCATAATTTGTTTCAAAGGCACTTTGTTGTACAAAAATACCTCCGCCACTAGCGGTGATAGAACCCATATCGTTATAACTGATTTCACTGTTACATTTTTCGGATGTGATTGTGAATTTCGATCTGAAAAAATGTACCGCACCACCGTTATCACAACTATAATTGTGCATCATTGAACTATTATCTAAGGTAATTGTTGTTTCTTCATCGTTTGAAGCAATCGCACCACCATTGGTTCCTGCATAATTGTATGAAATTTGAGAATTCACCATTTTAACATTTGAACTTTCATCATCAATATAAATGCCACCACCTTGTTTTTCGGCTTTGTTGTAGGTGATTTGAGCATTGGTTAATGTGACTGTATCTTTGTCACCATCCATACAGATACCACCACCATTTCCATCAGTTTTCCATGATTCAAAGGACGAATTTCCACTAATCGCAATCGAATCTAAGTTAAGTGTAGAACTACCTTTCATGTGGATGCCACCACCACCATTTGTGCTATTTCCACCGGTGATTAAACCACCACTTGAAAGAGTTGTACTTTCTCTGCTTCCTTTGTTATACCCGTCAAATGTAAAAGATGTAGCAGGTGCATTCTTTCCATTTAAATTTAATGTGGAATTTGAACACAATTTAATCACTTCACCATTTGATTTGGAATCACTTAATCCTCTTGAAATCTTATGCCCATTCATTTCAATGGTTGCGGTTTTATTACTGTCTAATACTAAACGGCTTGAAATGTTCCAATCTTCTTGCATGATAATTTTTGTGCCATTCTGTGCAGCTGACCATGCATCATCAATGGATGTATAGCTTTTTGATCCATCCTCACTTGTCGCATAGGTTGTACTTGCCTGAATCCCAAGAGGGGATAGACAGAGTACACCGGCCAATAAAATACTACTCAATTTTTTTATATTCATATATTTACCCTTATCCTTTTTCTATTAGTATATAACAATTTTACTTCGGATATAAATTTTGTTCTTGTAAAAGAGTGACAATTTCTTTTTTGATGTAGGAATATAGCTTTTTAGCACTTGTAGAAAGGTGGGAAGGATCTAGACAAGATAGGGCAATCACTCTCTCTACATTTTCTTTGATAGGACGGGTTTCAATGTCCTTTTCAAAATCATGTAAAACTAGCTCATACATCATGCTGATGCCCATGTTTTGCTTGACCATTGCCAAAATAGAATAGTCATCATAGACCTTATACGCAATTTTTGGATTTAAATCATTTTTATGAAAGGCTTGTAAAGGTACACTATTTTTACCTTCATCCAATAAAATGAAAGGGTCATTACATAAATCTTTTAAAGAAAGATATTTCTTTTTGGCAAGAAGATGATTTTTAGGCAATACAGCACGCATATGATCTTGATAGATGGCATCAATATAAATATCATCAAAACCATCCGGGTTGATAAACGCAAAATCAACTTCGCCATTTAAAATCCATTCATGAATATTATCATATTCTCCTTGTCTTAATTCGAATTGAACGTGTGGATAGAGATTATGAAACTGACTTAAAAGGGTAGGTAATATATTTCTTGAAACACTAGTAAAAGTGCCAATCCGAATCGTTTCATTGATCAATCCTTTCTTTTCGCTTTTTCGTTTGTCTAGATTTTCCATGGCTGATGCGATAGAACGAATCCATGGCAAATAATCCATACCATCTTTTGTCAAGGATATACCTTCTCTTTTTCGAATGAGTAATTTTGTCTCCAATTCTTCCTCTAATAATTTGATGGATTGTGAAACGGCCGATTGTGAATAGCCTAATTTTTTTGCCGCATTTGAAAAGCTTTTTTCTTCGACGACCTGAACAAAGATTTGATATTTTGAACTCATATAAGCACTCCTTATACTACGATTATAAACATTTGTTTTACTTATAAAAAGTATGAATTTAAAATTAGTATATGAAACGAAAAGAATTTATACAAGGATGTAAAGATGGAATGCCTATTGGCATTGGCTATTTTGCGGTATCGTTTGCGCTAGGAATCGCAATGAAAAATGCAGGACTTAATTGGTTGGAAGGCTTTTTTATGTCGTTAACCAATTTGGCCAGTGCAGGAGAATATGCAGGAACACAAGTAATTTTGGCGCATGGAACCTATGTGGAAATGGCGATTATGACCTTTGTTGCGAACGCAAGATATATGTTGATGAGTTGTTCACTTTCACAAAAATTAAGTCCAGAAGTAGGTGTTAAAAAAAGATTACTTATTGGCTATTCGATTACGGATGAGCTTTTTGGACTTGCCTATTCAAGAAAAGGAAATTTAGATCCTTATTATTTTTATGGCGGAATGAGTGTGGCCATTCTTCCTTGGTCACTTGGAACGGCTTGTGGCATTGTGGTAGGAAATATATTACCAACTTCGCTTGTATCAGCTCTTTCTGTTGCTTTATATGGAATGTTTCTTGCGATTATTATTCCAAGTGCTAAAACGGATCGTTTTGTGCTTGTTTTAATCCTTGTATCTTTTTTATTCAGCTTTTTAAGTGGTGTATTACCTATAATATGCAAATTATCTTCAGGAACACGAATTATTTTTTTGACTGTATTTATTTCCACTATAGCTACTATGATTAAACCTGTTAGAATCGAGGAAAAGACATGCGATTAACAATTTTTATCTATATAATGGTTTCATTTTTTGTTAGTTTTTTGATTCGAGTTTTACCCTTGACCCTTATTCGTAAACCGATCACAAATCCTTTTGTTTGTTCTTTCTTATACTATGTACCCTACGTGACATTGGCTGTGATGACCTTTCCGGCAATTTTAGAAGCTACGCAATCCATATATTCTGGCTTATGTGCCATGGTTGTGGGGATGGTTCTTGCGTGGAATGGGAAAAGTTTACCTATTGTGGCGGGAGTATGTTGTTTAAGCGTGTTCTTCTTGGAAATGGTATTGATTTAAACTAAATTGTAAAGGGAGGAGTTACGTAGTACAATTATTATAAAGATTGGGGACCGTATGAAGAAAAGTAAGGATGAAGCATTAAGTGTATATAGTATCTTATTGTTTTTATTTGTTGCGCTCTTGCTTTTATGTGGTTATACGTATGCCCTTCAAAAAATGGAAAATACAAGCTTTCTAGAATCTCACCTTAATGAAAATAAAATTCGAGCAGACAATATGTATACTTTGACACAGTCTTTATTAGTAGTTGAAGATTTTACAGAAATAAATTCGTCTGAAGATATGAATAAAGAGCCTTATTCTTCGCTTCAATCTCATTTGAATCAGATGGCGAAATTAAATGGTACAAGTCGCTTTTATACTTTAAAAAAAGATGCGAGTGGAAATGTAATTTATGTTGTAGATGGATCAGATTTGGATTCAGAGAATTTTAGAACTCCAGGAACTCTTGCAGAAAAGAATTTGGTCGCATTCGCAAAGGCTGCCTTTGAAGGGGATTTTGTATATTCAAATAAAATCATTCATATAAAATACAATCATGTGTATGTCGCTTGCTATCCAATTCGCTCATCTCTTACTCAAGAGATTGTGGGTGTGCTTTGTGTTGAAATGGATATGCAAGATGTCTATGATTCGATAAATGAAAGAAATGGTGTTGCGATGAATGCGGCTATGATTGGTGGGTTCAATCTTGTCATATTATTTGCTTGCTTGGGCTTTTACATTTTAAAAGAACGTGATTATAGACACCAACAAAATCTTTTACTACAAGAAGCTGCCGATGCGGCTAAATCGAGCAATCGTGCAAAATCGGTTTTCTTATTTAATATGTCGCATGATATAAGAACTCCAATGAATTCGATTATTGGCTATATTGATTTGGCAAAAAAACATATGGATGATCCTGATCATATGCAGGGATATTTAAATAATATTCAAAATTGTGGAAAGAAATTATTGGCTCTATTAGATAGCGTTTTAGATTTAGCACGAATTGAAAGTGATAAAACGATTATTGAACAAATGGCATTGAATGTGGATGAATTAGCTTCTTCCTGTGTGTCTATGCTCTATATTCAATCGGAAAAGAAACATCAAAGTATAGAATTTAATTCGGAGGTATCTCATAAATTTGTATATATGGACGAAGTTCATGTTTCTGAAATTTTGATAAATCTATTAAGTAATGCTGTTAAATATACACAAAATGATGGAGATATCCGGTTGTGTGTACGTCAGAAATTTACACAAAAAGGGTGGTGCATCATACATTTTGATGTTATTGATAATGGCATTGGAATGAGTGAACAATTTCAAAAGGAAATATTTGAGATGTTTTCAAGAGAAAGAACTTCGACGAAAAGTGGAGTAGATGGAGCGGGTATCGGTATGTCCATTGTCAAGAGATTAACTGAGTTAATGGATGGTACGATTGATGTGCATTCTGTATTAGGACAAGGCTCTACTTTTACAGTTTCTATTCCTTGTAGGTTGGCTAGAGAAGAGGATTTACAGCCTAAGCAGGCAGAGCTTACGGTGGATTTATCCTATTTGAAAGGAAAACGAATTTTACTTGTAGAAGATAATGAGTTGAATGCTGAAATTGCGACAGAATTATTACAAGAAGAAGGATTTATCATAGAATGGGCCAATGATGGTGTCGTATGTCTTGAAAAGCTTCAAAACAATCCAGATCATTATTATGATTTAATTCTTATGGATATTCAAATGCCAATCTTAAATGGTTTTGAAACGACACAGAAAATCAGAAAAATGAGTAATCCAATTCTATCGAAGATTCCAATTATTGCGATGACCGCAAATGCTTTTTCAGAAGACAAAGAAGCCTCGATTAAAGCTGGAATGAATGATCATGTTTCAAAACCTATTGATATGAACACCTTGTTGAATGTGATTTGTAAATATATTTCTTAGAAGGAATTTGGATTATGAAAGTGTAGGAGAGGGAAAATTATGGATGAAAATATAAAAGAAAATGAATATAAAAATAGACACCAGATAGGGAATAATAAAAAAACATTTAAAAAAATTTGGAAGTATATTATACATCCTAATTTATTAAGTTTGATTATTGTTGCGATCATTGTGGGTGGAGTATGTTTCTATTTTGGAACAATATCAGAACCTGAAGAAGAACATGAAGAGACGGTTACGCAACTAAGCTTGAAAGATATAGGTACTTTGGCTACACAAGAAGCATATGTCACAGTTGTTGAGAGTATGGATGAGAATCGTAATTTGTTTTCAACAAGCATAAATGTCCCTTTGACGAATTCTGTTTGTATTTTTTCTCATGATTTTCAAATAACTGCTGGTTATGATTTTGAAAAAATTACTCCAATAGTGGAAGCGAAAACAGAAAATAAAACAGGGAAAATTACAATTCCTTTACCTGATGCTAAAATATTAACGTCAGGTATAGTATCGGATAAGGAACAGGTATATTATGAAAAAGAAAGTATATTTAATAACTTATCAGAAAAAAAGAAATCTGAGTTACGTAAAGAAATGGGCGAAAAAGCTAAAAAAATTGCCATAGAAAATGGCTTGCTTAAAAAAGCAAAGTCTAACGCAAAAAAAGTGTTGAAAAATTTTGTCTACAATATGTATGATTCGCAAGATTATGAAGTTGTTTTTGAGGATGTGAAGGAGTAAATCGTGGTGAAAAAAAAGATTTTAATGGTAATAGGAGTGATTGTACTCGCTATTGTGTTGTACTACGTATATTTAATATTAACAAGATAAATATATAAAGAAAGCGGATGATTAATCCGCTTTCTTTCCGTTGATGTATACATCTTTGATTTCATTTTGTGTATCTAGAATAGAACTTGTGCAAATAATAAAATCGGCATCTTTACCTACTTTGATAGAACCAACTCGATTGTCTAGTTTTAAAATCTTTGCAGGATTGATTGTGATTGCCTTTAATGCTTCATATTCAGGAAGACCTGATTTCATGGCAAGGGCTGCACTTAAAGCTAAGTAATGCTGAGGACAAAATGGGGAATCGGTAGTAATTGAAAATAAGATACCTGCATCATATAGATCTTTTGGTGTTCTAAAGGATAAATTCTTTAATTCAAACTTAGATTTATCGGTTAAAGCCGGCCCACAAATACACGGATATCCACTTTCTTTGATTTGTTTTGTGATACAACTTGCATCTGTAGCATGATCCAAAGTGATGTCTAAATCATATTCTTTACCAATACGAATTGCACTTAAAATATCATCCGCACGATGGGCATGACACTTTAAAGGAATTTCTTTTTTGATAACAGGAATCATGGCTTCTAATTTGGCATCATAGCTATAATCACTAGATTCCTTTTTTTTCATGTATTCTTTTGTCTTTTCTAAAGTTTCTCTAAGCAATGCCGAAATCTGCATACGCGTATCAATTCTTTTTCCTCTATAACAACGTTTTGGGTTCTCACCAAAAGCCGCTTTCATCGCAACTGGATTTTTAATGGTCATTTCATCAATACAATTACCTGCTGTTTTATAAACAAAGAATGTTCCACCAATCACATTACCGCTACCAGGACCTGCTGTTACCGTTGTAACACCGGCTCGCAAAGCTGTTTGAACGGCTTCATCCATAGGATTACATCCATCAATGCCACGCATATTTGGTGTAATTGGATCTGTCATCTCGTTTAAATCCATGCCCTCAAATCCAATGGCACTTTCCATCATGCCTAAATGAGAATGCGTTTCAACAAGTCCCGGGAAAACTTGAAGATTTGTAAGATCTACTACATTCTCACCAGCATCTGCTTGTAGATTTTTTCCAACCTCTGTAAAAATACCTTTATTTACTTTAAAATCACCAATAAAAGGTTCTTCTTCCATGGTATAAATTTTTGCGTTTTTAAATAACATTATGCCACCTTCTTTCCATTTACATATACATTTTTGATTTCGTTTTGCGTATCTAAAATTGAACTTGTACAAATAATGAAGTCGGCATCTTTTCCTACTTTAATTGAACCGATTCGATCATCTAATTTTAAGATTTTAGCTGGATTAATCGTGATTGCCTTTAATGCTTCATATGCAGGAAGTCCAGCTTTATGGGCAAGAGCTGCATTTAAAGATAAATATTTTTCTGGAACTACAGGACAATCTGTCATAATCGCAAAAAGAATGCCGGCCTTATAGAATTCATTTGGAGTTTCAAAAGAATTATTTTTTACTTCTAATTTGGATTTATGTCCTAAGCTAGGTCCTAGAATACAAGGGAAACCACTTTCCTTAATTTGTTTAAGAATAGAACGTCCATCTGTTACATGATCTAAAGTGACTTCAATGTTTTCTTCTTTGGCAATACGAATGACCGTTAAAATATCATCCGCACGATGGGCATGACATTTTAAAGGAATTTCTCTTTTTACAACAGGAATCATCGCTTCTAGTTTGGCATCATAGCTATAATTACCAGACTCCTTCTTTTTGATGTATTCCTTTGTCTTTTCTAGTGTATCTCTTAATAAAGCGGCAATCTGCATACGTGTATCAATTCTTTTTCCTCTATAACAACGTTTTGGGTTTTCACCAAAAGCGGCCTTCATCGCAATTGGATTTTTAATGGTCATTTCATCAATACAATTTCCAACGGTTTTATAGGCAAAGAATGTACCACCAATGACATTGGCACTTCCTGGCCCTGCCGCAACGGTTGTAACACCGCTAAAAAGTGCTTCTAAAATAGTTTCATCAATAGGATTACATCCATCAATTCCTCTTAAATTAGAAGAGATAGGATCTGTAATTTCATTACCATCTTCTCCTTCAAAACCAATACTGCTACAAACCATACCCAAATGTGTATGTGCATCAATTAGTCCTGGAAAGACTTGAAGATTTGTAAGATCTACTACATCCTCACCAGTATTTGCTTGTAAATCTTTTCCAATCTCTGTAAAAATTCCTTTATCAATTTTAAAATCACCAATAAAAGGTTCATCTTCCATTGTATAGATTTTTGCGTTTTTAAATAACATTAGACGGCCTTAGCTCCATTCACGTACACTTCTTTAATTTCATTTTGCGTATCCAAGATTGAACTTGTACAAACAATGAAATCGGCATCCTTACCTACTTTGATTGAACCAATTCGATCATCTAATTTTAAGATTTTAGCAGGATTGATTGTGATGGCCTTTAAAGCCTCTTCTTCAGGCATACCTGCCTTCATGGCAAGTGCCGCACATAAAGATAGATATTGCTGAGGAATAACTGGACTATCCGTTGTGATAGATACAAGAATTCCTTCTTTTGAAAGTACTGCTGGTGTTTCAAAGGATTTAGAAGCCAATTCAAATTTTGATTTATGACCTAAAGCTGGACCACAAATACATGGAAAGCCACTTTCTTTAACTTGTTTGACAATACATCTTGCATCTGTAGCATGATCTAAAGTGACTTCAATATTTTCCTCTTTAGCAATACGAATGACCGTTAAAATATCATCCGCACGATGGGCATGACATTTTAAAGGAATTTCTCTTTTTACAACAGGAATCATCGCTTCTAGTTTGGCATCATAGCTATAATTACCAGACTCCTTCTTTTTGATGTATTCCTTTGTCTTTTCTAGTGTATCTCTTAATAAAGCGGCAATCTGCATACGTGTATCAATTCTTTTTCCTCTATAACAACGTTTTGGGTTTTCACCAAAAGCGGCCTTCATCGCAATTGGATTTTTAATGGTCATTTCATCAATACAATTTCCAACGGTTTTATAGGCAAAGAATGTACCACCAATGACATTGGCACTTCCTGGCCCTGCCGCAACGGTTGTAACACCACCTTTTAAAGCCAATTCAATGGTTTCATCCTGAGGATTGCATCCATCGATTCCTCTTAAATTTGAAGTAATAGGATCTGTGATTTCGTTACAATCATTTCCTTCAAATCCAATGGCGGATTCTTCCATTCCTAAATGACAATGGCTTTCAACCAATCCAGGGAATACTTGTAAGCCGGATAAATCTTTTGTGTCTTCACCAACACTTGGCTGTAAGTCTTTTCCAATTTCAGTAAAGATTCCCTTATCTACCTTAAAATCACCAATAAAAGGTTCATCTTCCATAGTATAAATTTTTGCGTTTTTAAATAACATTTTTTCTCACCTCTAGTCACAATTGTATCACTGAATGAAAGAAATTACAGAAGAAATGAAATAAAATGTAAATAAAACTGTGATAGACTATTTTTGGGTGATATAGTGAAAAGAAAAATTAATATAAAAAGGGTGTTTATCCTTATTTTAATTCCAATCTTGTTGATTGGATTGTTGGCATTAAATTTTACTCGCATTCGATTAATGATCAAGGGGTATGGTTCGGATGAAATTAAAATCGTACTCGATTTAGATAGTGAGTCAATCGATACTATTTTAAATTCTGAATCGAAGCTTTCTATAAAGAAATATAATAAAGTAAAAAATAATCAGAATTATGTTTTATACAATCTTTATTCGCAAAAGACAAATGCATCAATAAAAGATACTGTTTCTTATGTAGATGAGTATGCGAAAATACAAAATAAACTCGATAAATTAGGATATACGACAAG
>CAVGPK010000002.1:0-56777 GCA_963631155.1 bacterium | reverse complement strand
ACGACAAGTATTGTTTTTAAAAATCTTAACTTTTATACGATAGAAAATTTAAACTTGCTGATGGAACAAAATATTTCATATAAAGTTGTTAAAAAATATGTTTCGTATCATGGCGCGCAAGTCATGGATTTTTCAGATTACGAAAATTCTGGATTAAAGCCGTTACAAGCAATTCTATCCGTGTCGTATCCTATGATTGATTCAAGTCAAAGTAGTGATCGTACATATACAATTGAAAATCCAGATAATCTTGTTTTAATCAAAAAGGGATTTATGGTATCCAGTGATTATGTACCCAACACTTTACGAAAGGTGAATATGCCTTATGAGAGTGTAGAAGGTCAAATGAGTGATGAAGCAGCGAGTGCTTTAGAGAAAATGTATAAGGATGCCGCAACTAAAGGCTATAATTTGGTGATAAAAAGTTCCTATCGTTCTTATGAAGAGCAATTGGAAATTTATAATGAATATTTTTCGATATATGATGCAGCATATGCAGCAAGCTTAGTCAGTGTTCCTGGATCGAGTGAACACCAGCTTGGATTGAGTGTAGATTTAACAAGTCAAGATGTGATTGATGGTATTTATGGAACTTTTGGAGAAACACCAGCTTATGAATGGGTGAGTAAAAATGCATATAAATATGGTTTTATTTTGCGATACCCAGAAAATCAATCGAATAAGACAGGTGCTACCAATGAGCCTTGGCATTTTCGATATGTAGGTATCGATGCGGCTAAAGAAATTTATGAAAACAATTGGGTATTGGAAGATTATATTGAAGCGCATGGCTTTACTTATGAATTGCATATAAATTGATTCTTTGAAGGAATTAGACTAGACTAACTATGGTGATATATATGTTGTTAGGATTAATAATTCCTTTTTTAGGTACAACCTTAGGTTCGGCCATGGTCTTTTTTTTGAAGACCAATGCCAATAGGATGTTGTCAAAATGTTTTTCAGGACTTGCTAGTGGAGTCATGGTGGCAGCTAGTATTTGGAGTTTATTACTTCCAAGTTTAGATCAAAGTCAATCTTTTGTTCCAAGTTTGATTGGATTATGGATGGGTTCTTTATTTTTATTGCTTTTGGATCATGTGATTCCGCATTTTCATGTCTCTACAAATGAAGATGAGGGACCAAAGAATCATTTAAGAAAAACAACGAAGCTTGTACTGGCTGTAACTTTACATAATATTCCTGAAGGTATGGCTGTTGGTGTTGTACTAGCAAGTATGATGCATACACATGCGATTTCTTTTATGCAGGCAATGGCTTTATCGATTGGAATTGCGATACAGAATTTTCCGGAAGGTGCGATTTTGTCGTTGCCGTTACAAACTCATGGCTTATCAAAGACAAAAGCTTTTTTGGTTGGTAGCTTATCTGGAATTGTAGAACCTATTTTTGGTTGGATGACCATTCTATTTTCAAAATGGATTTTATTAGGATTGCCTTATTTTTTAAGTTTTGCGGCCGGTGCCATGCTTTATGTTGTAGTAGAAGAACTGGTTCCGGAAATGGCTGAGGGACATCATAGTAATCTTCCTGTGATGTGTTTCATGTTTGGATTTAGTTTGATGATGGTTTTGGATATTGTGATGGGATAACTTTTCATTTTCTATAAAAAGAGTTAAAATAATTCTACGTTTGGGGTGGTTATCTTGAAAAATACAGATCTTTTAAAAGGGAGTATTTGGAAATCAATTTTAATTTTTTCTTTACCTTTGTTGGTGGGAAACCTATTTCAACAGCTTTATAATACAGTGGATTCTTATGTCGTTGGAAATTATGTATCCTCTCATGCTCTAGCAGCGGTAGGTCAATCAACATCCATTATTAATATGTTGGTTGGTTTTTTTATGGGACTTGCCACAGGTGCTGGGGTTGTCATTGCACAATATTATGGGGCAAAAGAAACGAAACGAATGCAGGATGCGATTCATACTTCTTTAGCTTTAACCTTTGTGCTATGTATTGTCTTTACGGTTTTAGGTATTTTTCTAGCACGTCCTATCTTAGAAATGATTGATTCGCCAAAGGAAGTTTTACCTCTTGCGACTTTATATCTTCAAATTTATTTTGGGGGTGTATCCTTTTCTTTGATTTATAATATGGCTTCCGGAATATTAAGGGCTTTAGGGGATTCAAAAAATCCATTGATTTATTTAGTGATTTCAAGCTTAGTGAATATTGTCTTAGATTTTGTATTTGTACTCTATTTTGATTTAGGTGTTGCCGGAGTAGGTATTGCGACAACTCTTGCACAATTGGTTTCAGCTATTTTGGTCATGTACCAATTAATGCATACAGATCAAGATTATAAAGTGTATCTTCATAAGATTCGTTTTGAAAAGTGTATCTTAAAAAGAATTGTTACGATTGGAATTCCAGCAGCATTACAAAATAGTATTGTTTCATTTTCGAATGTTATTGTGCAATCGTATATTTCTAAATTTGGGTCAGCAGCCGTTGCTGGCTATAGTACGACCACAAAATTAGATGGTTTCTTACAGCTTCCAATTCAAAGTTTCTCTATGGCCATTACGACGTTTGTAGGGCAGAATTATGGAGCACAAAATTATAAGCGAGTACGAAAAGGATTGTATACCACTTTATTGATGTGTGAAATTGTGATTGTGATTGGCGCCTTCTTAATTTATACAAATGGAGATTTTCTGGTTGGCTTATTCTCACAAGATAAGGATGTGATTATAGCTGGTGTAACGATGATTTCTGTCTTTGCACCAGGTTACATTTTCTTACCTTTATCTCACGTAACTGCAGGAGCACTAAGAGGGGTAGGATTATCGAAGATTCCGATGTATTCGATGATTTTATGCTTCGTAATTTTAAGACAGATTTATTTATTTGTGGCAACACAATTTAGTTCAGAATTAATCACGGTATTCTTGGGATGGCCACTGACATGGATTGTGAATGCGGCATTACTTATGTTGTATTATCATATTTATTCAAAAAAATTAGTTCGAGGCGAGATTTTTTAATCGCTTCTTTTTTTGTGTTTAGGGTTAAACATTACAGAAGTGAAAAAAAGAGAGGATTGCCGACCTCTCTTTTCTCATGTCCTAAGACATACTAAAACTAATTAAATTGTATCATGTATTTTGGTGTATTAGTAGACTGTGTTTTCGTAATTATACTTGCTAGAATTTTTATGTACTGATACATAAAGAGTGAAAAAGGAGCTTTGATACCGATGGACAATTCAGTAATATTTGATGATTTAAATAAACAATTTGAAATTATAGATGGAACCAAAGGAACTTACAAATATTCAGATGTTTTGAGAGTATATATTTGTAATGAAAAAGCCAATCATAGAGGGAAAGGAATTCCGTTTACTGCTGTTTTACCAAATGGACCTCTTTCTGCCGGCATATTTTCATATCCTTATCTTTTTGTAGGAATCAAAATAGTACTAAAAAACGATACAATTTTAGGACTTTATATATCAAAAACAAAAACTATGCTTAATACTGATCAATACATAGAAGATAAGAATATCGCAAAAAAAAATTCTAAAAAAATTTAAGACAATTATTAAAAAAGAAGAGGCTTAGATTATCTAATTAATCTAGGCTTTTGTGCTACAATCATTTCGGTGATAACTATGAAACAGAATGATTTTGAAAATACACCGATGTTAAAGCTTGTATTCTCTTTAGCTATTCCGAGTATGATTGCACAGCTTGTTAATATTCTATATTCGATTGTAGATCGTATGTTTGTTGGACAGATTGAAGATATTGGAAATCTTTGTTTAGGTGCCGTTGGTGTATGTGGTCCTATTGTAACTTTATTGTCGAGCTTTGGAACATTAATTGGAATTGGTGGATCCATTTTACTATCGATACGACTTGGACAAAAGAATAAGGAAAAAGCAAGTGAAATATTATTTAATAGTTTTGTGATGTTGGTGATTTTATCAGTGAGTCTTACGGTGTTGTTTTTTCTTTTAAAGAATTATTTAATTTATTGGTTTGGTGGAAGCAAAACTTTGTTTCCTTATGCGAATACCTATTTAACTATTTATACTTTAGGTACTTTTTTTGCACTTATGTCGATAGGTTTGAATTATTTCATTTCTAGCCAAGGCTATTCTACTATCGCAATGCTTAGTGTATGCGTGGGAGCCATTGCGAATATTTTGTTTGATTTTGTTTTTATACAGATTATGAGTTTGGGAGTTGCTGGAGCTGCCATTGGTACAGTGATTGCTCAATTTCTATCGTGTATATTTGTGTTGTTTTTTCTTCGCTTTAAAGCCAATGTGTATTTAAAAAAAGAACCTCTTTCTTTTTCCTTGATGAAACACATTATAAAATTGGGTATTTCTCCTTTTTTGATTATGGCGAGTGATTCATTGATTTTAATTGTGATGAATGTGATGTTACAAAAATATGGTGGCGATCTTTATGTTTCGGCAAATACCGTTGCTCAAAGTTACTTTTTGTTGATTACAGGACCGATGCTTGGGATTAGTTCAGGTACACAACCGATATATGCCTATCATTTTGGAGCGAGAAATCGTCAGAAGATTAAAGAGGCTTTTAAAATTATTTTATCTTTTGGATTCTTGTTTTGTTTATTTATGCTCGTGGTTTCTATGTTATTTTCAAATGATTTTGTACAAATGTTTACGCATGATGTTAAGACCATTCCAATTGCCTCTAGGGCTATTAAAATCTTTTGTATAGGTATTTTAATGATGTCCATTCAATATGTGCTTGTAGATGGTATTACCGCATTATCGAATGTAAAACTTTCTTTAGCTTTATCTTTGAATCGGAAAATTATGTATATGCTTTGTACATTTTTTCTTCCTTTATTGTTTGGAATTCCCTTTATTTTCTTCGCCGAACCTGTATGTGATATTTATTCAGGACTAGTGACTTCGTTGTTCTTTATCAAAATTATTCCTAACTATTTAAATGAACATGGGGTACAATGAAATGGGTGATACATATGTTTTTTAAGAAAAAATGTGAAATTCCAGATTTATGGAATTTTATGATGTCTTTAAATAAGAAGGATAAAGCTTTATTTGAAACTTTATTGAACGAAGATAATAAACCACTTGAATTTAAGGGAGATGTAAAAAAGGGTGGATTATTAAAGAATTCAAAAATGATTTCTAGAAAAGTGATACAAAAAAAGGAAGGTGACCGTTTGATGGATTATACACAATTTTGTATACAATCGGATGTGTACGAGGTCTTAAAACCTTCCTATGATCAATTTTACTCAATCATTAAAAAATGATTTTGGGATATGGCAATAGGCGCCAGGATTCTTCTCCAAATATTTTTGATGATATTCTTCTGCTGGCCAAAAGTTATCCAATTTTTCAACAAGAACGGCTAAAGGTTCATTGTATTTAGCTTGTACTTCTGCCATTTTCTTATTGATGGTATCGACATCTTGTTTGTCTACATAAAAGATTCCTGTACGATAGGAAATACCTTCATCTTCTCCTTGTTTGTTTATGGAAATCGGGTCGATTACCTTGAAGTAGTCATCTAGAATTTCTTGAAGCGAAATTATATTTTCATCATAATGAATTTCGATTGTTTCGGCATGTCCTGTCATGCCTTTTTTTACGTCTTTATAAATAGGATTTTGTGTTTTTCCATTTGCGTATCCAACTGTAGTTTTATGGATTCCTTCAAATTGATCGAAATAACGTTGGACACCCCAAAAACATCCACCGGCTAAATAGATTGTTTTCATAACTTTCTCCTTATTTTAATTTAAAATATTTTCCTTTACTATCTTTTTTATATCGTCCGACTTTTTTTGCGTAATCCGATTCGATCCATTTTGAAAGTTTAACCTTCTTTTGGCTCGCTGCAAGAATGGGGTTTAGATATTTGTTTAAATCATCAATCGTTGCGTAGCGAGTATTGATTTTAGGATATTGTTTCAAGATTTCAAACACCTCTTCATCGCTTGCGTTTGTGGGCTTTTGAGTTTTCTTTTTTGGTTGAGGATTCTTTTTAATAGGTGGATTCACTTTTTTCTTTTCAGGTTCAGCCAAAAGATTGGTTTCGCGTGTTTGTAAAATATCGACATCCACTTCTTTTCCTTGAATCATTAAAGCTTGTTTAATTCCTGTAAATCCATGATCGTTTGTGACTAATAATATTTTTTTGGGAATGGTATTTGCGACGATTTGTCCAAGTAATGTGGCACAATAAATATCGGCAAAATTCTTCTGGGATTGTCCTGTATTGAAACAATAGGAATGATGAAAATTATTCGCAATCGCAAAAATTTGTTGCCAGCACTTTTGACCAATCTTTTCAAAATTTCCAAAGAAAAAGAAGGCACTGGGGCTTGTTGCGTTTAGTGTTTTGGTGTCGAATTGTTGAACATTTTCGCAATCTATACAGTAGAGTGTGTATTGTTCAAAATTGTTGATTTGAATGTTTTGTGGGGCAAAACTCATGCATTGAGTAAAGTTGCCAACTGAAAAATTTAATTCTGACATTGAGCATAACTTCCTTTCGAAACTAGTATACCATATCTTAGATTTTTGTTATAATATGAGTCAAAGGGGGAGTTTTGTGTCATATTATCATATCTTACATCAAAGACGGAATGACCTAAAACTTTCCATTCAGGATGTTTCAAATCAGACGCGTTTAGCGCCTTTATATATACAAGCAATTGAAGAACATAATTTGGATGTTTTTTCGGATGATTTTTCATTTGTTCGCTACTTTGTACATGCTTATGCAGATGCGATTGGGGTGAATTGGCAAGCCATCGCTATAGAGGTGGATGAGGATGTAAAAGAATTTGCACATCAAAGGGATATGGCTTTAACGCAAGCCCAGCGAAGAATGGTTGCACAGATGCCTAGTGTGAAGAAAGAAAAAAATAAAAAAAATCGAAGAAAGAAGAAAAAAAAGACAAGTTTTATGCAGAAACAAATCAGTCAAGTGACAATGTATCTGCATTCTAAAAATTCTCGTATAGTTAAGGTTTTAGTCCTGATTGGAGTTATTGGACTTTGCGCCTTGTCAGCTTTGAATTTTGGATTACGCTATGTTTCAAATCAAAAACAAGCGAATATTGATAAACAAAAACAGGCCGAACTTAAAGAAAAAGAAGCGCAAACGGATATTTTGGCTAGTGAAAGAAAGAAAGCACAAGAAGCGGATGCTTTAGTTATTACGGCGATTGAAGGAAAAGAAAATACATATCAGATATCCAATATTCAAGAGGATATGAAAACATTGGATTTGAGTGTGACATTGCCTTCAAGTAGTAAAATAACATTGAAAAAAGACGATACCGTTATTAATGATGAATCAAAGGTGTATACAAATACTTTTAGTCATTCTTTAGAAGTGTCTGAAAATTGTACGTTTGAGTTGTCTATTGAAACGTATGCCGATAATGAAATTTCATTGGATGGAAAAACAATTAAATTTGATAAGACAAATTGGACGGAAGGAGATCCGGCTGTTATTACTTTACAATTGGGTACAGGAAATCCAAATGCACAGGTAAATACGGATACAACAGATGAGGATACAACATACGATGATTATTATGATTATTCGTATGATGATTATTCTTATTATCAGGAGGATACGGGTTATGAAAATGAATATTCCGAACAGACTGACACTTATTAGAATTGCACTTGTACCTGTTGTTGTTGGTGTGTATTTGGGGATTGATGAAAATGTATGCATCATCGATTCAACGAGCCGATTAGCATTAAGAGATGTTTTAGCTTTTGCGATTTTTGCCCTTGCAAGTATCACTGATTATTTTGATGGAATGTTGGCAAGAAAATACAATTGGATTACTTCTTTTGGAAAATTTGCGGATCCTATCGCAGATAAGTTATTAGTAAATACTTTGTTGATTTTGATGGTGTATGAGCATAACGCAAGTGTGATTGCGGTTCTTTTGATGATCGCAAGAGATTTGGTTGTGGATGGACTGAGAATGAGTGCTGCGACAAGTGGGGAAGTTGTGAGTGCAGGTATTTTTGGAAAATTAAAAACAGTTCTACAAATGTTTGCCCTGATTTTTCTATTATTAAAGGATTGGCCATTTGTGTATTGGGGTATTCCAATGGATCAAATTTTATTGTGGCTTGCGACATTGGCTTCATTATATAGTGGATATATTTACTTTAATCAAATGAAAAAATATGTCATGGAGACAATGTGATGAATCAGGCTAAACAACTTGTTCAACTTTGTAAAGAATATAAATTAACCATTTCAAGCTGTGAAAGTTTGACTGCAGGACTCTTTACCAGTAAAGTGGCATCTGTACCGGGAGCAAGTTCTATTTTAAAGGGTGGACTAGTTACATATTTTACACAGATGAAATCAGTCCTTGCGCATGTGGATGAAAATATTATAGCGACTTATGGAGTCATTAGTGAAGAGTGTGCTCGACAAATGGCTGTATGTACTCAAAAATTAATGGATGTGGATTATTGTGTTTCTTTTACAGGAAATGCAGGACCTGAGGCATGGGAAGATAAACCGGCAGGAAGAGTATATTGTGCGATTGCTTCAAGAAATCATGTGGATGTGTATGGATTTCAATGTAGAGACTTTTCAAGAAACGAAGTAAGAAGCTATGTTGTGGATGAAATGCTTGATTTATTAGTAAAGACAATTCAAAAGGAGAAAATATGCCGAAAGAAAAAGTAGAGACAAATAAAGATAAATTATTAGATGATGTATTAGTTGAAATTGAAAGAGAATACGGAAAAGGCTCAGTTATGAAGCTTGGAGATCGTGCTGCTGTAGATATAGAACCGATTCCATCAGGAAGCTTATTATTGGATGAAGCACTTGGAATTGGTGGATATCCAAAGGGAAGAATCATTGAAATTTTTGGGCCTGAATCAAGTGGAAAAACAACGCTTGCGTTACATGCTGTTGCAGAAGTTCAAAAGAAAGGTGGAAGAGCCGCTTTTATTGATGCTGAAAACGCGATTGATCCAATTTATGCGAAAAATTTAGGTGTAAATATTGATGAATTAATCTTATCTCAGCCTGATTCTGGAGAGCAAGGATTGGATATTATGTTGATGCTTGTAGAGAGTGGAGCTGTGGATTTGGTTGTAGTGGATAGTGTTGCGGCTTTAGTTCCTCAAGCAGAATTAGATGGAGAAATGTCGGATAATCAAGTTGGTTTACAAGCTCGTATGATGTCTAAGGCTATGCGAAAACTTGCAGGAGCTATGAATCAAAATGATTGTACAGCTATTTTTATTAATCAATTGCGTGAAAAAGTAGGTGTTATTTATGGAAATCCAGAAACGACACCTGGTGGGCGTGCATTAAAATTTTATTCTTCTGTTCGTATTGATATTCGTAAAGCAGATGCGATTAAAAATGGAACCGATATTGTTGGAAATAAAGTGAAGGTGAAGGTCGTTAAAAATAAGGTGGCCCCACCATTTAAACAAGCTATCCTTGAAATTATGTATGGAGAAGGCATTTCTTATATTAGTGAATTATTAGACTTATGTGTGGATGCCAATATCGTAAAAAAAGCGGGTGCTTGGTTTAGTTATGAAGGTGAAAAGATTGGTCAGGGAAAAGAATCAGCAAAAGCATATATCAAGGCCAATCCAGAATTTAAAACGGTTTTAGAAGAAAAATTAAAAGCGTATAAGAATCAAGATAACGAGACCGAATAGTGTCTCGTTTCTTTCTAGGAAGAAGGTAAAGTATGGCAAGATTAAAGGAAGATCATTTTCAATCGATTTCAAATTTGAAAAATCCAGTTGTTTTTGTGATTGATATGGTTAAAGGATTTGTGGATATGGGTCCTTTACATGATGATGCAATTCGAGATATAGAATGTAATATTATATCGACACTTGAAAAATTAGAATGTAAAAATGTATTTGTATGTGATTCGCATCCACCTCAAACAAGAGAATTTGATTCGTTTCCTTCTCATTGTGTGATTGGAAGTGAAGAGGCTGAAGTAGTAGATTCTTTGAAGCCATATATTAAAAGTGTAATGCATAAGAATTCAACGAATACATTTACTTGCCCAGATTTTAATTTCTTTCTTGAACATGATTTAAAGTATTATAATGATATTGTGGTTACAGGTTGTTGTACAGATTTATGTGTATTACATTTTGTACTAACCTTTAATGCATGGTTAAATGAGCATAATTATACGGATAAGCGAATCATTGTTTTAAGTGATTGTGTAGAAACTTATCATATTGATGGCGTGCATGATGCTTATTTCTATAATGATGTGGCATTTAAAATGATGCAGGCAAATGGTATTGTTGTCGCAAAAGAAGTTGGAGAATAAAAATGAAAGATACAAGAAATTTAAGCTTGGTTATGGATTTTTATGAATTAACCATGAGCCAATGCTATTTTAATGATAAGAAAGATACAGAGGTCGTGTTTGATTTATTTTATCGAAAAAATCCGGATGAAGGTGGGTATTGTTTATTTGCAGGGCTTGAACAGGTTGTGAATTATGTATCCAATCTTCATTTTGAAAAGGAAGATATTGAATATTTGCGTTCTTTAAATCAATTTACAGATGAATTTTTAGACTACTTGTCTACGGTAAGATTTACGGGTGATATTTATGCGATTCCGGAAGGAACACCTGTATTTCCGCATGAACCTTTAGTTCGCGTAAAAGCACCTATTATTGAAGCGCAATTGGTTGAAACAGCTTTACTTTTGGCCATCAATCATCAAACGTTAATCGCAACAAAATCACGTCGCATTGTGCAGGCAAGTGAAGGGAGAGCGGTTATGGAATTTGGCGCGCGTCGTGCCCATAATTTTGATGCAGCCATTCTTGGAGCTAGAGCGGCTTATATTGCGGGGTGTGCAGGAAGTGCTACTACGTATACTGGAAAAGCTTTTGGTGTTCCAGTACTTGGTACAATGGCACATTCTTTTGTTCAAAGCTTTGATTCTGAATATGAGGCTTTCTTATTTTATGCGAAAACATACCCAAAAGCGTGTACATTATTAATTGATACATATAGTACTTTAAATTCCGGAATTAAAAATGCGATTAAAGTAGCAAAAGATTATCTTGAACCGAATGGATACCGTTTAAAGGGTGTTCGTATTGATAGTGGAGATATGGCCTATCTTTCTAAAAAGGTTCGTAAATTATTGGATGAAGCGGGCATGGAAGATTGTTCGATTGTCGTAAGTAATTCGTTAGATGAATATGTTATTGAATCTTTGATCCATCAACAAGGGGCTAAAATTGATTCTTTTGGGGTAGGAGAAAACTTGATTTGTTCAAAAAATTCACCAGTGTTTGGTGGTGTGTATAAGATGGTTGCCCTTGAAAAGGATGGAAAGATGGTTCCTAAAATTAAAATCAGTGATAATGTTGAAAAGGTGACAAATCCTGGAATGAAAAATTTAAATCGAATTTATGATGTGGAAACAGGCATGGCGATTGCGGATTTATTGACTTTGGAAGATGAAATCATTGATACAAGTAAAGATTTGACAATTTATCATCCTATGTCTCGTTGGAAATATAAAGTAATTCCTGCGAATACATATAAGGTACGTGATATGTTGGTTCCGATTTTTAAAGAGGGTAAGCTTGTTTATGATTTACCTACACTTCAACAAATTCGTGAATATTCTCAAAAGGAATTGGATACGATTTGGGATGAAATTAAACGTTTTGTATATCCGCAAGAATATTATGTGGATTTAAGTGAGAAATTACTGGATTTAAAATTAAATATGTTGAAAAAGTATAAGTAAATTCTAGCTAAATTTCCATACAACAAAATAAAATATAAAAATGGAGCATATTTCCTTTATCTATAGGATATATGCTCTATTTCTCTTTATAGAAGTGTTGAACAATTTCTATTTCTTCTTTTTCTTATATACGATAAATCCAATTACAGCTACACCAACGACAATTAGGCATGCAATGCCAACATTCTTGTTCCCAAAAATACTTCCGGTTGCTCCTTCTCTTTGGTACAATTTTCCATCATCATATTCAATATGGTAAGAATTGTTATTATCCGCAAAGAAGGAATTATTATTTTCGGTTTGGTTGATGCCTACCTTACAACTGTCATCACCCGTTAATCCAACTTCACTGCCACTACTTGGTGTTCCTGATACATAAGCGCGTGTAAAGGTTCCATTTTGAAGAAAAATATTTGATCTTTCTCCATCATCATTTGTATTGTCCTTAATAGTCATATTTCCAGAGAGATTCAAATCATAACGACTGTCCACATAAACACCACCACCGTCATAAAGTGCGTTATTGTTGGTGATTTTAGTATCTTTTAGTGTAATTCCATCATTATTGACATATAAACCTCCACCATAGCGTGCATAGTTTTTGTTAATGGTACAATTGGTGATTTCTACGTTTTCTAAATCGGCAAAAATACCACCGCCATAGCTTTTTTCAAGATATTGATATGCCGTATTATTTTCAATCGTTACATTGGTGATTGTAGCTGTATTTGATTTTAATCCAACGGCTCCATAATAAATACCGCCACCTTGTGCGTTCTTATCACCATCGCCTTCAACTAAATTTGAACAAATTTTACCTGTCGAATCTTCACTAGTAATGTGATTATAGGAATTAAAGAAATAAACTCCTCCGCCACAATAAACGGTTTGATTATCATTAATAGTTCCATTGTTTTTTAGTTCGATATAAGTCGCATCACAATTGGAATAAATACCACCACCACTTAAAGAGCCGTAATTCGAAGAAATTTCGCTCGCATCGAGATTAATATGGCCTTCTTGCCCATCCACATAGATGCCACCTCCGTCGGATGCGACATTATAAGAAATCATGGATCCATTCTTTAAATCCACTGTACATGCATCGCCATCCATTTCGATACCTCCGCCAAAGCCTGCAAAAGCGCCCGCACTTTTATTGCCAACAACGCCAACATGATCCAGATTCAGTGTACTGTTTTCTTTCATATGAATACCACCAGCACCATTCGAACTCATACCGCCCGTAATGACACCCCCTATTTTGATATCCACACTAATATCTCCTGAATAATCCTCTTTATAATTTTTTACATTAAAAGTGCCATCTTGACTACCACTGATTGAAAGCGTAGAATTTTTATTTAAATAAATCACTTCACCATCGTCTTGACATTCACTAAGCTGGCGATTAATCATGTGTCCATTTAAGTCTAGTTTTACTTCTTGACTTTCTGGCACAATTAAACGTGAAGAAATATTCCAATCCTTCAACAGATACACAAATTTTCCATAACAAGCATCTTCCCAAGCCTCATCAATGGATGTATAAATATGATTAATATTGGAATCCCTTGAAAATGCCACATAATCTGTATCCTCTGCCTGTATATTGATTGGACTTAGTAACAAGCCTAAACTTAATATACTCGTTAATATCTTTTTTAATCTCATACTCACACCGTCTTCTTTTTCTTATATACGATAAATCCAATTACAGCTACACCAACAACAATCAAGCATACAACGCCAACATTCTTGTTCCCAAAAATACTTCCTGTTGCCCCTTCTCTTTGGTACAACTTTCCATCATCATATTCGATATGGTATGAACCATTATTATCCGCAAAGAAGGAATTATTATTTTCTGTTTGTTTGATGCCTACCTTACAACTGCCATCGCCTGTTAATCCAACTTCACTACCACTACTTGGTGTTCCGGATACATAAGCTCGTGTAAAATCTCCGTTTTGAAGAAAAATATTTGATCTTTCTCCATCATAATTTGTGTTATTTTTGATAATCATATTTCCTGAGATATTTAAATCATAAAGACTATCTACGTAAACACCACCACCATCTTTAATTGCATTATTATTGATGATTTTAGTGTTTTTGAGTGTAGTTCCATCATCATTAATATATAAACCTCCACCATAGCGTGCATAGTTTTTATTGATAGTACAATTGGTGATTTCTACATTTTCTAAATCAGCATAAATACCACCGCCATAGCTTTTTTCACGTGATTGATTAGCTGTATTATTCTCAATCGTTACATTGGTGATTGTAGCCGTATTTGTTTTGAATACAACGGCCCCATAAAAAATACCGCCACCTTTTACGCCGTTTTCGCTATTGCCTTCAACTAAATTTGAACTAATTTTACCTGTCGCATCTTCACTAGTAATGTGATTATAAGAATTGAAAAAAAAGACGCCTCCACCACAATAAGCGGCTTTATTATCTTTAATAATTCCATTGTTTTTTAATTCAATATAGGTTGCATCACAATTGGAGTAAATGCCACCGCCATTTGAAAGGGCGTAGTTCGAAGAAATTTCGCTCGCATTAATAGTAATGTGACACTCTTGACCATTTACATAAATGCCTCCACCTAGAGATGCTTCATTATAAGAAACCATGGCTCCATTATTTAGAGTGACTGTACAGGCATCTCCATTCATTTTGATTCCACCACCATACTCTACCCAATTACCCGAAGACCTGTTGCCAACAACACCTACATGATCCAAAATGAGGGAACTGTTTTCTTTCATATGAATACCACCAGCACCATTTGAACTCATGCCACCTGTAATGACACCACCTGTTGTGACATCTACACGTTGATTTCCTGAATAATCCTCTTTATAATTTTTTACATTAAAAGTATTCTTTTTACTACCACTGAGCGTAAGTGAAGAATTTTTACTTAAGTAAATCACTTCACCATCGCTTTGACATTCACTAAGCTGACGATTAATCATGTGTCCATTTAAATCTAGCTTCACTTCCTGACCTTCTGGCACAATTAAACGTGAGGACATATTCCAATCCTTCAACAGATACACTGATTTTCCATAACAAGCATCTTCCCAAGCCTCATCAATGGATGTATAATTCTGATTTACATTGGAATCTCTTGAAAATGCCACATAATCTGTATCCTCTGCTTGAACACTGATTGGACTTAGTAACAAGCCTAAACTTAATACACTTACTAATATCTTTTTTAGTTTCATATCCTTGCCCCTCTTTTTCCTTGTTAGCAACATTATAACCCTAAATAAAGAAAATACTAGAAGAGATCATCTTCTAGCATTTTTTCAATGAAAACAAAGGCAGTATGTTCCATCATGCCATCATATAAAAAACGATGCTTAGCTCCTTCTAAATAAATAAGCCTTTTCTTATCGTGATGTACTTTTTTATAGGCATGTTGGCTTGATGTATATGAAATAACTTCATCATCCGTTCCATGAATAAAAAGGATGGGACAATCAACATGAGAAATGGATTCTTTATATTGAGAAACGATTTTTGTGAAGGCTTGATATTGTTTTGAACTTGGTCCATTCGAATTTGATTTCTTAAAGAGACTTGTTACTTTTGAAAGATCCATATATTCAAAAGCAGGAGCACATAAGATAAGAGAGTGAACTTTAAAAACACTTGCTAAATAGCTAGCGATGACTCCTCCCATTGAAAAGCCAATTAAAATAACATTATTATTTTTATGAATAACACTTTCAAGTTGATCCTCGCATTTTTTAACCCATTTAGTAAAGTCTGCATCATTTGGATTTTGAATGTCATACATATCAAATTGAATGACGTTGTATTTTTTACTTTTTAAATATCGGGCTAAGGAATCGAATTCGTGGCTTAGATTTCTTCCAAATCCATGTATGGTTACTATGGTTGGTTTCTTTTTTCTTTTTAGTAAAGACATTTTACATCACCTCGTTGTATAATAATCATACCATGGAATGGAGTGAATGCATGTATGAAAGCGACTTTATTAATAAAAAATATATCCAATTTATATACATGCGATGAAGATTTTACCATTCTACAAAATGCCTATATTGCTTGTCATCATGAAAAAATCATTGATATTAATATAGGATCTTATAAAAAATGGTTAGATGATGCCACTCGTGTTATTGATGCGCAAGGAGAATGTGTAGTTCCTGCCTTTATTGAATGTAATTATCATAGTTTTCAAAAAGTAAGATTAGGAGATCAGTTAAGACAAGATATTAATGCTCTTTTTGCGATGCGACAAAATGGAATATTAACTCTTATTTGTGATTCATTCCAAAACCAAAGAATGAAACTCGACCAAGATGTATTTTATAAGGGTAAAAAAAGCAGCTTGCCAATTGTTGAAAAAATTGAAGATTTTAAAACGATTCAAACACATAATTTTTTAGTCAGCTGTGGCTTTGGAAAACCTAACTCTTATGTCTATAGTCTTCAGCCAATCAGTTATCTATTATTTCAAAATTATAACATTGAATCAAGAACTTTGTTGGCGAGTATGACTTCTAGTGTTGCCAAGGAATTTGATTTAAAAGATCGAGGAAGCATAGAAATGGGGAAAAGAGCTGATTTACTTGTTTTACAAGTCAATACGATTGAGCATTATTTCCAAACATTAGGAAGACCTTTGATTCATCGTATGATTAAGAATGGAATTCAATTTTATCCGGAATGGATGGTTTGTTGAAAAGTGAACCATCTTTTTTACATTATTTATTGAAAAATTCTTACATTCTTGTTACAATCTTTTCATCACACTCACGGTGATAAAAAGAATTCAGTTTGTAAGGAGGACGATGAAATGATTAAAAACAAAACTGGAAATGCTTGGAAGCAAGCTTTTACTGTAGGAACGGCAGCTTTTGCGGCTCATGCAGGTGGAGGATTTGCCACAGGAAATCAAATGAATACTTTTTATGTAGGACTTGGCTGGATTGCCGTCGTGAGTGTCGTCGTCGCTATGCTTATATTGGCTTTTACGATTCGTGAAGGTCAGATTATGATGAATTCAAGGGGACTTACAACATATAAGGAATTGTTCACAGAATTATTCCATCCTTTTGATCGACTAGAACTTTTATTTGAACTTTTCTTTAATATCATGGTATTAATGGTTGTCGCATCTTGTATTTCAGGTGCAGCAAGTGCTTTACAGGAATATTTTGGCATGAACTATTATTTAGGAACTTTACTAGTTGGTATTTTAATTCTATTTTTAACTATTTTTGGGATTGATTTAATTCGTAAAGTCAGCTCGTACATGGGAATTGTAATCCTTGTTCTTTCTATTACTATCTATACGATTGGTACTTTAAATGGACGAAATCTTTTTGATTTATTACGAGTAGATTTTCAAATGCAAGGCTTTGAACAATTGCCAATAGCTATATTCAATGCATTAAAATATGCTTCTTTTCAATGGGTAACGGTACCGGCTATTTTGGCTTGTGGTTCGATTTTAAAATCGAAAAGTGATTGTGATAAGGCTATGAGTCTTACATTTGTCTTTAATACTTTAGGATTAGGCTTATCTGTTTTAATGTTACTTTCATGGAAAGATTATTATATGTCTCAACCATTAGGACAAACACTACCTACGCTTACTTGTTTAAGAGCTTTTGATATGGATATTTTAGTTGTTTTATATGGGATTTGTTTGTTTTTGTGTTTAATATCAAGCGCCGTATGTGTTATTTATGGCTTTGTAGCTCGATTTGAAAATGTGCAATTTCTTCAAAAAATCCAAAACATCCAATATCGTAGAGCAAGTGTATCTGCTTTTATTATGATTCTATCAATGGTTATTTCATTTGCTGGTCTATCAAATGTTGTTAAATATGGATATGGATATTGTGGACTCATTGGAATCTTTATTATTTTATTGCCATTGATGACGGTTGGTTTTTATAAAAATAGAAAATTTATTCAAGAAAAACAGATCCAACTTTCTTTAGAGGAAGATTAAAAAGATGGACTAGCGCGTCCATCTTCCAAATATACCACAAGGTAAAATACTATTGTTTTGTGTAACAGGTAAAAGGTTTTCACCACATTCAATGTGGCCGCCTTTTTCCTTTTTTAATGTTCGATTTAAGGTTTGTTCAAGTGTTCGAATGGAAAATCCTGTTGTATAACAATTTACGATAAAAAATAATGCATCATCACTTAAGATTTTTTGACACTCTTCAATCAATGGAAACAATTGATCCTCTAATTTCCATAGCTCGCCATTAGGTCCTCTACCATAGCTTGGTGGATCCATGACGATACCATCATATTTTCGATTGCGTCTTTGTTCTCTTTTGACAAACTTAACAACATCATCCACAATAAAACGAATTTTATGATCTTCTAGATTTGACAATTGCATATTTTCTTTTGCCCATTGTACCATTCCTTTAGATGCATCCACATGAACAACTTCTTTAGCTCCTGCTTTTGCGCAAGCCATCGTTGCACCACCTGTGTACGCAAATAAATTTAAAATTTGTAAGTCATCACGATTGGAGTCTTGAATTTTTTTCATCATAAAATCCCAATTGCTGGCTTGTTCCGGGAAAAGTCCAGTATGTTTAAATCCAGTTGGAGAAATTTTAAAGCGCAATCCCTTATAACCGATTGTCCAAAATTCTTTGATTGGTTTATTCATTTGCCAATGACCTCCACCCGATTTTGAACGATGGTAATAGGCATCACATTGATTCCATCTTGTTTCATTTTCGATTGGCCATATACAAACAGGGTCGGGTCTTCTCAAAACAATATTGTTCCAACGCTCTAATTTTTCCTTATTTCCGGTATCTATAATTTCATAATCTTTCCATTCATTTGCGATTTGATCCATAAGTTACTCCTTTAGCGAATGTATTATAACATACATTTAAAAGACATGATATAATATATATCTAGGAGGTTTTGACTATGTTTGTACAGTTGACATGTAAAAATCGAAATGAAAAAGAAATGAACGAACTATATGAAGTGTTGGGCTTGTTGAGTCGTCGCGAAGAAGTTCAAATAGAAGATCGTGGTGATTGCGTTGAAATCATCGCATGTCCACAAGGAAAACTTGTTGTGAGCGAGGAAGATGGAGATATGATCATACGTGCGAATACTCGTCATGCGGGTGCAGGATTTCATGCGTTTGTCGTTGATATATTAAAGGATCTACAAGAAGAGGTACAAGGAGAGTATGAACTTGTAGATGATATGGAATATGATAAAGATGAAGATTTTGAACGCCTTCAATCTTTATATCAAGATGAAATGGACTATATTCGTGGCGTACTTTTAAAAAATGATTTGTTTCGACAACAGAATTACATGTATGATGAAACATTCTTTTTGCCGATGAATAGAGAAAATCGAATTCTTACAAGTACAGGGGATATCGATTTAAAAGAATTCAAGAATATGAATACAAGTGATTTAATGGATAGCTTTTATGTATGGAATGATTGGGATCGTGATGCGAAATTTTATAAGAATTGCGCTTTAACACTTTTGGCAAGTGAAGGAGTAGGAAAATATACATTGATGAATGATTCTACAATCAAACATGCCAATGATATCTGTGAATATATTGAAGCAGCTTACCAAAAAGATGTAAATATCCCTTTACCTTTGGAAGCTTATTGTGATTTATGTGAAAAATTAGATCGCGAAAATAAAATAAAAGACGGTGTTTCGATGGAAGAAGAAGTGATTCAATATCGAACAAGAGAAGTGTATCATTTATTTGCGGATGCTAGAGTTGTCGCAAGCGGAGCTAGTGAAAGAAGTTATGATCCTGTAAATCAAGCGGTTTGTTTAATGTCACCTTATTTAGATGAAGGACAATGGAAATGGTTGATTCAAGCCAGTAAAGAATCTCATATTTGTAGCCATTATGATGAAATGATGACAAGTGAACCGATGGAATATGATGGAAAATCCATTTGGATCTATGAATTTGAAGAAGATGGTATTTGGATGATCGATGCTTGTGTTCGCTATAAAGAAAAATACCTCTATTTCCATGATGTATGCGCAAATAAGGAAGATTTACCTTATTTAAAACAGTGCATTAAAGAGTCTGGATTTGTTCCGGGACAAGAGGATTAAGTACTCGAAATTTTTGAGTACTTTTTTTGTGTTTATGGTAAAATTGGAATGGTGATTAAAAAATGAGTAATTCAATTTTAGATACATTAAATGTAAATCAAAAACAAGCCGCAACAACGATAGATCAACATGTTCGAATTATTGCGGGTGCAGGAAGTGGGAAAACACGTGTCTTAATGGCACGTATTGTTTATTTAGTTCATACATGTGGGATTTTACCACATCGTATTTTAGCTATCACATTCACAAATAAGGCAGCGGATGAAATGAAAACAAGATTACGTGCTCAGCTTGATCAACAAGCCAATCTTGTGCGTATTTCAACCATTCACTCTTTATGTGTACGAATGCTTAGAGAAGATGCAGATTTTATTGGATATCCAAAAACATTTTCAATCATGGATCCAGAAGATCAAAAGGCGATATTAAAACCTTTATATAAGTCGTTAGAGATTGATAAAAATCAAATTTCTTATGTACGTGCATTAGGTGCTATCAGTGGCTATAAAACGAATTATATTGATCCAGGCATGGCAAGTAATATGGCTATGGATGATATTTCGGTATCACTTTCAAAATTGTATGCAGGATATGAAAGAAAACGTAAAGAAATGAAGGCTATGGACTTTGATGATTTATTATTGGAAGGCCATCGACTTTTAAATTCTGTAGAATCTGTGCGAAAGAAATGGCAAGAAAGATTAGATTACATTCATGTGGATGAATTTCAAGATGTGGATCCCATACAATATGGAATCATTAAATTATTAACGGGGGAAAATACCTATTTATGTGTTGTAGGAGATCCAGATCAGACTATTTATACTTGGCGTGGCGCAAGTGTGGATATTATTTTGCGCTTTGATAAGGACTTTAAACCATGTAAAACGGTCATTTTAAACGAAAATTATCGTTCTACACAACCGATTCTAGATGCGAGTAATGCGGTGATTCGTCATAACCAAGATCGTATTAAAAAAGATTTATTCACCAATTTAAAAGGTGATGAGAAAATAACGATGTTTGAAGGAAAAGAAGATACGCAAGAGCCTATTTTTGTGGCAAGACAAATCAATGAAAAACATAAAGCAGGTCTTGATTATAAGGATATGGCTATACTTTATCGCTCTAACTATTCTTCTCGTTCTTTTGAAAGAATTTTTAAATCAGTTGGTATTCCATACATGATTTATGGTGGTGTTCGTTTTTATGAACGTCAAGAAATTAAGGATGCATTATCCTATCTTCGCTTGTGTACATATCGAAGTAAAGAGGATCCAAAACAATTATCACTGGATTTATCTGTATTAAGAGTGATTAATGTGCCTAGACGAGGTATTGGACAAAAAACAATTGAGCATCTGCAAGAGCAAGCAGCTCAAAGAGAATTAAATTTATATGACGTGATGAAAGATCCTCAAAATGTGAGTGGTGCAGTCGCAAAAAAATGCGCTCAATTTGTAGATTTGATTGAAGATTTACGAGAAAATCGAGAAAAATATGCCTTAGAAGATTTCTTGGATTATATTCTAGATACGACTGGGTATAATCAGATGTTGAAGGAAGATCATGAAAATGGGGAAAATCGAATGGATAACTTAAAAGAGTTGAAGGAAGATATTTCCCAAAGTATGATTGAAGATCCAGAAATGACGTTGGAATCCTATTTGGAAGATATCGCCTTGTTTACAGATAAAAATAATGATAATAGTGAAAACACCGTTTCCATGATGACTGTACATGCGGCAAAGGGATTGGAATTTGATACGGTTTTTGTCGTTAATTTTAATGAAGGGATTTTCCCGAGCGTAAGATCAGTTGATGAAGGTGGACAAAAGAGCTTAGAAGAAGAAAGACGTTTATTGTATGTTGCGATGACACGTGCTAAAAAGAAATTATATATTTCTTGGAATACAGGTTATAGTTATATGCAAGATGCCTTTAAAACACCGTCAAGATTCTGTATGGAAATTCCATCTGAATTCGTTCTTTCGGATTCTAAGGAAGAAGAACAAAAGCCAAAAAAGACATATAAAACACAATCTTTAACGGGTAAAAAGACAAGCGTACGTCCAAAAACACGTTTACGTAAAGGAGATGTTGTAGAGCATACGATTTATGGACAAGGTGTTGTATTGGAAATTCGTGATATGGTCGCAACGATAGCCTTTGGACATACTATTGGTGTTAAAAAATTAAATGCAGGGCATCCATCGTTAAAAAAAGTCTAGGTGATGATTATGGATGAAAAATTAAGAATTAAGCAATTGCGAGAAGAATTAGAAAAATATTCCATTGAATATTATGTATATGATAACCCTAGTGTAAGCGATCAAGAGTACGATCGTTTGATGCAAGAGTTGATGACACTCGAAGAAAAACATCCAGAAATGTACGATCCGAATAGTCCAAGTCAAAGAATTATTGGATCTGTATTAGAAGGTTTTGAAAAGGTGCATCATGATTCACAAATGTTGTCATTGTCAAATGTTTTTAATAGAGAAGAAATCGAAGAGTTTGTCGAAAAAATAAAAACAAGCTGTTCGAATCCAGAATTTGTGGTTGAATGTAAATATGATGGATTAGCTATGTCACTACAATATGATAATGGACAATTTGTTCGAGCTGTAACTCGAGGAGATGGTATAGTTGGAGAAGATGTTTCTAATAATGTAAAAACGATTTTGTCGATTCCAATGCATATTCCAGAAACACGTCATGTGGAAGTGCGTGGAGAAGTGTATATGCCTAAAAAAAGTTTTGAAGAGTTGAATAAAAGGCAAGAAGAAAGAGGTTTGGCTTTGTTCGCAAATCCACGAAATGCAGCAGCTGGATCCATTCGACAATTGGATTCTTCGATTTGTGCAACAAGAAAACTAGATGCGTATTGGTATTATTTTCAAAATGCCTCGGATTTTGCGATTCAAACGCAAGAAGAAGCATTGGAAAGAATGCATCAACTTCATTTTAGAACGAATCCATTGCGCAAAGTTTGTCGAAGCGTAGAAGAAATATGGGATTTTATTCAGAGTATTCATGAAAAAAGAGAGGACCTTCCTTATGAGATTGATGGTATGGTCATCAAATTAAATAATTTATCCGATCAAAGAATGTTAGGCTCGACCGCAAAGGTACCGCGTTATGCGACAGCTTATAAATTTCCAGCACAAGAAGTACAGACAAGATTGAAAGATATTGTGATTACTGTAGGAAGAACGGGTAAAATTACTCCGAATGCAGTATTAGAACCTGTACGCGTTGCAGGAACTATGGTGAGTGCGGCACAGCTTCATAATGAAGATATGATTTTAAATAAAGATTTACGAATTGGCGATATTGTCGTTGTTCGTAAAGCTGGAGAAATTATTCCAGAAGTGGTATCGAGTGTGATTGAAAGAAGAGATGGAAGTCAGCTTCCATATAAATTTCCTGATACATGTCCTGTTTGTGGCTCTCATTTAGTACGTATGCCAGATCAGGCTGCCCATTATTGTATTAATCAAGATTGTCCGGCTCGTGTCGTTGAAAGTATGATTCATTTTGCATCAAGAGATGCGATGGACATTGATTCTTTAGGGGATAAAAAAATCGAACAGCTTCATGAGTGGGGTTATTTGAATACGATTGAAGATATCTATTTTTTACATGAACATTATGAAGAATTGATTATGCGTCCAGGATACCAAAAGAAATCAGTAGATAAGATGTTGGAATCTATTGAAAATAGTAAAAAACAGCCATTAGGTGTTTTATTGTATGGCTTAGGTATTTCTCAAGTTGGCAAAAAAGCAGCTATGATTCTTGCGAATCATTTCAAGAATATGGATGCTTTAATTGCGGCAAGTATGGAAGAATTGGTTGAAATTCATGATATTGGAGATATTACAGCGCAATGTATTCAGGCTTTCTTTAAGGAAGAAAAGAACTTACATTTAATCGAAGTTCTTCGCAAGGTTGGATGTAATTTTGTTCAAGAAGAAAATGAAACATTGCAGTCTCGATTTACTAATAAAACAGTGGTTTTAACTGGAACATTAGAACATTATACTCGTAATGAAGCAAAAGCTATTCTTGAGTCTTTAGGAGCCAATGTGTCGGGATCTGTTTCTAAGAAAACAGACTTTGTGATTTATGGACAGGCAGCAGGATCAAAACTAACGAAGGCTCAAAGTTTGGGTGTCCAAACGATGACAGAAGAAGAATTTGTTCAGGAGGTAGAAAATGCGCAAGAATAAAATAATTGGAATTTGTCTAGCTCTAAGTTTGTGTGGTTGTTCTGTGTCGAATACCAATCAAGCTAAAACGACAGAAGAGGGTGAATATGCGGCTATTCTACCTTACGATTCTAGTGATACAAGAAGTAAACATGTTGGTTTACTTTCCAATGAGGATTTAAGAATTGAAGCGGAATCTGGGTTGATGGATTTAAGTAAAAAATATTTTTCTGTAAATAGTGTTGCTTATAAAAGTCATCAATATTTAGATTATGACGAATTGGATGCGACGGACGGTTCACGTGGGTTATTAGGTACGCAAAGAGATGGAAATCCTAATGGTCTAAATCCGAGTTCGGATGAAGAATTTGATACTGGAAATGGTACGGTGACAGGAGCAACGATTTTAGTGGATATTTATGAATTGGATTGGTACTCCAATGATAAATTAAAAGGCGTTTCTTTGGGATTGATCGTGAATGGTGAATTAACGGGTTCAGATGGAAGTGATGTTGAAATCAGTGATGACAAGATGGAAAGTTATTTGGAGGTTACTTTCTCGAAACTTGTTAGTTATATGCATGAAAGATTTAATGATATAAATAAAAATATTCCGATTTATGTGGCAGCCTACAAATTGGATGATTCTAATGACACGGGTAAAGGCGGTTATATTTATGATGCGTATTATAAAGGGAATGAAGGAAGCTTATCAAAGATTAGTCAAGAGTGGGTTCTTGTTCCAAGTACGCGATTTACTGAATTAGATTCTTCATTTTCGGATGAGTTGAGCGAATTTACAAATGAAGTGAGTAAAGTCCTTCCTGATAATACATATGTTACAGGGCAGGCAAAATTTGAATCTAAAAAGGTGAAAAAATTAAATTTGACGATTACAGCACATGGGAAAACGGCAGCTGAAGTATTAGCGGTTATTCAGGATGTAAAAGAAAAAATGTCTAGTTTTTCAAGTACAAAATGTCATTATTTGATTCAAGTAATAAATGATGATACAGTGTATGCGTTAATTGAAAGAAAAACAGGCACAAGCGATTGTACTGTGATTAGTTACTTATAGGAGGAAGACAATGGAAAAATTCAGCACAGAATATTTTCATAAGCTTGCGAATGATTTAAAATTCGATTTAAGCGATGAAGAAATTGAAGAATTGAAAAAGGATTTTGTTGCGGTAGAAGAACAAGTATCTTTGTTTGAAAAAGTGGATACACAAGGTATAGAACCTATGGTATATCCATTTGAGGCACCTACAAGTTTTTTAAGAGAAGATGTAGAATGTGAAGTTCTATCTCAGGAAGATGTATTGAAGAATGTGAAGGATGCTCGTATGGGTCATATTCATGTTCCAAAGGTGGTGAAGTAGTATGAATATTAAAAATTGTGCAAACTTTGAGAGTAGCTTGGAAAAGGTCAAAGCTTTACAACCTAAATTGAATGCGGTTGTTACTTTTATTGAAGAAGATACAAATGATTGTGATGGAAAATTAAGTGGTGTACCTGTTGCGTTAAAGGACAATATTTCTACAAAAGGAATTCGTACAACAGCTTCGAGTCGTATTTTGGATAACTATGTACCTGTGTATGATGCGACGATTGTAAAAAAATTGCATGAAGCTGGTGCAAAGTTTGTTTGTAAAGCAAGTATGGATGAACTTGGTATGGGTGGAACGAATAAAAATGCTTATACAGGTGTGGTTCATAATCCCTATAATTTAGATCGTATTCCTGGAGGAAGTTCAGGTGGGTGTGCAGCCTTAGTTGCGAGTGGTTGTGTACCTTTAGCTATTGGTAGTGATACAGGAGATAGTGTAAGAAAACCAGCTGCTTATTGTGGTGTTGTTGGTGTAAAACCTACATATGGCCGCATTTCGCGTTATGGAATTATCCCTTATGCTAGCTCACTTGATCATGTTGGCTATTTTACAACAAATGTTTCAGATGCAGCATTAGCTTTAGAAGTACTTGCTGGAAGAGATGATCACGATATGACTTCAAGTTTCTTACCGGTAGAAGAGTATAGTAAGGCTTTAAATGCGGATGTGAATGGGAAAACAATTGGTATTTTAAAGACAGTTTTAGATGAAGTTCAAAGCGAAGAATTTAAAGCGCAATTTAATCAATTACAAGAAAGCTTAAAAGCAAAAGGGGCAACAATTAAAGAGGTTGAAATGCCTAGAGATTATATGGAGTTGATTGCTCCTGTATATAAAACGATTGCGAATGCGGAAGCGACCGCAAACCACTCAAATTTGGATGGAATTCGTTTTGGTATGAGAGAAGATGGAGCAAGTGTAGAAGAGGTTATGACAAATTCACGTACGAAAGGTTTTTCAAGCTATGTGCGTGCTCGATTTGTGATTGGTTCTTATTCATTGTTTGAAGAAAATCAAGATCGTTTATTTAGAAAAGCACAAAAGATTCGTCGTTTAATTGTAGATGCGTACGCAAAATTATTTGAAGATTGTGATGGTATCTTGACCGTTGCTGCACCAACAATTGCACCTTTGATTCATGAAAGTCAAGATGTACGTTTTGGAGCATCTAGTTTTGCGGAAGAACATATGCAGCTGGCTAATTTCTCGGGATATCCAAGTATTACTTTGCCTTTAGGAAAAGTAGATGATATGCCTGTTGGTGTGAATTTAACTTGTAAACCTTTTGAAGAACAAAAAATGTTTGATTTAGCACAAGCTATTGAGGATTGTACAGGAAAAGCAAATCAGTGTGTGGAGGTAGAATAATGGATTATTTTGTAACGATTGGTATTGAAATTCATTGTGAATTAAACACAAAAACAAAAATGTTTTCGGGTGCTCCTGTGCATTTTGGACAAACCGCAAACACATGTACAAGTGTAATTGATTTAGGCCATCCTGGATGCTTGCCTTGTGTGAATAAGGGTGCGGTTGCTTTAGCAATCAAGGCTTGTACGGCAATGAATTGTGAATTGGAAACTTTAGTTCGTTTTGATCGTAAAAATTATTATTATTCAGATTTACCAAAGGGTTTTCAAATTACGCAACAATTCCATCCAATTGGAAGAAACGGATATATTGATGTTGATGTAGATGGTGAAAAGAAAAGAATTCGTATTGAACGTATTCATATGGAAGAGGATACGGCTAAACAATTCCATAAGGATACAGGAAGCTATATCGACTACAATCGTGCTGGAATTCCTTTGATTGAAATTGTTTCATGTCCAGATATGCATTCGGCAAAAGAAGCGGCTGCTTATGTAGAGACTTTAAGAAAGAACTTACTTTATTTAAATGTTAGTGATGTTAAGATGGAAGAAGGCTCAATGCGTTGTGATGTGAATATTTCACTTTCAAAAGATAAGGATACATTGGGTACAAAAACAGAAATCAAGAATTTAAACTCCATTGCGAATGTACAAAAGGCTGTGCAAGCTGAAATTGAAAGACAGAGTGCTTTATTGGATGCTGGTGAAAAAGTAGAACAGGCAACACGTCGTTATGATGAGAGTCAAAAGACAACTATTTTAATGCGTAAAAAAGAAGGAAATGTGGATTATAAATATTTCCCAGAGCCTAATATTTTCCCTATTCAGTTGGATTTAGATTGGGTAAAGTCAATTCAAGATAACTTGGAAGAATTGCCAGATGCTCGCAAGGCTCGTTTTATGAAAGAGTTTGAGTTGAATGAGTATGATGCGTCTGTTTTAGTGGCAGATCGTGACATGGCTGATTTCTTTGAAGATGTTTGTAAGGATACAAAACAAGCTAAAAAGGCATGTAACTGGGTTATTGGTGACGTTTCGGCTTATTTGAATAAGAATAATTTAGATTTTAAGAAGGTTCCTTGTAAAGCTAAGGATTTAGCAACATTGATCAATGTGATTGAGTCAGGTGAAATTAGTGGAAAACAAGGTAAAATTGTTTTTGATGAAGTGATGAATGGTAAGGATCCTAAAAAAGTTATTGAAGAAAAAGGTATGAAGCAAGTCAGTGATGATAGTGCCATTTTGGCTTTAGTACAAAGTGTATTGGATGCCAATCCTCAATCTATTGAAGATTTTAAAAATGGAAAGGATCGTGCTGTTGGCTTCTTGGTAGGCCAAGTTATGAAGGCTAGCAAAGGACAAGCCAATCCAAAACGTACAAACGAATTGATTCAAGAAGAATTAAAGAAACGATAATTGTATGTTATAATGGTTCTTGTATAGGAGGTTTTTATGGCCAAAATAAAAAGGACTCGAAATCAAACAAATCGTAAGCCTAGACAAGGACATAAACTTGTGTGGTTTACTTTAATAATAATTGCTATTCCTTGCATGATTGTTGTGTATGTATTACTTGCAAGTATTGGTGGACAAAACAAGCCTGTTACGGGTAGTCGTTTTTCAAGTAGTGATTTAAATCCAGAAATCACACGTCAGGAAATTTCGACACTTCAAAGCAATTTATCGGCAATTGATAATGTGGAAGAAGTAACTGTGAATTTATTGAGCGCAACTTTACGTGTTCATTTGAATTTGGTAGATGAAGCCAATGATGATACAGCTCAGACTGCTTTAAATAGCGCTTACGACGTGGTAAATCAAACCCTACCTATTGATACATATTTTACAAATACGGATAGTGCAAAGATGTATGATTTAGAAATAGATTCATATAACTATTTGATTGATGATACACATACCTCAGATGGATGGACATATTTGAAATTAACCAAAACAGGAGCTAGTGATGGGCCTGTTACAGATAATATGACGGTTGCAAAAAATAGTGATTTGGCAAATCAGCTAGAATCAAGCTCGCAATCTTTACAAGAAGCTGCTGCAGCTGCTGAAGAACAAGAAAGTTCAGATGATAACTAGATAACGATTGTTGTCTAGTTTTTTTGTGGGAGAAGATATGAAATTATTTAAAAGAGAAAATGAAACAAGATGTTATACAATTCATGATCAAGAAGATGGAATGATTTGTTTTGAAGAATTTGAAAATGATGTTAAATGGGAAAATGGGATACCTTATGCGAGCCGAGTAAAGGCTATTGACTATATACCAAATTCTTGTCATGTTCTTTTAAGCTCATCGAATTTTGATGAAAATTGGGCGTATTATAACTTGAAAAAATACATCACAAAATATGATCGAGTTTGTGTTTTAGCTTTTAGCTTCTATGATGATACGAAAAGTGTAAAGGAGTGGAATCAACAATACAAGCCAGGACAAGGTATTTTCTATGCAGAGAATACAAATGTTTTTTTTAAGTATGGAATTAAAAAAGAACAAATTAGTTGGGTCAATTATTTTACCGATTCAAAGGATGAGATGATTCGTAAGATTAAAAATAGCTCCATTCTTCTTTTAACGGGCGGGGCTCCTGATTTAATGATGAAAAGAATAAAAGAAAAAGGTTTAAAGAAAGTTTTAAAAAGATATAAAGGATTGGTGATTGGTTATAGTGCTGGGGCCATGGTGCAATTAGATTTATATCACATAACTCCAGATGAAAGTTATAATTGCTTCTCATATCAAAATGGATTGGGCTATATTCAAGGTTTAGATATTGAGGTGCATTTTCGTAATAGCAAGAAACAGATGGAAAGTATTGATAGAGTTCGAGAGGAAAAAAAGGTGGATGTGTACGGGATATATGAGAATGGAGGTATATTAGTGGATGATTCTATCCATTTATTTGGTAATGTTTGTATTTTTTAGTGTATATTTTGCACAAATTAAAAATTAAGGATTTTTTCACATTGGCGTGTCATAATATATGTAAACAAGGGAAGGATTAGGAAGAATAGAGGGTATGAAATAATTTTATGCAGTTTGCAATCTTAGAAACTGAATTAGATTCGGACTTATTGGATGGTTTAATTGAGAGTGGATATCCAATTGAAAAAGTGGAAAAAAATGGGACTTATATCTATCGCACACCAGCGATGGTGAGTCAATCAAGTTGTGTGGGAGAATTAACACAAAGATATGCGAATGGGTTATTGACAATGGATATTCCTGTTGGTCAAAAAAAGCGTGGAAAGTACAAATCAAAGGATATTATTGTAGATTTTGATGAACGTAAAATTGATGTGAGAGGAGAAATATTTGCTTTAAGAAGAACGGAGTTTATTTTGTTGGAGACGTTTATTACTCATCCACATGTAAGTTATTCAAGACCATCTTTATTGTTTAATCTTGAACAGAATTTTAATCATTCGATTCAAGATAATACATTAACAGTACATATTTCCTGCTTAAGAAAATTAGTGGGGAAAGATTACATAAAAACACACAAAACATTAGGTTATTATTGGAACTATGATGTTGAAAAAATTGGTTAGGATTGAAAAATGATAAGAAAATTCGGTATAATAGTCTAGGTTGAATAAGAAGGAGATATATTATGCCAAATCTTTTTGAGTCTAAGATTAGTTTTGAAGAGAATTTTAAAAAAGCTGTTTCCGATACGTATGGACGTGAGTTTGAAGATACATATCCTCAAGAACGTTATACTGTTTTAGGAACAATGATTCGTCAGTTAGCAAGCGAACATTGGAAAGAAACAAAAAAAGTAGTAAAGAAAACAGAGGCGAAACAGCTTTATTATTTTTCCATGGAATTTTTAATGGGAAGATTGATGACAAGCAACTTAATGAATTTAAATATTTATGATGTTGTAAAAGATGGCTTGTCAGATCTTGGTATGGATATTAATGACATGGAAAATATTGAAAGTGATGCGGGATTAGGAAATGGTGGACTAGGTCGTCTTGCGGCTTGTTTCCTTGATTCATTAGCTTCATTAGATTTACCAGGTCATGGGAATTGTATTCGATATCGTTATGGATTGTTTAAACAGCGTATTGAAAATAATCAACAAGTGGAATATCCAGATTGCTGGTTAAAAAATGGTAATGTATGGGAGGTTTGGAAACCTCAACATGCAGTTAAAGTAAAATTTGGTGGATATGTTGATGGATTTATGGATGAATTTGGCAAATTCCATGCACAACATCATCCGGATTTTGTTGTAAGAGCCGTACCATTTGATGAGCCTATCGTTGGATATCATACTACAACTACAAATACTTTGCGTTTATGGGATGCTGAAGTTGATGAAGATAGTGTTCAATCTGGTGAATTAAATAAATATTTAAATGATGTGAATGCGATTACCGCAAATGTTTATCCTGATGATTCTACAACAGAAGGTAAACGTCTTCGCTTGAAACAAGAATATTTCTTTGTTTGCGCTGGAATTGATCAAATCGTTCGTTCACACTTACGCGTATATCCAAGCTTGGATAATTTGGGAGATAAGGTTGCGATTCAATTAAATGATACACATCCAGTGTTGGTAATTCCTGAATTGATGCGTGTTTTATTAGATGATTATTTCTATGATTGGGATGAGGCATGGGCTATTGTCACAAAAACAGTAGCATATACAAATCATACAGTTATGGCAGAGGCTTTAGAAAAATGGCCAGAAGATATGGTTAGAGGCTTATTACCACGTCTATACATGATTATTGAAGAAATTAATCGCCGATTCAAATACGAAGTGGATCATCGTGGATTATGTGGTTTATTCAATTCTGTTTCCATTATTAAAGATGGACAAGTACATATGGCTAACCTTGCCGTTGTTGGTTCACATAGTGTAAATGGTGTTGCTAAATTGCATTCAGAAATTTTGGTAAACGAAGTATTTAAGGATTTTGCTACATTATATCCAGATCGTTTTAATAATAAGACAAACGGTATTACACATCGTCGTTGGTTGTTATATTCAAATCCACAATTAACAGATTTATTGGTTGAAACAATTGGAGATGAATTTAAAAAGAATCCAGAAAAATTAGAAGATTTAATGTCTCATGTCGATGATGTTGAATTACAAAATAAATTTATGGATGTTAAATTGGAACGTAAGAAAATATTGGCAGAATATGTAGAAGAGAATTTAGGCATTGAAATTGATATCCATTCTATTTTTGATTGCCAGGCAAAACGTCTACATGCTTATAAACGTCAATTATTAAATATTTTCCATGTTATGTTCTTATACTTGAAAATGAAGAATGATCCTTCATTCAGAATTTATCCAAGAACTTTCTTCTATTCTGCAAAGGCAGCTGCTAGTTATGATCTTGCTAAAGAAATTATTAAATTGATTAATATGGTTGCTGATGTTGTAAATCATGATCCAGAAATTTCGAAATATATGAAGGTTGTCTTCATTCCAAATTATTCAGTTTCAATCGCCGAAATTTTATTGAATGCAGCCGATGTTTCAGAACAAATTTCTACAGCTGGAAAAGAAGCAAGTGGAACTGGAAATATGAAATATATGATGAATGGTGCTATTACTTTAGGTACTTTAGATGGCGCCAATGTTGAAATTGTTCAACAGGTTGGTGAAGAGAATGCGGAGATTTTTGGTTTACATGTAGAAGATATCAATGAATTGAAACATGAGAATTCATACAATGCTTGGAACTATTATAATTCACAAGAAAATATTCGTATGGTTATTGATTCATTGAAAAATTGTACTTGGTCAAACAATCCTGATGAATTTAAATTGATTGTTAATGACTTGACAATGCGTAATGATGAATTCTATGTGTTAGGTGATTTTGAAGCTTATTGCCATGCCCAAGCTAATGTTGAGGCGCGTTATAAAGACAAATCAAAATGGGCTAAAACAATGTTGATTAATATTGCTAAATCTGGATATTTCTCAAGTGACCGTACAATTAGTGAGTACGCAAAAGAAATTTGGGATTTAAAACCATTAAAATACTAATGTGAATTGGAGGCTTTGATGCCTCCTTTTTGTGTTAAAATGAGTTTAGGTGATTATATGAAAAGAATATTATTATTAGGAGCTACAGGTTCCATTGGTTTACAGACGGTGGATGTGATAGAACAACATCCAGACTTATTTTGTTTGGTGGGAGTTTGTGCCGGTACAAATAGTGCAATCTTAAATCAAATTATTTCTAAACATCCAACAATTAAAGTGGTTGGTATTGGAAGTGTAGAAAAAAAAGCGGAAATTGAATTCGATCATGTTTATGCAGGAGAGAATGCGATGGTTGAATGTATTCAAAATTGTGAATATGATTTATTAGTAAATGCGGTTGTTGGCTTTAGAGGATTAAGGCCTACTTTGGCTTCGTTAAACAAAGGCGTTGATGTTGCCCTTGCGAATAAGGAAAGTCTAGTTGCAGGTGGCGTTTTAGTTCGCGAAGCTTTGCGTAGCACGCATACAAAATTATATCCAATTGATTCTGAGCATTCGGCTATTTTCCAATCGCTTCAAGGAAATGATAAAAAAAGCGTTAAGAGATTGATTATTACGGCTAGTGGAGGTAGTTTTCGAGATAAGAGACGTGATGAATTAAAGGATGTAACGGTTGAGCAGACTTTAAAACATCCAAATTGGAATATGGGAAAAAGAATTACAGTGGATAGCGCAACCATGGTTAATAAAGGTTTTGAGGTTATTGAGGCACATTATTTGTTTGATATAGATTATGATTCGATTGATGTGGTTTTGCACCGTCAAAGTATTGTTCATTCGATGGTTGAATATAATGATAATGCCGTAATCGCTCAACTTGGATCTGCTGATATGCGATTACCTATACAATATGCTTTATGTTACCCACAAAGACCTGTTTTAAAAGAGGATACTCCTTTGGACATGACGCAAACATTGGATTTGAATTTTCAAAAAATGGACTTTGACCGCTATCCAATGTTAAGATTGGCTTATTCTATTGGAAAAAAAGAAGGAAATCTTGGTGCTATATTTAATGGTGCGGATGAGCAGGCCGTTGAATTATTTTTAGATAAAAAAATATCCTTTTTAGATATTGAGACGAGTATTCAAGAGGCTTGTAAATATGCTAAATATATTCAAAATCCAACTTTAGAGGAATTGGAAGCTTCTGATTTATGGGCTAGAAAATTTGTTTTAGAATATTGGGACTAGACCAATAGAGAATTTAAGAGTAAAATGTTAAATTAGATTGGAGGGCTTACTATGAATAAAACAAAGGTTTATTGTGTTGTGAGTGCTGTGGCTATGAGTACAGTGAGTAGTCCTATGATGAATGTGCTTGCGACAAATACTACGCCCGTTAAGGAAGTATCTACAAATCAAACAATTGAGATTACGACAGATGAGTTTATTCAGACATATTTGAGTACAAAAATCATTGAAAAGACTGAAGATAATGTAGAACTAACTGTATATACATTAATTATTAATGTAGATGAAAATAACTATAAATCAATATTGAGTGCGAATGGTATATTTCAATTGTTGAAGGAAGATCAACAAAAAGAAATTATTAATGCATATGAGAATAATTATAAAACAAACTTTTCGAAGGAATATGAAGCTTTTTTAGAAGCTACAAAGCCTGAAAAAGACCAAAAACAAGTTACAGCTTATGATTATCTTGTAGGTTTGGCAACTCAAAAAAATGCAGAGATTTTAGCTCAGATTACTAAAGATAAAGAAACACTTAAAGAAGAGTATGATCAATTATTGACTTATAAGGCTGAAAATTATACGACTTCAAGTTATGTATCTTTATCTACTGCATTGACAAACGCAAAAAGTGTTTTAGATACTGCCAACGAGAACTTGACAGTACAAATGGTGGCGGATGCTCAAACGGCATTAACATCGGCAAAAGAGGCTTTAGTTGATATTTCTGAATTAAAAGAAAGTGTGAATGAAGGCTATGAATTCTTATCGACGGATAAGGACATGTTAGAAGAATCGTCTTATACAAATTTTAAGAAGGTATTAGATGATGTCAATGTTGTATTGAATAATGAAAATGCGACATTAACAGATGTAACAAATGCACTACAATATTTAAATGATTATTTTGATGATAATTCTCATTTTGTATATAAAACGGTAACGTTGGATTTAAATCCGGTTGAAACTCATGTTGAAAAGACAGATGCTCTAGCAACCGGAAATAGTGAAACATCTATTGCCAAAGCGGCATTACCTACTGTTGAAGAAAATAAAACGACGCAAGAAGATACATCGAATGTTGTTGCACAAGTAAGTGAGACTACAACGAATTTGAAAGAAACAACAGATGCTTCCGTTACTCAATTTATTTCTACATATTTGACAAGTTCAAGTGGAAATGTATTTACGAGTGCGAACACATTGAATGCTTCGAAAATTTTAAGTGGTATGCAAAGTTGGGTGAGCTTATCTTCTGCTCAAAAGAATTTAGTGAATAGTGAATTAGTTGCCAAGGGTGGTAAAAAGTATATGGTTTTAGTTCAGGAGGCACAAAAAATTCAACTAAGTTCAAAAACAGTTAATACAGCTACATCAACAAATTCAAGTATTTATGCGATGATGAGTGTTATTTCTTTAGGTTTTGTTGGATTTATTGCTAAAAGATTGAAAAGAGATTAAGGGCATGAGCCCTTTTTTTCATGGGCAAAACTTGTTATAATACTGAGGAAAGGCTCGTGTTAGTAATATGAAACGAAAAAATTACAATGTGAAGGATTTAACGTTGGCATACTTTACAAAAAAGTCAAAACTTTATCGTGCTGGCGGTTATAAATATGCCGAACCATTAAAACGTAAATATACAGATTATACGTCCCATTTATATGCTTTTTTAATGGATATCAATATATGTCTTTTACCTGTATATATTTGGGTGATTGAATTTTTGTTGATTATTTGTGGAATGATTCCACCTCATTTCTTTGATCTATTATTTTACATCATGTTTGCGCTATTGTTTATTTCTAGCGTTGTCTTACTTGCGTTTACAACCGCAAGAACTAAAGGACAGTCTTTTGGTTATGTCATGATGGATTTAAAACTCGTAAAGCGAAATAAAAAAGAGGCATTTAGTCTAATTTTAATTCTTCGTCAAGCTCTAGGTTTTGGCGTTCCAATTATGGTTTTAGGTTTCTTTTTCCAAGTTCCAGGTGTATTAGCTTGGTGGGGATTAAATGCATTATGTGTGTTGATTGCGCCTAATCAACAAACTATTTTTGATTTGATTTTTGGATTGGTATTGGTTCACGAACCTGTACAGGATATACGATTTGATTCGGCAGCTAAACAACCTGTTTCCAAACCTGTAAAAGAAGTAGAGCATAATATCACTCCAATTGATTTGCATATTCGATCTAATTATAGTGATGATGGTTATTATGATGTAGAAGAGATTTTTAAACAAGCTAAAGAAAATAAAATGGAAATTATTTCTATTACAGATCATAACTGCGCTAGGGCGAATGCAGCGGCAACACGTTTTTCTAAACTTTATAAAATTCAATATATTCCAGGTGTGGAGCTTGATGCTCAATACAGAAGAACACGTGTTCGTGTTTTAGGTTATTATATTGATTGGACAAATGAGGTTTTTGAAATTTTAGAGAGAGATTCTTTAAAACGTGAAAAAGAATTATCGATGATTCGTGTGAAAAAATTTGAGGATTATTCAGGTATTCGAATTGATACAGTCAGTTTGATGGCCAATTCAAGATTCCAAACGATTACTTCTGATGAAATTACGCGTATGGTTTTCAACAATGAGAGAACGAGAAGTTTACCGTTGATTAAGAAATATTTAGATCATTGCGATCGTGAAAATTTGGCTCAAGCTCGTTTTGAAAGTGATGTATTTGGAAAAAATGGGCCTTGTTATGTGAGTGGAGAATATCCAAGTGTACGTGATGTTGTAGAAGCGATTCATCGTGCTGGAGGTATTGCAGTTTTAGCTAGTTGGCATTTAGATTATTTATCGGATGATTTAATTGAAGAAATTGTTAGTCTTGGATTTGATGGAATTGAATGTTTCTCAACAGATATTCATGAAGAAACGATTGCGTCTTGTTTAAAAATTGTTCAAAAGAAGAAAATGTTTGTTTCATGTGGTAGTGATTATCATGGTCCAACAAAGCCAAAATATCATATGGGACAGTCAAATTGTCCTGAAAAGGCTTTGCCGCTTGTAAGAATCTTGACAAAAGGCGCAAAATAGTTTGCGAGAATTGAACTTGAAAGTGTATAATAAAAAAGCATTGAAAAGAAGAGTATCAATAAAGGGTAGTGTAGAGAACAAATGGTTGGTGAAAATTTGTATACGATTTATTGAGAACATGGTCTTGGAGCTTTTTTATCGATAGGTAGATAAAGACGTATTACTGGCGTTAACAGTTTGAGGTGTAATGATTTACATAAACTAAGGTGGTACCACGAAGCTTTCGTCCTTGGATGGAAGCTTTTTTATTTTGTAGGAGGAATTAAGATGTCAGAAAAGAAACCGTATTATTTAACAACAGCTATTGCGTATACATCCGGAAAACCACATATTGGAAATGTATATGAAATTGTGTTAGCGGATGCGATTGCTCGATTTAAACGTGCACAAGGATATGATGTTCGTTTCCAAACAGGAACAGATGAACATGGTCAAAAGGTTGAAGAGAAGGCCATTAAGGCAGGGATTAGCCCTAAACAATTTGTGGATGAAGTATCAGAAATTATAAAAGGTCAATTTGATGTTATGAATGTGTCTTATGACAAATTTATGAGAACGACAGATCCTTATCATGAAAAACAAATTCAAAAAATCTTTAAAAAATTATATGACAAAGGAGATATTTATAAAGGTCATTATGATGGTTTGTATTGCCAAGAGTGTGAAGCTTTCTATACGCCAAGCCAAATTGAAGAAGAAGGACATTGTCCAGTGTGCGGCGGAGAACTTCATGCGATGCAAGAAGAGGCATATTTCTTTAGAATGAGTAAATATGCAGACAGACTTATTCAATATATTGAAGATCATCCTCATTTTATTCAACCTGAAAGCCGTAAAAATGAGATGATTAATAATTTCTTGAAACCCGGCCTTCAAGATTTATGTGTATCTCGTACAACATTTAGTTGGGGAATTCCAGTTGATTTTGATCCAAAACATGTTGTTTATGTTTGGATTGATGCACTTACAAATTATATTACTGGGTTAGGCTATGATTGTGATGGCAATCATGATGAGTTGTTTAAGAAATATTGGCCAGCTGACTTACATTTGATTGGTAAAGATATTGTTCGTTTCCATACGATTTATTGGCCAATCATGTTAATGGCATTGGATGTAGAACTTCCAAAACAAGTTTTTGGTCATCCATGGTTATTGACGGGTAGTGACAAAATGTCTAAATCAAAAGGAAATGTAATTTATGCGGATGATTTAGTAGAATTATTTGGAGTAGATGCCGTTCGTTATATTATGCTTCATGAAATGCCATTTGCCCAAGATGGACACATTACATATGAATTAATGGTTGAAAGAATTAATTCAGATTTGGCAAATATTTTAGGTAACTTAGTGTCTCGTACGATTGCCATGTCAAATAAGTATTTTAATGGCGTTGTATCAAATCCTGGCGTAGAAGAAGATGTAGATGCCGAATTAAAGGCGTGTGCATTAGAAGCTGTTAAAAAGACACAAGAAAAGATGGAAGATTTGCATGTGGGTGATGCGATTGATGAAATCTTTACGTTACTTCGTCGTACAAATAAATATATTGATGAAACTATGCCTTGGGCTTTGGCAAAGGATGAATCTAAGAAAGATCGTTTAGCTACAGTTCTTTATAATTTATTAGAAAGTATTCGTATTAGTGCTGTATTACTTCAATCTTTCTTACCGGATACAGCTGATAAAATCTTTGAATATCTACATACAGAAAAGAAAGATTTGGTAAGCTGTGAAAGCTTTGGTCAATTAGAAACAGATATTAAGATTGTTGAAAAATGTGAACCATTGTTTGCTCGTATTGATGAGAAAAAATTCTTTGAAGAATTCAACAAACCAAAAGAAGAGAAGAAGAATGTTGATGAGTCTAAATTGGTGACTGTGGATGATTTTGCGAAATTAGAATTTAAAGTAGGAACGATTGTAAAATGTGAACCACATCCAAAGGCAGATCGTTTATTGGTTGAACAAATTGATTTAGGCGATGAAGTTCGTCAAGTTGTTAGTGGCATTGCCAAATACTATAAGCCTGAAGATTTAGTTGGAAAACAGGTTGTTGTTGTCACAAATTTAAAACCTGTTAAGCTTCGTGGTGTTGAATCGAATGGAATGATTTTATGTGCTACAGACGATAAAGACTTAAGTTTTGTCACTGTCGCAAAAGAAATGCCTAATGGTGTAACTGTTCGCTAATGGATGAGAAACAAAAAGCTATATTCAAACAACTTCAAATCGCTGGGCTTGGACTTGTACTTGTTGTCTTCGGGATTTTTTATAAGGAAAAGGCAATCTCTATTGTAGGTGTTTGTGTCTTTCTATTTGGTATTTTTAGAACACTTTTTATAAAAAAGATGATTGATAAGATAGATGATTGAAAAATCATCTATTTTTTTCTATACATTGAAAATCTTTACAAACAATTGTATACTCTTTCATATACAAGTGAATCAGTAAAGATAGAGGAAGCATTGTATCAGAGTAGAACATGGAGTTGGCAGACAGAGAAGTGTTTGAAAGGTAACCATTGCCGAAAGGAATAAAGTGGCGATTTTATTTCTTGGGGTCATAGGAAATACTTATGGCACTCCTTCGTTAGAAGAGGTGTTATCTTATAGTGTAGGCTATGTGGTAACACATGGCTTTTTCTCTTTTTTACCGATAGTAAAGGAGTAGAATATGAATTTAAAAAAAGGGTGTGTGCTAGCTTTAGGCCTTACTATGGCTTTGAGTGGATGTGCAAGTGGTTCGAATTCGAATGAACAAACATTGACGGTTGGTATTAGTACAGAGTTGAATGGTGTATTTTCGCCGTTATATTATCAAACGACATATGATGGATATGTGATTGATATGATTTATCAAAAAATGATGCGTTATGATGAAAATTCAAATCTAAAAAGAGAATTAATTCGAGAAGATCCTATTGTAAGTGAGGATGGAAAGACGATAACTTTCAAATTAAAGAAGGGAGTTAAATTTTCAGATGGATCTAAATTAACTTCAAGTGATGTGAAGTATACATTTACTTTGATGGCAGATCCTAGCTATGATGGACGATTTACGAGTAGTGTAGATTATTTAGAGGGATATAGTGATTATCATGATGGGGATGCCACTGATTTTAGTGGAATTGAAACGCTAGATGATTATACGGTCGTTTTCCATTTAGATAAACCTAGAGTGGATGCGTTGAGTATTCTTGCGACAACAGGTATTTGTAGCGATAGTCAATATAAGTATAAGAAAGGGCATACTAAGAAGATTGAACAAGATTCTAGTAATCCAATTGGTTCAGGTCCTTACCAATTGAATAATTATGCCAAATCTGAGGCAACAAGTTTAACTCGCAATCCTTATTATAAGGCAAAAAAGGGACAGTATCAGATTGATAATGTTGTGATCAAGATGACAGAAAGTTCAAGCGAAATTAGTGAACTAGAAAAGGGAGATATTGATTATATTCCTTATGTGCAAGAGTCAGATAAGATCAATACGGCAAGTAAAAATAGTGATTTGACAATGAATTCGTATCCTTCAAATTCATTACAATATATGTTCTTTAACTGTAAGAGTGGTCCTACGGCAGATCAATCGGTTCGACAAGCATTAACTTATGCATTGGATCGTCAAGCATTTGTGGATTCTTATTTTGATATGAAGGATTCTAAAGGGGATGCAGCAGATTTAAAAATGGGTTATGTTCCTGCGACTTTTGGAAATCCAATTAGTGCAAGTTTAGGAGATGTGGTTCGTGGTGAAACGATTGTAGATGGTATGACTTATTATTCGTATGATATCGAAAAGGCTAAACAACTTTTAGATGATGCGGGTTGGACTGTTGGAGATAGTGGCTATCGTGAAAAGGATGGACAAATTCTTACAATTAAGTTCTTGGCATGTAAAAATAAGGATGCTCTAGATACTTTGATTCCTATGATGAAAAAATCTTGGGGTGATGAATTAAAGGTTGATTTAAAGACAAATGAAATGGAATTTAACACTGTCATTGATACGATCTATGATGATAGTGCAATTGATACATGGTCTGCTAGTTTTTATGGCTATGGATTTACAGATGTAGAAAATACTTCATTATATGGATTGTTCCATTCAGAAGGTTCAGAAAGTGATGCGAAGATTAGTGATGGACAATTGGATGCACTTATGGATGATGGGTTATATACTTCGGATCAGCAAGCAAGTAAAGAATTCTATTTACAAGCTTTGATTCGTCAAAATGAAATTTGTGGATACGTTCCAATTTATGGATTGACATATGTGAACTTATATAATAAGAAAGTAAAGAATATGAATACGGGTTCTATTCGTTCTTGGGCAAATGCTTTGGATACTGCTTATATTAAAGACTAATTGTTAATAAACCTTAACAAATGTTAATGACATGTTAAAACTACTTTAAATGTCTGTACACTATATTGTGCTTTATATAAAGGAGATTTATAGTAAAAGTACAAGAGGAGGTATGGATGTGAAAACAGTAAAAATGAATGGAGTTTTATATATCCTATTGGCATGTATGTTAAGTTTATTGGTCTTGAATTTTACGGTTCCATACCAAACACATGAATTAATTTTAACGATTCTTGCCGTTTGCGTATTGGCAATCTTAATTATCGCTTTTGCGTTACATCAATTAAATAAATAGAGAAAAAGAGACGAAAGTCTCTTTTTTTGATGTACAATTAGAGTATGAAAATACTTAATGATATTGCCCAAGGTGTTTATGATGGCTTGCAAGAAAATGAAAAGACTAGAAATCAATTTTCTTATACTGAGATTATTGATGTGATAGAAGAATGTGTATCTTATATCTTTTTTGGACTCATTTGTACGGTTTTACTTGTTTTTATTCATTTTTATTTTCAAGTATCGATTGGTGGATTTCTGATTTTAGTTTGGGCATTTATTTTGTATGGCTTTACAAATTCGAAGGAATATAAAAATATAAAGAAGAAATGAGGGAGATATTATGAATTTTATACTTGTACTTTTGATTGCTTTTCTTTGTGGTATTGAAGGGATACTGGATGAATTTGAATTTCATCAGCCACTAGTTTCATGTACATTATTAGGACTTGCGTGTGGCCATTTACAAGAAGGCATATTGCTTGGGGGTTCTTTGCAGTTGATAGCGCTAGGTTGGGCCAATATTGGTGCAGCTGTTGCTCCTGATGTATGTTTAGCAAGTGTTATTTCATCTATTTTTTTAATGAAAGGATTATCTGGAAATATTGAAGCTAAGTATTTGATTGCGATAAGTATTATGGTTGCGGTTCCATTATCTTTAGTAGGTTTGTCTTTGACTAAGCTTTGTCGTAATTTAGCTTGTAAACTTGTTCATAAAATGGATGAAACAAAGAATGTGACACTTTATCATTGGATGGGAATTTGTATGCAGGGATTACGTGTTGTTTTTCCTACCCTTGTTTTAATGTGCATTCCATCAAGTGTATATGTGCATTTGTTTAGTATGGTTCCTCTTTCTATTTATAAAGGTTTATTGATTGGTGTTGGCGTCGTTTGTGTGGTTGGTTTTGCGATTGTTGCCAATGTTTTAGGATCTAAATTTACATGGCCATTCTTTTTGATCGGATTTGGGCTTGCTTGTTTTGATGGTATTTCAATGCTTGCACTTTGTCTAATTGGTGCAGGGCTTGTGTGGATTTATATGTCTTTACAAACTAAAAAAGAAGTAAGTGCTACAAGTGATGATCCTTTAGGGGATATTTTAAACGATTACGAATAGGGGATGAGAAATATGAAGAAGTCAACAAGATTAAAGGTTTGTTTCAATCATCAATTCTTACAGGGCTCATGGAATTTTGAACGTATGCAAAATGGAGGGTGGTGCTATGCATTACTTCCTGCTTTAAAGGAATTGTATCCAAATGAAAAAGATCTTAATAATGCGATCACAAGGCATTTAGAATTTTTTAATACACACCCTTACGTTTCTGCGCCTATTCTTGGGATTGTTTTAGCAATGGAAGAGGATAAGGCACAAGGGAAAAATATTCTAGATTCTAGCATTCATGATGTGAAGGTAGGCTTAATGGGACCATTAGCTGGTATAGGTGATCCTGTATTTTGGTTTACAATGCGACCCATTTTAGCTGCATTAGGTGCAGCTCTTGCACTAAATCAAAACATAATGGGTCCTGTTTTGTTCTTTGTGTTATGGAATGTAATTCGATTTAGTTTTTTATGGTGGGCTCAAGAACAAGGGTATCAAAAAGGGTCAAAACTTGTTTTAGATTTATCAGATACATTTTTAAAAAATGTAACATTAGCAAGTTCTTGTTTAGGAATGTTTGTGATTGGTATTTTGGTACAGAAGTATGTCAATATTAAACTGGTACATGTACAAGAGGGTTTAGATTCCATTTTGCCGGGATTATTAGGTTTGGTTCTATTCTTTATATGTACAAAAGTATTGAAAAAAGGGTTCTCACCAGTAGTATTAATTCTTATATTATTTATTTTATGTGTTATTTTACAAATGTTTGGTGTTTTACTTGCATAAACATTTAGTTTGTGTTATAAATACATACGCAAAAGAAATTATCCAGAGTTGAAGTAGAGAGTTAGCTCGTTGACTTCACGCCAACCTGACATTTGTTAAGGTGGTCCTGCTAACAGCGATAAGAAGTATATCAAAATCAAAAACATACTTCTTAGAGTATGTTTTTTTAATGGATAAAAGGAGGAAAAAATGAAGAATTATATTTTTACAAGTGAAAGTGTTACAGAAGGACATCCAGATAAGATTTGTGATCAAATTGCGGATGCGATCGTTGATGCGGCTTTAGCTCAAGATCCGTATTCAAATATGGCTGTTGAATGTACAATTAAGGATGATTTTGTCTTAATTTATGGTGAATGTAATACAAAGGCTACCTTAGATTATGAAAAAATTGCTTTAGAAGAAATAAAACGTATTGGTTACACAGAAGAATATCATGTGCATACGGTTGTAAATCAACAAAGTCCTGAAATTCATAATGCGGTAAATAAGGATGAAGTTTGTGCCGGAGATCAAGGTATCATGTTTGGATATGCTTGTGATGAAAGTAAAGAATATATGCCATTAACGATTTATTATGCACATTTATTGGCTCGTCAATTGACAAAGGTAAGAAAACAACATCCAGATATTTTAAAGCCAGATGGAAAAACACAAGTGTCTGTTGAATATGAAAATGATGAAATTAAACGTATAGATACAATTGTTGTTTCTACACAACACGCAAAAGAAGCGACTCAAGAACAGATTAAAGAGTTGATTATGAATGAAGTGATAAAACCTTGTATTGATGCGAAATATTTAGATGAAAATACAAAATATATCATCAATCCATCTGGAAGCTTTGTCGTAGGTGGATCATGGGGTGATTCAGGAACAACGGGACGTAAAATTGTATGCGATACATATGGTGGACGTGGACGTATTGGAGGAGGATGCTTCTCTAGTAAAGATCCAACGAAAGTAGACCGTTCAGCTGCTTATTATTGTCGTTATGTCGCAAAGAATATTGTTGCCAATAAACTTGCTCGTCGTTGTGAAGTTGAAGTAGCGTATGCGATTGGTAAGGCACAACCTGTGTCTTTATGTGTGGATACTTTTGGAACGGGTAAATTTGAGGATGAAAAATTGCTTGAAATTGTAAATAAAAACTTTAATTTTGAAGTAGGAAATATTATTGATGAGTTAGATTTACGTAAACCAATCTATCATAAGACTTCTTGTTATGGTCATTTTGGAGATCCTCAATTTTCTTGGGAAAAAGTAAAAGAATTAAAATATTAACTGGAAAAGCTCATTTTGAGCTTTTTTTATTAGATTTGTCAAAAATTGAGGAAAAAGGGGCTAAAAATGGGATGGAGTGCCTAAAAAGTGGGATAAAATGTGTGAAATTGTCAAAAAAGGTGGACAGAATGGGCCTTTTCGTGTAAAGTTTTTACTTGTGTGAGCCAGAAGGGAGCCTAAACTACATGAAAAATATAGTAAAAGCAGTCATATGTTCACAATTTGCACTTGCCAGTTTAGTAAGTGTTATGCCAATTTCGGCTAAAGAAAATGGTTCAAGTTATAAAATTGAATATCAGGATGCAGATTCAATGAAATCTGTTTTCAAAAAAGAATTAGATAAAAAATATGCGGATGTTAAGTTTGTCAAACAAAAGAAAAATACAGCTATTTATGAATCTAAAAGTAAAAAGGTTGTGGTTGAAAATCTAAAGCTTGATAAACTAGGAAAACGCGAAGTTACAATTAGTGCTTCGGATTCCAAAACAAACGAAGAAATTACAGCTCAAGTAGAAGTAAAGGTACAAGATACGCAAGCACCGGAAATTACTTGTGAAGATGTAATTACAGTTGAACAAGGAGATACATTTGATATCTCAAGTTATGTATCAACCAATGAAGAAGCTACTATAGGTACAACATCAAGTGTAGATACATCAAACGTAGGATCTATTACTACTACAATCCAAGCTACAGATACAGCTGGAAATGTTTCAATAAAAGATGTAACAGTAAATGTTGAGACAGGATTTTACCAAAAGATTGCCAATGCGGCTATTGCACAAATTGGTGTAAATCAAGATTGTACAATGCTTGTAACAAATTCACTTGCGGCCGTAGGAATTAATTTCCACGGATGGCCAACAGACTATTTAAGCTTGGGGGATCTAACAAATAATCCAGTACCTGGAGATATTTGTGTTTACCAAGGACATGTTGCCATCTATATTGGAAATGGACGTGCTATCCATGGAGGATGGTTAGGTTATACAACTGCTGAATCCAGTGTTTCATGTTCAAATGCATTTATTGGCTATGTACATGTAAGACGCTAAAAAAGGAACTCGATTGAGTTCCTTTTTTATTTATTTGATTTTGAATTAATCTCTTCCTTTATAAGCGTATTTATAAAGATCTAAAATTAATTCTTTTGTACAAGGTCTAGGATTACCTCCGGTACATACATCAGCCATAGCTGAATCTGTAAGAGTTGGTAAATCTTCTTCTTTAACACCAATATCTTTTAAATTTTGGGCAATACCACAATCTTTTGATAATTGAATTACGGCATCAATAGCTGCTTGACGATATTCCTCTTGAGACATATCATCCACACCTTTAACACCCATAACACGAGCAATTTCTTTGAATTTTTCACCAGTATAGTCCTTATTAAATTCCATAACGTAAGGAAGTAATGTGGCACAAGCAACTCCGTGAGGGATTCCATAGAATGCACTTAATGGATGCGCCATACCATGGTCAACACCAAGTCCGACATTTGAGAATGCCATACCTGTCATATATTGACCTAAAGCCATATCTTCGCGTCCTTTAGGATCATTTTCGCAAGCAGCTCTTAAACTTCTTGAAATGATTTCAATAGCTTTCAAGTTTAATGTATCAGCAAGTTCCCAAGCAGCTAAAGTTGTGTATCCTTCAATCGCATGTGTTAATGCATCAAGACCAGTACTTGCGGTTAATCCTTTTGGCATTGTAGACATCATTTCTGGATCGATAATCGCAACGACAGGAATATCGTGTGCGTCAACGCAAACAAATTTTCTTTTCTTTTCAGTATCTGTAATGACATAGTTGATTGTTGTTTCGGCAGCTGTTCCGGCAGTAGTCGCAATCGCAATAACTGGAATAGATTTGTTTTTAGTAGGAGCTACACCTTCCAAACTAACAACATCTTCAAATTCTGGGTTAGCTAAAATGATTCCAATACCTTTACAAGTATCTTGAGGGCTTCCTCCACCAATCGCAATTAAATAATCAGCTTCAGCTTCTTTAGCCGCTTTTACACCATTTTTAACTTGTTCCACTGTTGGATTTGCCTTTACCTCATCATAAATCGCATAAGGTAATCCGGCTTTGTCTAATAAATCTGTAACTTTTGTAGCTACACCAAATTTAATTAAATCCTTATCTGTAACAACTAATCCTTTTTTTAAACCACGAGATTTAACTTCAGTAACGACTTCTGAGATAGCACCAGCACCATGGTAGCTAGTCTCATTTAAAATAAAACGATTTGACATAAATTCTTTTCCTCCTTGAACCGTCTTTCCAAATTCAATATATCTCTGTAAAGGATTTCATTCAAGTTACAATTTGTTAATTTTGTAACATATGAATCAAAATGAACAATAATGAATAAAAATGGTTGACAATGAATTTTATTTAAAATATATTGAAGGTGTGAGGTGAGACTATGGCAAAGATTAATATTGATGGTGCACAAAATGTAGAAGTTTCAGTTAAAATTCCTTGTGAAAAAAGCTATGAAGAACAACTTGAAATTATGGAGGCTTATACAAATGCCCATAAGAACAACTTGAGTAAGGATAAGGCAGTTCGTGAGGTGGCTTGTTTAAAAACAATCTTTCCACGTTTATTTCGAAGTATTGAAAGCGATGATTTAATTGCGGGAAGGCTCGATTTTTTGCCCATTGGATTTGGTTCAGTCACAAGTATTGGTGGAGTTGGACATTATTGTGTGTTTCATAAGCTTCGTGAATTTAAAGAACATTTAAATACAGATGACCAAAAGGCTCGTGTAGATTTATTATATGATTATTGGCAAGACCATGATGTAAAAAGTATATATTGTCAAGATGTTTTAAATGAAGATACAACAGGACGATTTATTGATTGTTCCTATCCATTTATGGCAACCGCAAGACTTTCTGGTATGATGCTGGATTACTCAAAATTAATGAAACTTGGTATTTGTGGTTTAGAAGAATTGATTGGTTCTTATCCTCAAAATGAATTTATAAAAGCTTGTTTAGATTGTATACAAATCTTAAAGGATGTTATCTTAAGACAAGTTGAGCTTGTAGAAAAAGAATATGGTACGAATTCTGTACGAAATAAACAGCTTGATTTAATGAAATCGGATCTTATTTATTTACTAGATCATAAGCCTTCTACTTTTCATCAGGCTCTTCAACTTTTTTGGTTGTATGCCTTAGTTGCCGGATGTATTAATTATGGAAGAATGGATATAGTTTTAGGTCCTTATTTGAAAAACGATATAGATGCAGGTCTTATTACAGAAGAAGATGGATATTGTTATTTGAAATCATTATGGAAGATGATTGAAAATAGAAGAACGACAGTAAATGGAAGAATTATTGTAGGCGGTAAAGGAAGAGATAATGTAGAGGCTTGTGATTTGTTTACCCGAATTTGTTTAAGAGTGTGCATGGATACTAGATATGTGGAACCTCAATTTACTTTGCGATTTGATAAAGACACACCACAAGATATTTTAGATATGGCCTATGATTGTATTGCTTCTGGAGCAACGTATCCAACTTTATATAATGATGAAGTCAATGTTACTAGCGTGGAATATGCGATGCGTGTTGATTATAAGACAGCATGTCAATATATCCCATTTGGATGTGGGGAATTTGTGATCCAAGGGAAAAGTGTAGGAACACCCAATACGTTATTAAATCTAGTGAAAATTATGCAGTTAGCTTTAAATGAAGGGTATGATCCAATGGATCATATGTATAAAGCAGGGCCTGTTAAAGTATTACCTCTTTCTTCTTTTAAAACTTTTGAAGATTTTTACAATCAATATAAGGCTTTATTAGACTACTATTTTGATTTGAGTGTATATTGTCAAAAACATAGCTATGAAGTTATGAATCAAGAAGTTAGTTTCTTGTTTGTTTCAATTTTGATGGATGATTGCTTATCTAGACAAAAGGCGTTGTTAGATGGGGGTGTAAAGATTTTAGGCGGAACTAATGAAACGTATGGAAACATTAATGCGAGCGATGCCTTATATGTGATTAAAACATTGGTTTATGATCAAAAGAAATATTCATTAGAACAATTAAATAGGGCGGCTCTTTCGAATTTTGAAGGGCATGAAGGATTGCGTAAAGAAATTTTACATCTTCCAAAATATGGAAATGATATCGAAGATGTGGATGGTATGGCAAATGATCTTTATGAATATGTGGCCAAAGGCATTCGTACAAGAGGGATTGAGAATGATTTAGATTATTATTTGATTGTAATTTCAAATAATCAAACCAATACGGATTGGGGACATCAAACGGATGCAAGTTTAGATGGAAGAAAAAAAGGTGTATTTATGAATCCGGCAAATAATCCTCAAGGGTATGCGGCAACAAGTGGTCCTACAGCTGTTTTGAATTCGCTATGTAAATTTAAAGCTAAGTATCATGGTGGTAGTGTTCAAAATATAAAGTTTACACCGCGAATGATGCATGAAGATAAGGAAAAGGTGAAGCTTTTATTCAAAACTTATTTTGAAAAGGGTGGATGTCAATTGATGGTGAGTGTTGTGGATCATGGACAACTTGAGGATGCACAAAAACATCCAGAAAAATATCCGGATTTAATTGTTCGCGTTGCCGGATATAGTGCTGTGTTTGTGAATTTAACGAAAGATGTGCAAGATGAATTGTTGAGTAGGACATTATATGATTAGCGTTTCAAATATTGAAAGATTTGCGACACATGATGGGCCGGGAATTCGTACAACGGTTTTCTTAAAGGGATGTATGCTTCATTGTCCTTGGTGTGCAAATCCAGAAACTTGGAATATTAAACCTGTATTGATGCATGATGTAAGAAAGTGCGTAGGATGTCAGGAATGTAAAAGAAATTGTCCAACTTCATCAATAACTTTTCCTTTTTCTTGGAATATGAATAGTTGTATATATTGTCATGCGTGTGAAAATGTATGTCTGCAGGATGCGATTTCTTTTTCAGGAAAAGAAATGGAAATCGAGGATGTAGTTAAGGAAGTATTGAAGGATCATGATTACTATAAACAAAGTCATGGTGGTGTAACGATTAGTGGGGGAGAACCGTTTTATCAATTTGATGCTTTTCTTAAACTTATAAAGGAATTAAAGAAAAACAACTTACATGTTGCGGTTGAAACGACAGGCAATTATAGTCTTGATCGATTAAAGAAAGTATATCCTTATGTTGATTTGTTTTTAATGGACTTAAAACATTTGAATTCAAAAAAATTAAATAAGGTTACAGGTGCTTATTTAGATTTGATTCTTGATAATTTTAAATATCTTTCTAAGATAGATCCTTCCAAGGTGATTGTTCGAATGCCTGTGATTCCTAGGTTTAATGAGGATATGTGTGAAAGTGTGATACAATTTGCGTATGACAATCATTTACCTGAAGTGAATTTATTGCCTTTTCACACAATGGGTAAAAATAAGTGGGAACAACTCAATAAAGAGTTTGTTTATGCTCAGGATCGAATGATGGATAAAAGTGTATTAACGAAATATGTTGAGTATGGAAAAAGGCTTGGGGTATTGGTTAAGGTTGGAGGTTAAATCATGTTGACGAAGGAAAGAATGTTACACATTATGAATATTTTAGAGGAAAAGGGTTTTGTGAGTGTTAAAGAGTTGACGGAAAACTTTAATGTTTCAAGATCGAGTGTCATGCGTGATTTGATTGAATTAGAAAATCAAGGCTTGATTCATAGGGAGCGTGGTGGAGCAAGCTTAAAGTCGATTGCGTCTACTTTAACAAGCTATAATGAGACAAGTATAGCCTTAAAAGAGCAAATGAATAGTGGTGCGAAAAAAATGATTTGTGAAGAGGCAAGTAAAAGTATTCGTGATGGGGATTGTATCTATATTGATTCAGGGACCACATCGGCATATTTGTTGGATTTTATTGGAACAAAACGAATCAAACTTGTTACGCCAAGTATATATTTGATTCGTAAGTTACCAACAAATTTTAAGGGGGATATCTTCTTGTTGGGAGGAGAATTTTCTAAATCTTATGATACGAGTTATGGATCGTTAACTTTAGAAATGATTCGTCAATTTCATTTTGATCATGCCTATTTTAGTGCTAATGGTGTGAATTTAGAGAATGGCGAAGTGTATGTTTTTGATTTTAATGTAGGTGCAAATAAACAAGAAATTATGATGAGAAGTGAGATTTCGGATTTATTGGTGGATGCATCTAAATTTGGAATGAAGGCTATGTGTAATTGGGCAAATTTGGAACAATTTCATAGTGTATATGTGGATAAAGTAGATGAAAGGATAGAGATACCCGATAATTTTGTGGTATGTGGAAAAGGAAATGAAAACGAATGATGTAAATAAATTAGCTTTATTAGAACAATTAAAAGGTGGCTTGATTGTATCTTGTCAAACACAGAAGGATGAGCCGATTTATACTCCAGACATGGTATTAAAGATGGCAGAATGTGCAAAGTGGGGTGGAGCTGTTGGCTTGCGTTTGAATTCTCCTGAACAAATTCGTCAAGTAAAAGAAGCGAATTTAGGCTTACCTATTATTGGATTGTATAAGGTTTGGCATGAGGATACGGATGTATTTATTACTCCTACAATGAAAGAGGTAGATGAAATTGTTGAAGCGGGTGCGGATATTATTGCGTTAGATTGTACGGCACAGAAAACGCATGAAGGAACAATTGCGTGGGATTTATTGCCTGAGGTTCGTAAAAAATATCCTGATCATTTGATTTTTGCGGATGTATCTAATGTAGAAGAAGCAATTCATGCTTCAGATAATGGGGCTGAAATTGTTGCTCCGACTTTATATGGATATACGGCAAATACCGCAAGCATTGAGGGACCGGATTTTAGAATGATCGCAAAAATGTGTAGGGAAGTAAAGGATGCGGTTGTGATTATGGAAGGGCATATTTATTCTCCTGAAGATGCGATGAAATGTATTTTTGTAGGATGTCATTCTGTTGTGGTTGGTAGTGCGATTACACGTCCTCATTATGTGACTAAACGTTTTGTGGATTGTCTTGGAAAATATCAAGATAATTGGCGTGATGCTGAGCGTGCTAAGCATACAAATGAATTAAAATAAAGTAGTTATGAAACAAAAAAGCAATCATTTGAATGGATTGCTTTTTCTATTGTTTCGTTTGAAAATTTAACTGGTTGTATACATCTCTTTTGGCATACATTATTCTAAGTATTGTGACAACTTTTTTTTCGTGATTTGGAATGTAAAGAACTACGTAATTATCCACTGGTAATATACGAAGTCCACGACTTTTCCAAGGCTCTTTTTCATATTTTCGATAACGTTCTGGCATCATGTCTAGACTTAGTATCTGTTTTTCCAAACGCTTAATCTGTCATTTTGCGTTTTCTGGTGATAGTAATTAAAAGGCGATATATTCAAAAATTTCACGCAAATCCTTGTCAGCTTGTTCGGATACTTCTATTTCGTATATCATCATATGTCATAATCTTTGTGAATATCGGCAAAGACTTTCTTTGCGTTTTTGGTTTGTCCAGCCTGCATCTGTGCATATCCTTTTTCTAATTGATTGTTTAAATCTTCTTCTGATAATGTGGCGATGTCAATAGGTTTGGAAGATGGTAATTTTACATCAAATGGAAGTCCTTTCTGTAGGATAATCTGTTTATAAAACATATTGATCGCATTAGAGGCAGGAATGCCAAGTGCAGATAAGATACTTTCTGCTTTTTCTTTCACATCTGGTTCAATTCTTGCGTATAGATTTGCTGATTTTGTAGCCATATAAAACATCTCCTTTGTTGGGTTGTATTTTCATGTTTTATATGTGAACGTCCATACAATCGCAATACATTTTGTTGATGTATTAAATAAGTGCATACTTATTTTTTAAATCTTTGTTAAGCTTTGGTAAGGCGTATTGTGTTTCAAAAAATCTCTTTTATAATGGGGTTGAAAGAGGGATTGGATATATGAAACATAAGCATTTAGGATGTATTTTAATAATTTTGTTTTTACTTTTTAATGATAAAGCGGAAATGACGTTTTCTTGGAGAGATACTTGGATGATGGAATTGATGATTGTAGGTATTGGTGCTTGTGTAGTATTTATTGGCTTAAAAAATATTGATAAATTAAAAGCGGAGTGATTCGCTTTTTTTAAATAAAAGGTTTAAAATACAGTATGTTTATTGGTGGTGAATAGAGTGAAAAGTAAAAAGTTTTCAGGCCTTGCTAAGCTTCCAAATGGAAATGCGGGGACAAGAGTTGTTGATGGATGTATTGTATTAGAGGGTGGAGCCTTTCGTGGAATCTATACAAATGGTGTGTTGGATGCTTTGATGCAATTTGAGATTAATTTAAGAAATACAGTTGGTGTTAGTGCAGGTGCTTTGAATGGATTAAATTATGTGGCTGGACAGATTGGTCGTAGTGCACGTATTAATTTAGGGTATCGTCATGATCGTCGATATGTTGGATTAGAAGCCATGAAAAATAATAAGGGAATTATAGGTTTTGATTTTTTATTTAAAGGTACGCAACATTTTGATCCATTGAATGTGCCTCGTTTTATGAATCCGAATCGTGAATTTATTGCGGTGGCGACCAATTGTAGAACGGGCAAGCCGGAATATTTCAGTAAAAATAAATGTTCCGATATATTTAAAGCAATCCAAGCCAGTGCGAGTATGCCTTATGTTTCTAAGATGGTTGAATTGGATGGCGAATATTATTTGGATGGAGGTTGTAGTGATAAAATTGCGTATGATTGGCCATTAGATCGTAATATAAAAAAGATTGTTGTTGTTCGTACGCGTGATCGTGATTTTAGAAAGAGTGAAACAAAGCCTCTTGTTCAAAGGATGACTCGTAAGTTATATGGGGAGTATCCTGCTTTTTCAAATGTTTTAGAAAGTATGAATGAGGATTATAACAGACAATGTGATGAATTGATTCAATTAGAAAAAGAGGGGCGTATCTTTGTGATTGCACCAAGTATTCCTATTCATGTAGGGCGTGTAGAGTCAGATATGGAGAAGCTGGGTGCTCTATATTATCAGGGATATATTGATGGATTGAATTCAATTCAGGATTTAAAAAAATATTTGGAGATTGACTGATGGAAGAAGCGAAACAAATAGAAATCATTGATGCATGTTTGGATTATTTGGATACCTTAGATGATGGAGAAGAATTGTCGACTTGGGATGTATTGGATCATGTGTTTGGTTATCAGGGGTATAAAGATGTTTATAAGTTTAATGGATTTTCAATGACAGAAAATGAATTTAGAGAGTTGGATATGAAATTAAAAGAAGAGGCATTTAGGCAAGGCTTTTTTTTGGATGAGTCATCTTATCAGGATGTTGTGGGTGCGTTTCCTTTTAGTTTGACGTTTGTGGTGAAGAAATGAAAAGATTAGAAGAATTAATTGTTGAATTGTATAGTGTGCAAACGCGTGAAAAAAATATGGAGCTTTTGAATCATATTCGTTCTATTTTGAATGAAGCTATTCTTGTTCCTACGGGAATGGTGGATGATCAAATTGCGTATCGTCGTTTAGCGTTGGATGATGGTAGTGATGTGTTTGTGGCATTTACATCGAAACAAATGCTTGAACTAGGACAAGCAACGGAATATAAAGAGATTCGTGTATCGAGCTTACTTTCTCAAACATTAAGTGAGGATGGTGTAAAGGGGATTATTATTAATCCTTGGAAAAATTCGTATTATCTTCCTAAGGTTTTGATTGAGATGGTTTTGGATGGTAAAAATTTATTGAGTGAAATCAAAATTGTGAAGGGAGATATCACAACTTTTGATGGGGATTGTATCGTGAATGCGGCCAATTCAAGCTTGCTTAAAGGTGGCGGTGTTGATGGTGCCATACATAGAGCGGCTGGAAAGCAGTTGTTAGAAGAGTGCAAATTATTAAATGGTTGTCTTACAGGTCATGCTAAAATCACAAAGGGATATGATTTATCGGTGGATTATGTCATTCATACAGTGGGGCCGATTTATTCGAATCGACATGAAGATGAACATGATTTAAGGTCTTGTTACCAGAGTAGTTTGGATTTAGCTAAAAAGTATGATATTCATTCGATTGCGTTTCCTTGTATTTCTTGTGGTGCGTATGGGTATCCAATTGAGGATGCTTGCCGGATTGCTTTGGATGCCATGGCAAATTGGTTAGATCATAATAGTGATTATACAATGAAGATTGTTGTGTATTGTTTTGATGAAGATACATATTCTGTGTATGAAAAGTTAACAACTTATCAAGAAGAGAATCTATAGGTTTTCTTCTTTTTTTTAATACATTTTTGTGTTTCTGTATATGTTTGTTTTAAATATTTGCTTGTGTGCGTTAAAATAGTTATGGTGATAAAATATGATAGTTTTTGCGATATTAAGTATATGTATTAGTTTAGATGTTTTTGTTTGGATGCTTGAAAGAGGGGCAACCGTTCAGAAGGCTTCTTTGAAAAAGGTGTTAGCGGAGTGCTTGGTGGTTGCTCTTTGTAATGTGGCTATGTTCATGTTTGGACATTGGTTAATGCATGTTTCGGGTAGTAGGATTCAAAGAATCAATAAATTTGTGGCTATACTTATTTTTGTGATTTTAGGAAATGGCATGATTGTTTATGGGTTTAAAAAGAAAAAATTTATTGAACGCCTAAAAAAATTATCAATGAAAGAGATTGCTCGTTTTGCCTTTATTGGTAGTTTGGATTGTTTTTTAGTTGGTATGGGTTGTTATTACTTGGGACTTGCATATGTGTATGAGATTGGAATTTTGTTTTTAATTGTCTTTTGTGGTAGCTTTATCCATTATTATATTGGTTATTATAGAGGTGCTGCATTTCAGACGGTCTATTATTGTTTGTGTGGGGCTATTTATATTTTAATGGCTTTGGATTTGATTTTTCATTTGATGTAGGTGTTGTTTTATGTTGTCAGAAAAGAAAAAGATGAAAGATCTTTTGTGTGAAGGATTGTTTTTGTTGATGCAAGAAAAGCCTTTCGAAAAGATAACAATTAAGCAGATTTGTGATCGTACTGGTGTAATTCGGGGTACTTTCTATAATCATTTTATGGACAAGTATGAGGCTTTGGAATATTTAGTGTATTCCATGCTTTTTGAGGATGAAGAGCAATTGGATGTTGAGTCTACCATTAAAGATATGTTTAATACGATTTATTTGAATCAGGACTTTTTTAGAAGCTGTTTTAGAATAACGGGACAAAATGGTTTTGAAGAATTATTGTCGAATATTTTTGAATCTATTTTTGATGAGTTATTTGATTTGCTTGATTTTAGTGAGTTGGATTCCTTGTTTACAAGAAAGTTTTTGGTGGAATATTATTCGAATAATGCGATTTATTTCTTTCGTAAGTGGGTAAAGGAGAATTTTAAAACGTCTTGTGAAGATTATTATAAATTAGTGCATACGACGTTTAAGAATAGTTTGATTGCTTTTAAAGTTAAGCGTAAGAATTGACAATTTTTATATTCCTATCTTCGACAGTTGAATAGAAAAGTGGCAGTTAACCCGTTTTAGTAACATTTATCACTTTATAACTGTCGAAGTACCTATAAGTTTATAGTAAATCATTCGTGAAGAGTACCTATTTTATATAGGTATTTTTTTAATATTAAGAAATTGGTTTAGAAAGGGAAAATTTAACTTTGTTCTTGTCAAAAGTATCTAAT
>CAVGPK010000001.1:39073-110253 GCA_963631155.1 bacterium | reverse complement strand
TCTCCTGTATCTGTTGTAGCACCAGTTGTCCAAGTAACATTTTTATTAGAAAAATCTGTTGGAACAAAATGAGCTGTAACAGTTGTTGTCTCATTAACTGCAATCTGTGTATTTCTTGCTGTGACATAGAACTCTTGTAATTGTTCTTTTTTATCAGCTGTTTCTTCCGCATTCTCATTTTTCTTTGTACTTTCTTCAGACTTCTTCTCTTCAATACCACTCACTTTAACTTTGATTTCTTTAGAACCAACAGTAGCCATAGTTGTATTGTCTACCGCAATAGCCTTAAAAGTATAAGTACCATTCTTAGTAATATTTAATACCCAAGTCTTCTGATCTGAAGTTGTCTTTTCTTCATCAACAGAAACATTGGCATCATTCACAATGGCATCCTCTGCATTTTCGAAATCTAAATACACATCATCAGTAGTATCCAATTTCATTGTTACACTAGCCACTGTCTTATCAGAATTATAAGTAACATCCGTATTTTCATTAAATACGATATTACTTGAATAATCCTTAGCCTCTTCTTCAACCGTACCACTCTCTTCAGCTACAGGTTGTTCAGTCGTCTCTTCCTGAACTGGCTCTTCTGTAGTCTGTTCAGCCTCTGTTGTTGTCTCTTCTTCAACAGGCGTCTCTTCCTCTGTTGTAGTAGTAGACTCATCCACAACTGCTGGTGTTTCAGCCGTTTCTTGTACTACAGCCTCTTCATCAGCCAATGCATTCGTATAATACGAATCCGCAAAGCCAAATTGAACAGCCATTGCTAAAGATAACGATACAGCCAAAGCTCTTTTTGCGTTGTCCTTTAACATATACAAACCCTCCTTATTCTCTTATCTCTTGGTTTAAGTATAAATTGTCATAGGTTATAAATTGGTTATAAAATCATCTTTTTCTACATATAATAACTAAAAGTGAAGATTTCATGTTAATTTCGCGATTTTTTCACCCGTTTTTTAACACTCAAATCTAACCATTCCTAGTTACCCTTTCCCAAAAGAGTCTTTTACACTATCAATATATAACTAAATAGGTTATATTTTGGTTATAAAATAAAAATACCTTACATTTTTATACAAAAAAAGTAGCTATTTCTAACTACTTTCCTGAAGACCCCAATTTTCCAGCCATTCTCTTTGATTTCATAGCCTGCAACTCTGAAAGCTCTATTTCTTCGGACTCTAGCTGAGGCATACGAAGTAAAACACCCTGACAAATTGCCTTTTCATACGGATAGACAATCGCATCCTTTGTATACTCCACATTTTCCTTCTTTATAACCAAAAGCTTCGAATTTAAATTCGTTACAGGCGCCATATACTCACCACGATACCCAGAATCAATCACACCACTACGCTGACCAATCCCCCTAGTACCCGTAGAACCTCTTTCCTTTAAAATCATAACAAATTCAGAATCAAAGGCACTCGCAACCCCCAAAGGAACAAGCTTTGTTTCATGAGGAGCAATCTCTAAATAATCCTCCTCAAAACAAGGATACAAATCATAACCCGCATCCTCCAATCTCTTCTGAGGAATCTTTGCACCCTCTTTTACCTTAGCCCAATATAGTTTATCCATACCTACACACTCCATTCTATTTTACAGTCTCATTTACAGTGCCATTACAGTGCCATTTACAGTGCCATTTACAGTGCCATTACTGTGACATTTACTGTGACACAACCACTACTTCAACACTTTCCAAGAACCTTTTTTATCAAGACTATCCCTAATCTAAACGCAATTTCAGTCATTGTAATATGAGGTTCATTCTTCATTATTAAAATGATTTTTGTTTTACAGTCTCATTTACAGTGCCATTTACAGTGCCATTTACAGTGCCATTACAGTGCCATTATTACTCTACACAAACACCATACACATCAAAGGCTTTGGCATCCTCAATCTTTACATGTACAAAAGAACCAAGCTCTAAAGGTTTGTCTGAAGTAAAGATGACCTGACCATCCACCTCATCTGGAGCATCTGCCTTGCTGCGACCACGATAACGATCCACAAGACCCTCTTTCTCCTCTACAAGAACCTCAATAACCTTACCAATCTTTTCCTTGTTCTTCTCCTTAGAAATCTCTTCCTGAGCCGCCATCAATGTAGCCAATCTTTCTTGCTGCACCTTCTCATCAATTTGGCCATCCATACTATACGCTGGCGTATCCTCCTCTTTCGAATACGTAAACGCACCCATACGATCCCACTTAATCTCCTTGATAAAATCTACAAGCTCATCAAACTCATCCTCCGTCTCCGTAGGAAAACCAACAATCATCGTCGTACGCAATGTTGCATCCGGAAACATCGTATGAATCTTATCCACAACACGCAAAACATCCTCCTTAGGACCTCTACGATTCATTAACTTCAACATACGATTATTCGCATGCTGCATAGGAATATCAAAATAAGGAATAATCTTATCACTCTCACTCATCGCCTGTAACACATCATCCACAATCTCATCCGGATACATATATAAAATACGAATCCAATGAAGACCATCTACTTTACTGACCTGTCTTAAAAGTTCAGGAAGCATTAACTTTCCATAATTATCCAAACCATACTTCGTAGTATCCTGGGCAATCAAAGTCAACTCCTTAACACCCATATTCGCAAGCTCATGAACCTCTTCCATAATATCCTCAATCGTTCTAGACTTTTGAGAACCACGAATCAAAGGAATCGCACAATACGCACAACGATTCGAACAACCATCACTAATCTTCACATACGCACTCCAAGGATTACCAGAAAGCACTCTTTCACTCTTATCCAAAGCCGTATCGCTACCTAACATCTTCTGCAACGTATTGGCCAACTTATCATATTCACGAATCGGAATCACCGCATCAATCTCAGGAATCTCTTCACGCAAAGCATCCGTATACCTCTGAGCTAAACAACCACACACAATCAACTTCTCCAAGTTTTTCTTCTTGTAGCTAGCCATCTCAAAAATCGTATTGATACTCTCCTCTTTAGCCGACTCAATAAAACCACACGTATTCACAATAATCGCATTAGCCTGTTTAGGATCTGAAACAATCGTATGCCCATTCCTTCTTAACATACCCATAATCTTTTCAGAATCCACTAAATTCTTACAACACCCAAGCGAAACAAATCCTACCTTCATCTATCTTTCTCCTCTTCCTTACGACGATAAATCATACGCCCCTCAAGCGCAAATACCCTAGGACCAAAATGTCCTGGCATCGTCGCATCCAAACTCTCCTTCATCATAAACATACGCGCATCCAAATTATCCAAAAGCGTCAACACCTCCGCTTCTGGAATCATTGGAAGAACGGGAGAACCAAACTCCAACTTACCATGATGCGAAAGCACCATGTGTCTCAGCAACAAAACACTCTCACGCCCATCCAAATTCAATCTTTGAACCACACGATCCAAACGATTATTCATAATACTAATATGCCCAAGTAAATTTCCCTCATTCGTGTACTCTGGCAACACCGGATCACTCAACTCATCAATCTTACCAATATCATGAATCAAAGCTCCACCCACCAACAAAGACACATCCAACCAAGGATACTGTTCACAAACCTTGATGGCCATCCTTGCCATACAAATCGAATGATACGCAAGTCCACCTACAAAATTATGATGATTCCTTGTTGCGGCAGGATAGGTATAAAACGCATCCTTACACTCTTCTAAAATCATCTGTACAACACAAAAAATATCCTCATCCACAATCAAATCAACAAGTCTAGAAACCTCATCTTCCATTTCTTGTCTTGTCATTGGACCTTGACGCGTATAATCACTCACACACTCATTCTCTAAGACAACCAATTTTCTTACTCTTAACTGCACTGCATTCTTATGAATAATTGAATCACCAAACACCTGTACAATCTGTCCTACATGAAATTGTTCTATTTGTTCATTCGTTAAATTCCAAAATTTCGCATCCAATTGACCAGAACTATCCTCTAACACCAAAGAAAGATAAGGCGTATCCTTCGCTGTTTTTCCTTTATCACACTTTGAAATCAATGCCTTCAATTCAACCTTCTGCTCTTTTGTTATTTCATTAATCCTCACTGACATCACTCTCCAAAACATCTTTTATATCTGAAATACTAAACCCTTTACGAACACAATACGAAATAATCTTCTCTTTCTGTCTAGAATCCTCGAAAGTCGCATACAACCTCTTTGCCTTCTTAACCGTTCGCACCAAGGCTTCCTTGTCATCTCCATCAAGCTCAATTGCTTCGCTGACCTCTTTGGCAACCTCTAAAGAATACCCTTTCGCAATCAATTTATTCAACAACATCTTTCTTTGCATACGCAAAGACTGTTCCTTTAAAGAATGGGTTAAACGTTTCGCAAACTGAAACGCATTATCCTTTTCCACTTCATCATTTAAACCCGACAAAGCCTCATCAATATACTCTTCTAAAATACCAACACGCATTAATTTATTCTTAATCTGCACCTTACCCTGACCATAAGAATGCCAATAAGAAGCTTTATCCATCGCATACTGCTTGTCATTAATCCAATTTCTTTCCTCTAAAGCATGCACAATATCCTTTGCCTGCTCCTCTTCCAAATTCAATTGTCTCATTCCATACTCAATCATCTGTCTTGAAGTATAATCCTTAGAAAGAACTCTTTTCTTCATGATTTCATAGGCACGATAAAAGAGCTGCATATCCAAATAATTATCAATCAAATATGAATCCAACATCGTATTCTTCATGATTTTTAATTCAAAAAAATCATCCACAGGAATCATGACTTTTTTTGGCTCCGCATCACAATCTCTTAAAACCGTTAAACGAACAAAATCATCCTGCATCTTAATACTTTCGACACGATACGCCTTTGAATAATCATCTATCGCCTGATTATATACACTTAACACTTTATGCGCAAACATATCCTCCGTATACAAAGCAGTCTTTGAAACACAATACTCTCTTAATGCATCTCTTTCTTGTCTACTTCTAGAAAAGAAATCATTCCACTTCTCTTCTAATTCTTTGGCATCATCAAAATAATAACCAGACTTGCCCTCATCAATTAAATCTTTCAAAACCTCATCTCTTCTACCAAAGACAAGTAAACCACTTGCCAAGGCTTCAATATATGTCATTCCTTGTGTTTCCGATAAAGAGGCAGATACAAAACAATCAAAGGCCGCATAATAATAAGCGATTTGAGACTTATCAATTTTACCCGTAAAGAAAACCTTATCCTCTACACCATAACTTTTAGCATAATCTTGATAGTAAGACATATCCGTTCCACCACCAACAATGACTAAACGCAAATGTGGATCTTTACTTAAACTAACTGCTTCAATCGGAATCTCAATCGCCTTCTCCTTGGCAATACGTCCTACAAAGACAACAACATGATCCTCTTTACTAAAGCCAAATTCATTTCGAATGGATTCAATCTTTTCTTCATCCAAATTCTTACGATCATATTCCGACAAATCCAATCCAGTAGGAACAATATAAATAGGCGCAATGACACCATATTGAATAAGAGCTTGTTTCGTCTTTTCACTAGGTGCAATCACAGCTTGGGATCCATTTCCCAAAACTCTAGACATATTACGCACAAAACTCTTTCCTAACTTTTCAATCGAATCAAAATCAAGTGGATTAATATAATGCGTATAATCCTCATACAAAGTGTGATACGTATACACAATAGGAATGTGCAATTTCTTTGCCATCTGTCTACCATACATACCAATGCCAGCTTCTGTTTGAATATGAATCACATCCAAATCCATCTTTTCAATGTAGGCATCCGCTCTAAATTGAAGTGGACTTGACATTTTATATCCATAAAATTTCTTTACTTCAAGCCCAGGCAAACGTAAGATATGATCTTCAAACGATATTTTTGTTCCCTTATGATTGGAAATCACAAATACCGTATGGCCTAAGTCCTCCAAAGCTTTTTTAAGGGTTGCTACACTTGAAACAACCCCATTAATATCTGGTAAATAGGCATCTGTAAATAAACCTACACGCATTCTAATCCTCCTCTAAATGGATTTCGCTATCCTTTTTTTCATAATAATTCTTAACAAGCGCAAACAAGATACCACCAATAATCAAGACAAAGTGATATGTTGAAAAGCGCCATAAAACAAGTACAGCACCCGTTAAATTATTCATCATGGAATTAAATAAAAGCGCAAAAACAACTTCCGTTCCCCCACTTGCACCAGGAATCGGAATAAAACTGTTGGCCATCGTCACAAAACTTGATAGTGCCATCACATCAATAAACACATTCCATTTTAATGGAATATGTAGCGCAAGACCAATCACAAATGGAAGAGAATAATAGAGAGATAATCGTACAAAATTTATACATACACAAATCACAATACTCTTCTTATCTTTTGACAAGTTTTTTATTTCTTCGGTAAAGCTTTGCATAGAAAGCGTCCAAGAACTCAAGGTTTTTTCTGGATTCTTCAAAATATGTATCTTTGCCAAAACAGACACAAGCTTTGATGATACTTTAATATAAAAGTTTGGAAAAAGGGCAATTGTATATAAGGCCACAATCACAATCGCATTAATGACATATCCAAGTAATATAATATTAAACCATGCCGATTGTGCACTATAATAGCCAAATCGTAGCGCAAATAAAATTGTGACATAAACCATCATTGTGGTTTGGTAAATAATAAAATCCGCCCACAACAGGCTTGCCCCATCGCTCACTTTAATCCCTTGTTTTTTCATAATATAAGCTTGCGCAAATTGTCCACCCGTACTACTTGGTGTAATGCCGGAAAAGAACGCTCCTACAAAGGCAACAATCATCCCTTTTCCAGGACGATAATTCTTTGTATATTTTCTTCCTAATACAAAATAAACAAGTCCCCATACAGCTGTAAAAAGGGCACCCCAAGCTAAAATCACAAGAAGGCTTATTGTATTCATTTTTGAAATGCAAGAAAGAATCTGTTTATAGTTATCTTTTAAGGCAAACCATAGTGCCCCTATTGTAAATCCTACTATCAACAACAGATTCAATACGTATTTCTGTTTTTTCATAAAAACCTCTATTTTTTCTTACGCAATAATTCGTCCTGTTTTTCCTGGTATGCACTCAAATAAAATTCTTTCCACATATTTAATACATGCTCTTTGGAATAGAATTCACTCAATAAGCGACTTTCATTTTGGTATTTTTTAAAAGTAGCCTCATTATTTTTCAATTCTTCTAAACACACTTTAAAAGATTCATTATCGTCAGCCTTCATATAGCGATCAAATAATATATCTTTATATAAATCTAAATCACGAAGTACTAAAGGTACATGTAAGTTTACTGCTTCTAAAATGGTCATTGGAAACAATTCATTATAGCTTGGTACAAAGAGAACATCAGCCATATTATATAAATCAACCATTTCTTCTCTTGGCACAATGCCTAAGAATTTACAATTTTTAGGTGGATTTTCTTGAAGTTTCTTTAACTCTTCATAGCCATCTGTAATACGTCCAAAAGAAAAGCCTCCTGCCCATACAAATTGTGTGTCCGGCATTTTTTCTGCTACTTCAGTAAAATCTAAAACACCCTTTCGAGTTTGGACTTGTCCAGCTCCTAACACGACAAAGGCATCTTTATCGATTCCATATTTTTCTCGTATATGTAAACATTCCTCTTCTGATTTACGATAAAATTTTTCTTTGGATACATAATTTGGAATGTAATAAATCTTATCTCGCTCAATCCCATATTCTACAAGGGCATCAATAAAGCTAGGATTGACCACAACCAATCGATCTGCACTCTTATAAAATTGAATCAAGTAAGAACGAAATACACTTAATAATGGAGCAGGTATTTTCAAACTTCCCTCAAGTGTATCAGGTAAAAAATGACAATAGGCAATATTCGCTGCCTTATGATCTTGCATCTTTACATAGAAAGTTGGATCCACTGTATGAAAATGTTGAATATCTGGCGTTTTAATCCAATTGTTGATTCCGACCTCAAATAAATCGCTTGCGCCTTCTTTAATTAAATTTACTTGTTCTTCATAGGCACTGCCTACACCTTGGCCATCTACTTTATCTGCACTTGAATACATAATAATTCGTATTTTATCTATCATATATTTTTCCTCTTAACTCCCTATATTATAGCCCATATCCCATTTATATGTCTATCTCTGAGAAAGTTGTCATATATACCTAAGTATTTAAGTCACGATGATATATCATATTGAATCTTTTTTTGAAGATGTTAAAATACAAATGAAAAGAGGAACAACTCGATGAGTTGCCTCCAGTAAGTTTTAAAAGCTACCTACAGTTTGGAGACGTGAGGTAGCTTTTATTTTTTGCGATTTTCAACATACGCTAAGATTGATACAATCAATCCAACAATCTCTATGATTGTTTGGATGTCTAAATCTACTAAAATAATCATAATATCATCCTCAAACCCTTTGTTGATCATTGTTCTAAACAAACCATACCATAATTCACATTAAAAAGATGCGCACTTATCATAGAATTACATATAATCACAATACAAATAAAAAAGGAAAGTGACGAATCATTTTCCTTATATCTATTCTATTTTGAAGACTTACGGCGTTTTGTTTCAACCAAAGCTAATCCAGATAATCCAAATAAGGCAGCAGAAGAAATTAAATTTGTTTCAAGTCCAGTTTGAACACCATTTGATTTTCTTTCTTCCTTCTTTGCATGTTTTGAATTTTGATAAATATATGCATCTAAAGCTTTCATTGCTTTTTCATAATCTGCTTTTGCTAATTGATATGCAGCTTCGGCATCTTTCAAATTATTGTGCGCGGTATTATATGCATTATACACTTTTTCAAATTTTGCACTTAAAGCAAGTTGTTGATCAACCAATGAAGCAAGTTCTGCCAATTTTGCTTTAATATTTTCATGTTTTACTGAAGTTAAATCAGCTTGTTTTCCATATGCTAAAACTTGAATTAAAACATTTCTATAGCTTTGAACCAATCTTTGATTTTCTTGCTTATCTGCTACTTGTTGATTTAGAGCAAGGACATCTTTTGAAAGAACTTCGATCTCTTTGTCAATATCATTAATGTCTGTCTTTAAAGAAGAAATCGTTTGATTCAATTCTTTTATTTCTTTAGCTAAACTATCACAGTTATCTGAAGCTGTATTATAAGCTTTTATATTGTCTTCTAAATCACTAACCGTCTTATTTGCTTGATTTAAGCTAGCTAATGCAGTGGATTGATTTTCTATAGAACGGTGTAAAGCCGCAGCTGCAGTACTAAATTCATTATTTGCTGTTGTCACATTACTATTAGCCGTACCTAATGCAGTTTGTTTTGAATTTAATTCAGTATTTGCTTCATTTACCTTAGCATTACATGTATTCACTTTACTGCTCGCTTCTTCTTTATAAGTATCCCAATTTGTAAGTTGATCATTTAATTGTGAAGCCTTCTTTTGTAATGCTTCTAAAGTAGCTTCATTGTCTTTTAGCTCTTTTGTTTGTGTATTTAAAGTAGTTTCTTTATTACTTAAATCCGCATTTGCACTTTCCAATGCACTTTGTGCTTTTTCATTATCAGAAATAGCTTGTTCATAAATAGTCCGAGCACTCGATTGCTCTGTTTGGGCATTTACATAAGCTTGATAGGCAGTGTTTACTTGATTTGTTAAAGTTGTCAATTCACTTTGTGCGCTACCCTTTTGTTTTGTTAAATCATCAACAAGAGCTATTTTTTCTTGATATAGAGCATTTGCATCATCCATTGCTTTTTTCAATTCACTTGAAGAAGATGAATCCGATGCATTTGTAACCGCATCTTTTTTCGCTTGATAATCAGATTTAAATTTAGACATGCTTTCTATATAGGAATTCAAAGAAGTCTCAAAATCTGAAACAGTCATTGTTTTTGAAGTTGAGCTATATGCATAATATCCAAATTCTTCTGAATGGCATGTTCCATATACATCCGCTTTCGAATTGTATGCCAATCCTGTTGTTTTATAAGATGAATTTACTATATTTAGATAATGACCAACCTTAGAGAACAAAGCTGGATACTTCTGATAAATTTCCCAAGTTGATAAACTACTTAAATCCGGATAAAGTAAAGATCCACTGGAATCTTCCGCTGTTAAAGCTTGTTTATAAATCTCATACTCTTCATCATACCAACCATCAAATGGATTACTATAAGCCCAAGCTAAATTTTCACCACCATTCGAATATTCTTGTGAATGACCTGTATTATATTTAAATTGATTTGCAGCAGACCAGTTTGCATTAACTTGTGCAATCGCCATTAGAGCTGTATCGACTTGAAGTTCATCTAAATTATTTTGTTTTCGTAAATCATTACATTTTTTTAACCAAGTAAGAGATGCTTGTACATTTTCTAAACTTGTTGCATCGTTGCTTGCTCCAATATTTGTATAACCAGCTAATTTACCACTCGGATTATTTAAGATTTCAACAGCGGTTGTATCGCCAATGGATTCATAATAACCTTTGATTCCACTTTCTAAACGATCAATCTCTGTTGCATATTGTTTTTCAAATGCTTCAAGTTCAGCTTGCGCTTTTTCTTTTGGACTTGCTGCATTATCATAAGCTTTTTTAGCCGCTTGATAAGCTTCATTTGCCTCATTTAACTCATTTTGAGCGGTTGTAATATTAGTTGTTAACTCTTCAATTTCATTCTTTTTACTTTGTTCAGCGCTCGTTGCCTCATTAAATGCTTTTTCTGCTATAGTAACTTTTGCACATGACGTATTATAATCATTTTCAGCATTTGCTCGTGCAGTCTCAGCAGCATATGCTGTTTTTTTAGCTGCATCTGCAGTTGCTTTCACTTCATCATATGCTTTCTGCGCAGTTGCAACTGAACTTTGTTTAGATGTTACTACTTCTGACTGATTTGTAACATTTGATTTAGCCAAGTTATATTCTTTTTCTACATTTTCTTTATTCCCATCTGTATAACTATTATAATTTTGTTCCGCTTCTTTTAATGCAGCAACTGCATCATTGTACTTACTTAAAGCTTCATTATATTCATTTTGCGCCGTCTTTAATTGAGTTTGCGCTTCTGTTAGCGCACTTTGTGCTGTAGATGACGCTACATTGGCTTTTTCGCATTCCGCTTGTGCATTTGAATAAACGTTTTGAGCTTGTTCTTGCGCTTTTTTCGCATCTGTCAATTTTGTATTAAGATCTTCTGATGATCCATATTGCTCTAATTTTGCTTGAAGCTCTTCAAGCTCTTTATTTTTAGCTTCTAATGTTTTTTCAGCTTCCGATAATTCGCTTTTCTTACTTTCTAAAGTCTCATTTTTTTGATCTAATTCTTTTTGTTTATTTTGAATTTGTTGATTTAATGCAGAAATGTCTTTTAAGGTAGAATCAATTTCACTTTGAATTGCATTTAAAGTTTCAACATTTTTCGCATCGACTTGTCCTGTAACCGTTTGAACATCGGTTTCAACTTTTACCTTATTTGTTTTTGCTTCATTGAATGCTTCACTTTGTGCATCATAATCCTTTTTTGTTTGATCCACTTGCACTTGCGCTTGTTCAATTGCTCCCGTTATTTTTTCTTTTTCACTTTCCGTTTCTTGATTCGAAACTTCAGCACTTTCTTGTGCAAATACAGGCATTGTAGAAGGAATCGCTGTCGTACCAGCTGTTACCCCCCCAATGGTAGCCATTAATACTTTTTTCATTTGATTTGATTTCATGTTGTAATCCTTTCTCGGTAAACTATATTAAAATTATAAGATGAAAGATACTTTTATACAATTATATTGATATAAAAAGGATTTCTAACAAATTAAAGAAAGCTCATTAAATCATATAAATGATTTGTAATGGGCACTTTTCTTTTCCCTCGTCTTGTTTACATCTCTATTCTATACTTCATTTATGGAAACGACTTTTTTTCTTCAAAACCAATTGTCCTCATAGTAAACGTTATAATGTGATTGATGATATCAAAGAGTTTATAAAAAGACTAATCATTCATATTCCAGATTACCATTTCTTTAACATGCGATATTATGGCTTCTATTCCAACGCCTCTAAGAAAATCTTGGACGGAGTGCATGAACTTCTCAGTATCAAAAAAATAAAGATTATTCACGCGAATCTAGGACTAAAACTCTTAAAAACAAACTTAATAAATTGCCTCCAAGAGGTTAATAAGAGCTACCTACAGTTGTGGAGACGGAAGGTAGCTCTTACTTTTTGCGATTTTCAAAGAAGCACATATAATCTCAATACAAATGAAAAAGCCCTCAATGGGGCTTTTTCACGAAAGTTTTAAGAAAGGGAATTTGATTATGAAGTGAGCCACTTTCTTGACTCGTCTATACTATACAAACAGATATTTGTATAGTTATGTTTTCATTATGTGATTATATGTGATTATTTTTTATCATAGATTTCAATCTTACTAAGCACACTTTTTTTGCCATTTCTATGGCTCAAAAAAGCTAAGATTGTAAATAATCCAGAAAGAACTAGGCCAATGCCTGAAATCCATTTTGCGACAGTACGTACGCCATCTGAAATATGTGGGAACATAGGATCAATCATGCCTGAGAATGCCCAATAGGCAATTGCAGCAAAGGCTAACGTTAAAATAAAACTATTTCGGACCATACGTCCAACCTTTAATACCATTTCATTTTCTCTTTGAATCGCTTCCGCCAATTGATCTCTTTCTTTTCTAGACATTGTTGCCATACATATACCTCTTTCTTTTAAAAAAGGACGGACATGATGCCCGTCCCAATTTTTGTTTGATTGATTATCCGATGAATCCTACTACAGATCCTACGAATCCGATAACTACGAATAATAACAATACCTTAACTGGACTGATATTTTTCTTAGCCATTAACCACCAAGCAAATAATACAAATGCCATAGTTAATACTTTAGGGAAAGCACCATCAAGTTTTTCTCCTAATGTAACATCTGTTAATTTACCAGTAGCTTGATCATAAGATTGTGTAATTACTAAGTTAGTAGAGATAGATACCCAAGATGCAGCCATTGCACCAACGATAACTTGTCCCATAACCAATACAGATTCACGGAAGGCAGTTGCTTTATCACCAACTAATAATTCAACAGCTGATCCACCAAGTTCATATCCTTTGAAATATACAAAGTGTTGGAACCAAATAGAAGTTACGTTCCATACGATGATATAGAATAAAGGACCAATAGCAGATCCACCTTCTGCGAAACCTAAAGCGATACCTAATAAGATAGGAATATAAGTACCAACGATCAAAGAGTCACCAATACCAGCTAATGGACCCATTAAACCAGCACGAATACCATTGATCATTTCATCATCGATACCTTCAGCACCATTTGCACGAGCTTCTTCCAAACCAGCAGTAATACCAACTACGATAGAACCAATTTGAGGTTCAGTATTGAAGAATGGATAGTAAGCTTGCATTGCTTGACATTGCTCTTCTTTAGTAGAATACAATTCTTTAATGATAGGAAGCATTGACCACATGTAACCAAATGTTTGCATATGTTCTTGTGAGAAACAAGTTAAGTTTCCATACCACCAACGCCAGAAAGAACTATTTAATGTTTTTTTAGATACTTTTTTCATAATTAAATGTCCTCCTCGTCGTCATAATCTGCGCTAGCGCCACCAACAGCACCACTTACACGCATCATTGTCATTTGGTAGTTAATTAATGCGAATACACCACCAACTACTGTAGCTGCGATTAATGTTAATCCCATAGAAGCAGCAATTGTGAAACCAAATGCGAAGAAAATTAAATCACTTGTTTTAGAAACAACAGATTTTAATAAGATACCAATACCAACAGCTGGCAATACACTACCAACAGCAAGGATAGCTTTTACATACCAAACATCAGTATTTAAGCTTTGGAAAATTTCTTGTACTGCACTTGAACCATAGTAGCAAAGTAAAGTAACAGGTAAGAATGATAATACGAAGTGTGAAATTAGTGGGAGTAACACATCAACTTTTCCTAAGCAATCTAAGTTTCCTTTATCCAATTGAGCCCAGCCATAATGTTGCCAAATTAAGTTGAACATAGCTGTTCCGTAGAATAAAGAAATACCAATTACACCAGTCATGGCAGAGATACTAGAAGCTAAACCTTGAGCTTCTGTTCCACTCAAATCCATACCAGCAGCTTTTGCACCAACATATGCCAATGGGATACCAATGTAACTTACGGCACGTAAGTCAGATGCAACAGTTCCACCAGGTGTTACCAATGCGATCCACATAACCTGCATTGGAATACCAATTAGAATACATCCTGAAACATCACCTAAAATTAAACCAACAAATAGGGATGCAACAAGAGGACGGTTCAACGTATAGTTACCTACAGTTGTACCTAAACAAGCGATTGTACTAGCAGCAGTACAACTCATGATACCAATCAATATTGCTTGTAACCAACTCATTATTAATCTCTCCTTTTTTTCTATCTATCCAAATCGTTTACCGTTCCCACTCTTAGTAACCGAATTTAGATCTAAATTTGTCCCAAGTACCAATTGCAGTTTCTTTTAACAATGCAAATAATACTGTATATCCAGCCTTAGTTAATGCTTCACAAGCATCTGCTTCTTCTTGAGTAATAGACTGGTTGTTACCCAACTTAGTAGCACCTGGACGATCGTTACAAGGTCCAATAACTACTGTTTTAACATCATTAGGAACGAATCCATCATCCACTAATAATTCTTTCATATCTACAGGATTCTTTGTGATTAAGAAATATTTCTTATTTGAATTCTTAACTGTTTCAGCTTTTTCTCTCCAATGTTCCTTTGTCCAAACAAACACTTTTTTATCTGTACTTGCTTTAAAAGATTGTGTTAATACTGGAGTTGTAGCAGCCTTATCATTTACTGCGATAATTCCATCACATGGATACTCTTTAGACCATCTAGTAACAATTTGACCGTGAATAATACGATCATCAACACGAATAAAACTAATCATTATTTTGTCCTCCTTGATTCTGTTTATGCCATTTTTTACGCTTTAAGCGTTGTAGCCTATCTTATAGGTCATCATCGTCGTCATCAGCTGCAACTGTAAAATCAGTCAAACCTGTACGACCTTCACTTAATAATGTTTCTTTTAAAACATCTAAGTCATCAAAATTATCTTTCATTAATACAGCCGTAATTGCCAAAGGCATGTTCATACCAGCAATAACCAAAGTATTAGGTAAGAATCCCTTTCCATCCAATACATTCAATGCATTTGTGAATGGGGAACCACTCAAGATATCTGCAAGAAGAATAATTTGATCATCTGCAGTAAAATCTTTAATCAATTCAGCAAAATTAGCCGCAAATTCATCAGCACTCATGCCATCCTTCAAACTAGTAGAAAGTACATCTTCACGATCTCCAGTCATCATTTTGACAGCTGAATGCAAACCAGGAGCAAATTCTCCATGGCTTACCATAACTACATATTTCATTATTTGTCCTCCATGTTTTTTCTTAAGACCATTATATCAAATTATGTAATCGTTTACACAAAAACCGAACATAATTTCACATAATTATCACGTATTCTGTTTATGCCTTCACATTAAATACACATTTATTATATAAACAGGTGAAAGCCTTTTCAATAATCATTTGTCACGACTTCAGTGTGACAAATGTAATATTTTGATATGATTTTCTAATTTTTGGACAAAGATTCATCCAATTCTTCCGCCAATTTATCCAACATGAAAGGAATATCATCTTCTGAATTAATCATTCTTCTGATTTCACTATCCGCAATCGAAAAAGCCTGGTCATACCCATCAAATTTTTTAATAATCAAAGCATGTTCCATCATATCATCAAAAAAATCCAAGTTATAACTTTGTTCCTTCGGCGCATCTTCTTCAATATACTTCTTTACCGTATCCGAAGTAGAAATATTCTTTAAAACCGATACTCCCTGCGAATACTTAAACAAACTCTCTTGCGTTTGCTCATCATAACACAACGCTTTTAAAAACGACCAAGCCAATCTTTTATGCTTTGAATTCTTTGACATTCCACAAAGTAAAGTCTCAACCTCCGAAACATTTGAACCTTTCGGACCCGCCGGCATAGGAATACAATCCCACTCAAAACTCGAATACTTCTTCACACTCCAAGGATAGGGCTTATACGTACGATATTCGCTAAAGCGCATCGGACAAAATGCCACCAATCCCTTATCAAACATATCACTCGTTACAATTTTCCCTTTTGTCAAAGCATCTAATTTGCGCACAAATTCTACTGCATCACTTGCTCTATCATCTTCCAACATAGATTTTGTGCCATCCGCATCAAATAATGTGATTGAATTGGAACTCAACGCATTCTGCCAAGTATACCCATATTCACCAAACTGATCCAAAAGACCATCTCCATCCGTATCTTGAGTGATTTGTTCACAAATCGAATAAAAATCATCCCAAGTCCAATCGTTGTTTGGAATATCAATCCCACTATTTTCCAATAAAGTTTTATTCACAAACATCAGTGTAGGAACACTTTCATAAGGCAAAGTATATTGATTCTCTTTTACAGAACCTGACTTATAGCTCGTTGAAAAAAAACGAGACACATCAAAATCTGCATCATTTTGAATCCAAGAATCCAAATCCTCTAACATACCTACACTCGAAAAAGTAGATAAATCATCACTCAACACCATAAATACATCTGGAAGATTACCTTCTAAAGCCTTCTTTGTAAGCCAATCCGAATAATCATTTTTAATGATTCCACTCTCATATTCTACATAAACATTTGGGTTCTCTTTTTCAAAACGAGCAATCGCCTGATCAATGATTTTATTGCTTTTGGGACTAGGAACATCCCAATTGCTTCCCGCAAAAACACCTAAAGTCAAGACAATAGGCTGTTGCACATAATAAATCGTTAGTGCAAGAGCAATGGTTATTAAGGCAATGAGTCCCATTGTTATTGTGCGAGGCTTCATTGATTTTTTCCTCTCGACAAATACCAAATCGCAAGCTGCGTACGATCACGAAGAGATAATTTATCCAAAATTACACTCAAATAATTACGTATTGTACCTTCACTAAATCGCAACGAAGAAGCAATCTCCTTATTAGATAAGCCTTGAGAAATTTGTTCAACAATCTTCCATTCTGTTGTACTCAATTCAATTTCATCCTCCAATTCCTCATCAAAGGAAACAGATTTTGTTGAATTGGCCATCTGCGAAAAAAATCGTGTAATCTTACCAGCTACATTAGGATTAAAACAAGCGCCTCCATCCAATACATTTTGTATGGCTTTACTCAATTCTTCTAAGGAACATCCTTTTAATAAATATCCACTCGCACCATATTTTAATGCATCATAAATATACTCATCATCATCAAATGTCGTTAATATAATAACTTTCAAATCTGGATATGATTCTTTTAATAAACGCGTACACTCTACACCACTCATATTTGGCATACGAACATCCATTAAACATACATCCACTTCATGCTCCTTTATAAAATCAATGGCTTCTTGGCCGCTACCCACACAGGCTACCACTTCAAAATCATTATTTGAATCTAAAATAATTTTTAAACTTTCACGAATTAATTGTTGATCATCCGCAATCATGATTTTAACCATACTTATCTCCCTCTTACTGGCATTTCAACGATAAGTTCAAATCCATCTGAACCATAATATCGAATTTTTCCATGTAACATTTGAATACGCTCCGTTAAATGATCTAAGCCAAAGCCAGGCTTTATATCTTTACATCCAGAACCATTATCTTCTACGATTGTAACCAAATTCTCATCAATCTGTGCAATGGAAACATAAATTTTTGTCGCATGCCCATGACGTACCGCATTAGTCATTCCCTCTTGAACAACGCGGTAGACCATATCTTCTTCATCCGCATTTAAATCAACCAATGGCAAATGACATAAATATAATACGGTCACATCCGTCATTCTTTGATAATCCACAATCAGTATATCCAAAGCTTCCTTCAAAGAATATCTTTCAAGCGCATCCGGCTTTAATTTATCCACCGAGCGACGAACATCCGTTAATCCTCGAGAAGCACTTTCTTGTAGAATGCTCAATTGATTTTTGGTTGCCTCTGGATTTTGATCAATCATAACCTTACAAGCCTCTAGTCCCACACTCAATCCTGTTAAAGTATGTCCTAGCGTGTCATGAATTTCACGAGCCAAACGATTTCTTTCTTTGGTCTCCCCCATTTTTTCACGTAAATTCGCATACCCTTTTAATTGGGCATTCAATCGTTTTAATTCATTATTTAAAGCCGCAAATTTTTGGGTTTCATCCATCTGCTGTTGAAGATATAAAATCATAAACACGATAAACACCACTAAGCTAAGATTGGATAACGTCGTTTCAATTCCTGACAAAATAGATTGGGTATTCGCATTATAAACCGATAAATATTCGGAGAATGAAATCATTGGAAAGATTCCAGATAAAAAGCCATAATTCGCTACAAACAATAATCCCAACATTGAAATCAAAAATAAATTCCGATACTTTTCTTTATCCACACACATTAAAGAATCGGCCAATATCAAGAATAGAATACTCGTTGAACAAAAGGAAATGTGTTTTAAAATCGCAAATCCTAAACAAATTTCAATAAAGACATAGAAAAATTGATGATGGATATAATTTTTATAAATAGATCTAGAAATTACTAATAGTAAAAGAATAAAAAAATAAAAAATAGAATAAGGGAACACATTGGTCGATTGTAGAGCAAGAGAGTGAATGGATTGTATAAAATCTTTCGATCGATTCATTTCAATAACCCCTGAAATCGTATCTTTCATAACCGTTTCCAAATACCATAGATAGGAAAAATTCAAAATCCACATGAATGTATAAGCGACCCAAACTCTACAACGCTTTAACTCTTCAATCATTGCCAATCCTCCAAAGAATAACTCGATACATTTTCCTTGGTTACAATATGGACATCCATCTTATCTTCTTTATTCTTGATTTTTTTATTCGCAAAAATTTTATAGATTGCCTTTCCTACTTTTTCTCCCATTTTCTTAGGATATTGAGCGACCGTTGCCTGCATCTTACCTTCAGAAACCAAAGTCTTTGTCTCCGGTGTACCATCCACTCCATATACGTAGACCCCATTTAATAGATTCTTTTCTTCTAAAGCCGCCATACCACCTAAGGCACTTGGATCATTTAGGCACATTAAAACATTAAAATCAATATTTTTATCTAAAAAAGCTTCCATTTTTGGCATCGCAAGCTCTAATTGTCCTTGGCACTCAATTTTTTGAACCACCTCATATTGTGGATAATTTTCAATCGTGTCTAAAAAGCCTTGAATACGTAAATATCCAGAATTTGCACTGCTATGTTGGAGTAAAACGATTTTGGCAGATTCCAAATTTTGCATCATATGATTGGCACATTGTACCCCTGCATCATAATTATCACTCACAACACTATACGTGATATATTTACTATCCTTAACATTGGTATCAACAACAATCACTGGTATATTGGCCTCATATGCTTTTTTTATCATCGGCTCTAAACCTTCAAAATCCACTGGAGTTAGAACAATCACATCCACCTTTTGTTCAATGAGAGCATTCATTTGTTCTTTTTGTCTTTTTAAAGACATCGCAGGATCTAAAGTGATTACACTATCCCCATGTTTTTTGGCAATTTTAGAAATTTCCTCATTAATAATCGTATAGAAGGGATTATTGTAAGTCATGTAGGTAACGCCAATCTTTTTAGGCACAGTCGTTCCATAAATCATATTGGATGAGGTTATTTTTCCTACACCCCAAGTTGTGGTTACCGCAACAACGATACAGGTTATGATTGAAAAAATGATATATGCGACTGATTTTGGCCTTTGCATGTTTACCTCCTAAAACACAAATTTTTGAAGTACAAACAATAAAATAGCGATTAGAATGGGTACAATAAAAATCATGGAATAGCTACGTACAAATTTTGTTTCCAGCGCCTTATATCCCGCATCATCATAATAATATTTTTGATCTTCCGTCTGTACAACTACGCCTTCTTGCATCAAGTTTGATATCGTATAGCTAATTGTACTTGATGCGAAAGGAAGATTTTTAAATACGCTTACCTCTGCTGCATGTTCTAAATCAATGGCACCATTTTTTTTAAGAGTGTCCAATACCATGCTTGCTGCCGTTGCCTTGGCTCCTTTTTTTCTTTGTCTAGACATATTTTTCTCCTTCTATCTGTATTGCTTGTGCAACACAATCTACATGTACACCTAGAGAAAGAATTTCCTTTGGTGCATGATTCATAACATATGTATGTTCTAAGTTTTTTAACATCAATCGATCGTTTTCTCCATCCCCAATAAAGGCGCATTCACTTAGATTCAAACTTTCAAAAGCTTTCCACTTATTTGTACCTTTGCTTGTGATTTCAATATAATCGGATGACGTTTTCATGACTTCTACATCCATAAATGTTTCTTTATAAACTTGAAGCCATCGATCTATATCTTTTGGAATATACAGACTGATTTTGGCTAAGCCAGAATTCAACGAATCCATTAAATCGATATCAGAAAAATGATTCAAACTTGGATTGTTTTGATGAAAATGAATAAAACGATCTTTGCCATACGTATGCATTGGATAAAAGCGTTCGCCATTTTCATTTGTATAAAAAATATCATGTCTTGTATTTTCAATGATATTCTTACAAATTTGAATGCTTTGTTCTAAATCTATCAAAGAGGAATATACACATTCATTTTTAATATATGCATTGGCTCCATTGTTCGTAATAAGATAGTCACAAGCTAAAGAATATCGCTGAATTAAGTCTAGACAGAATGCTTGATCTCTTCCTGTAACCAAACCAAATGAATGATGAGCTGTCCATTTATGTATGGCTTGTACATCCATAGGATGTATCTTTCCTTCTCTATCAATCAAGGTTCCATCTAGGTCTGATAAAAAAACCATTATTTACGACGTTCCTTTTTGGCTTTTTTATATTCTTTTTGTTTTCCTTCTAACGCTTCTCCTAATTTTTTTGTCACCGTTAATTTATCACGATTGCTCATTAATACCGTACAATTTTTTGTAAGAAGATTGTTTTTATATTCAAAATTCGCAAGCATGCGATAGCGATAATATTTATCAGAAAAGAAGAAACCATCTTCTGTAAAATAGGCACGACGATTCACATAAGAATCTAACGCTAATCCTAGAAATACTAAGCCAATACATCCATAGGCAAGACGATAATAATAAACTTGTCCTACTTCACTTGCCATATTTTGTGCTAAAAACATTAACGCAAAACCTAGTACAGCCATTGCGACCATAATCCATACCCAATAGCCACCATCAATATATGTATCATAATGTTTGTGAGATTGTTTAAATTTCTCGAATTCCTTTTTATATGTAATATATCCTTTTAGGCTTTGATAAAACACAAAAGCCATATATCCTACTAAAACAATTCCAACGACAATTTGAAATACTGTATTATTACTCATATCCATTTTCTCCTTTATTCACGATAAACATTATAACATAAAACATGCTATAATGAAGGCATGATGGAAGCTTTAAAAGAACGTTTAAACAGTTCTTCTCAATTTTTACAAAGCAATGATATGAAAGTTGTTGAAGTGGATCGTGGCTACGCAAAGGTGGAAATGATTATTGATGAACAAATTTTAAATATTCATGGATTTGTGCATGGTGGTGCCCTATTTTCATTAGCCGACACAGTTGCTGGTGCTGCAAGCTTTGCGAGTGGAAGAGATTCCGTTACACTCAATGGTTCCATTAATTATATTAAGCCTGGGCGTGGTGGAAAATTGATTGGGATTGCCCAAGAGATTTCGTGTGGACGAACAACAGGTGTTTATGAAGTTTTTATTTATAATGATGAAGACATCTTACTTTCAAGAACTACATTTACGATGTTTTTTCTAGATTCACATAAAAAGGAGCAGAATTAATTTTCTGCTCCAAATTTTTTTACACTTTATATTTTTACTTATTCATCCTTTTTCTTAATGCGATAAACAATCCGGCGGCTGCCACTCCCATTGATTCAAAGAAGAATGTATGTGTAGCTGTTGATGTTTTCACTTTTGATTCACTTTCAGCCTTTTCCTCTTCAACGATTTTAGCTTCTACAGTTAATGGTTTGGATTCACTTCCTAAATCGTTGTGATTCTTATCTCCCTTAACATAATAGTAAATTGTATATGTTCCTGACTCTTTCTTTTCTGGCATATTTGTACTGTATGTTTTACCATCTAATGAATAGTAGATGGTTCCACCTTCTACCTTGGCATCGGTTACTAAGATTTGATTTGATCCATTGTATTTAGAACTAATTCCGGATACGTTTGCACTCGAATTAACTTTCATAATTGTATACGTCTTAGTAACTTTGCCTGCATAGTTTCCTAAGCCTTCAATTGTAACCGTGATTTCACCTGCATTCGTTGTATCTTCAGAATATGTAAGCTTGTAATCTTGTCCTTCTTTCAATTCTTTATCTCCATCTTTAATGACAGGTGCTTGTTTTTGACTTGTTCCATTGTATACAACAGAATTCAATGTTCCAATCTCAACATTTCCATAAGAATCTTTATCCTCAGAACTAATACTTTGAGATGTAATTGTGAATGTAGCCGGCACATATTCCACTAAATAGTTACCTTGGGAAGTTTTACCATGAGCGACAATGTCATATTTACCAACATCTTCACCCACATCTCTTGATACTAAACAAGAAATCTTATCTGCTTCGCCTTCCACATATCCCTTAACATCAACCTTTAATTCAGGATCTTTTGATCCAAATACTTTAGAGTTATCTTTAACGGTTACTGTAACTTGTTTTTGAAGAATGTTGTATGTTTTAGTAACTTTTCCTGCATAGTTTCCTAAGCCTTCAATTGTAACCGTGATTTCACCTGCATTTGTTGTATCTTCAGAATATGTAAGCTTGTAATCTTGTCCTTCTTTCAATTCTTTATCTCCATCTTTAATGACAGGTGCTTGTTTTTGACTTGTTCCATTGTATACAACAGAATCAATTTCACTAATTGTAAATCTTGGTGTATCCGTTTCAGTATCTTCTACAATTGGTGCAGGAGTAATTTGATACGTAGTTGTAATTGTTCCAGTATAGTTACCTTTACCTTTGATTGTTACAGTGACTGGACCAACATTTGTTGTATCTTTAGAATATTCTAATTCATAATCCGTCCCTTCCGTTAATGGATTATTATTGGCATCTTTGACTGTTGGTTTTAATTTTTGAGACTGACCATTATATACTGTATCACTTGGAGCTGTAACAGTTACACCATTATATGCAGGATCGTCTGTTCCATCTTCTTTCTTAGAATTAATAGATTGTCCAGTAATTGTTAATGTACCAGGAGTTGTTGTGATTTTGTAGTTGCTTGTCACTACATTATTAGATGCATCTTTAATCACAACTTCATTCGCATTAGTAATTGTTCCTTGGTAATCTTCAGCTTGTACATTTGTACCTTTTGCACTGTAACTTACATTATTTGTATGTCCTGGTACTAATCCATTCGTACTAACAGTTGTAAGTTCAATTTCACTTCCCGTATATGTTCGAGTAGCCGTTTGTCCAGTAAATGTTACAGAGCGTGTATTTACAGTTAATGTATATGTAGCTTCGCTTGGTTCATATCCAGTTTTTGTTGCGATTACCTTAACATCCAAACTGCCTACATTCGTGATAGATGGAGCCGTTGTTCCATATTCTGCCCATTCACCAGATTCATTCTTTGTATAGTATGTAATTTTAGCTCCATCAATAGAAGCTTTTGCGGATGGATTTAATGCATTTCCATCGTATGTTTTAGTAATGTCATCACCAGTTGGTGCAGTAACGTTTAATCCAGTTGCAGAAGTAATTTGATACGTAGTTGTAATCGTTCCAGTATAGTTACCTTTACCTTTGATTGTTACAGTGACTGGACCAACATTTGTTGTATCTTTAGAATATTCTAATTCATAATCCGTCCCTTCCGTTAATGGATTATTATTGGCATCTTTGACTGTTGGTTTTAATTTTTGAGACTGACCATTATATACTGTATCACTTGGAGCTGTAACAGTTACACCATTATATGCAGGATCGTCTGTTCCATCTTCTTTCTTAGAATTAATAGATTGTCCAGTAATTGTTAATGTACCAGGAGTTGTTGTGATTTTGTAGTTGCTTGTCACTACATTATCAGATGCATCTTTGATCACAACTTCATTCGCATTAGTAATTGTTCCTGAATAAGGAGTAGCAGAAACATCTTTTCCAGACACTCTTGCGTCCATTGTTGCAGTATGACCTGAAACTAATCCTGTATTTTCTCCTGTAGAAGTATCCGCAAATCCAGTTACAGTTTGAGTCTGACCATTATATATCTTAGTACCGCTATTACCAGTAAAAGTAACAGGACGTTCTTTAACTTCTAATGTATAATAGCCTACACTATCTGCATATCCAGTCTTTGAAACCACAACTTTAACCGATTTACTATCGGCATCCTTAAGACTTGGAGCTGTTTCTCCAACATTTTCATAATAACCATTAGCATTCTTTACATAATACTTTGTCGTAATATCATCAGCAACTGTATCATCACCATCTTTCACAGTTACAGAAGGATTCAATGCTGTCCCATCATATACTTTACTTTCATTAGTAACTGAGGTTTCTGTGTTGCTAAGCTTATCATTTCCAATGTATAGGTCTAATGATTTCAATGTAATTGTAGGCGCAGGGTCTGCAGTTCCAGTTTCTGTAACAGTAGAGGTCGTTTTAATTTCATCTTTTGCAGAACTTTCGACTGTAATAGCGTATGTTACAGAGGCATTTACATTTAGTGTGATAGTACCACCATGTTGTTCATCAAAATCTTCCGCTGTTACTGTATGTTTTACAGTTGCAGAATATGTACCATCCGTATTCTCTGTAAGAGCGCTAATTTTACTTGGATCAACCGCAACGCCATTTATTGTTGTAACTTCTTTAAGTTCTTCTTCTGTAGTAGCCGAAGCATTAGAATTAATCGTCACTCCTATGACCTTTGCATTCTCATGATCTACAGTAGGCTTTAAAATAACATTAAATGTTATTTCATCTCCAATTTTTACATTACTATCTTCTTTAACAGTGGCTTCAACTCCTAATGAAGGCTTCAAAGTATTAATCACAAATTCTATTTCTTGTCCAGTTGAATTCGCTTCTCTTTTATACCCAAACACAGCCACATATCCAGCATTTTGGGCTACAGTCATAACATTACTTAATCCAGGATATTTAGCAATATTCCCATAATTATTTGATCCAACTACGTAAAAATCTCCATTCCCGTCAGCGTCTAAACCAGTAAATAGATATCCTTCATTAGGTTTAATTAAAAAAACAATATATCCATCTTGAGTATCAGTTGAATAATCATCTAAATCAAAACTTGAACTAGCGTTGATCTTCTTAAAGTCATTTGTAGTCACATTTTCAGTATCTGATGCTGTATGCCAATAGTAATAGGCAACTTCTTGAGCTTCAGCATGAGTAATATTTGCTTTAAATGTAAATGTATTGGCCATTTCTTGACTATATTCACTCTGTATTTCTCCAGTATCTGTTAATTCAGTGACATTTTCTGTAAAACTCTTTGTACCAACTATATTCTCTTCTGCATCCAATACAATCGCATCAAAATTATATGTACCATTCTTAGCTATATTAAACGCATATGTTGTTGTTCCATTTGTCAACTCGTTATTAATCGCATAATTAGAATTTGTCATACTTTCAGTTAAATCATCACTATTACTAAAATCTAAAGTAACTGAATCTGTTGTATTTACACAAATTGTTAATACAGCAATAGTTTTATCCTCATTATATGTCAACGAGTCAGTAATCAAACTTGAATAATCTGTAGCGGTTTGAGATGACGTTTGGTCCCCCCCAATATTTTGGGATTCCGCATTGGTTTCATCTTGACCTTCACTACTATTTGAAGTTGTAGATACAGATGCAGGATCTAATGTTTCTTCCGCTTCCCCCTCTGCACTTATATTTGTCATTAAATACCCATTTGTTCCAAAAACCATGCTTAGGGCTAAACATGATTTTAATAGCTTCGAATTCTTCATACAATTCATCTCCTTGGTTATGTTTTTTTATTTACAATATTACTATAGTCCTTTTTATTAGTATTCTCAAGAACTTTTTGGTTATATTTTTACAATTTCACTTCTATAACGTGCATGCTTTGATCACATAAAAAAACAAGCAGAACATTGTCCTGCTTGCATCTTATGTTATTTAAATGCTTTTTTGAATCTTTCAAATGGAGATTCCTGTCCATTTTTTAATTGTTCATAAAGCTCACGTTCTTTTTTAGAAAGTTTACGTGGAATTTCGATTTGTACTTCGACAAATTCATCCCCTTGACCTGAACGAGATTTTACACCTTTACCCTTCAATCTGAATTTGGTGTTTGGCTGTGTACCTTCTGGTATTTTTAATTCCACATCTCCATATACAGTTGGTACTTGAATTGTACATCCAATCGTCGCATCAATCGAACTAATTGGAACTTGAATGAAGATATTGTTGTTTTCGCGTTTGAAAGTAGAATGTGGATTCACCAAAATTTCGATATATAAATCTCCATTTGGCCCTCCATTACTTCCTCTTTCACCTTTTTGTGGAATACGAATCTGTTGACCCGATTGAATACCAGCCGGAATCTTGATATCTAATTTCACACGACGATGTTCATAACCCTTACCATGACAATGGCTACATGCACGTGTTACTTTCTTACCAGTACCATGACAGTCTGGACAAACACTTTGTTGCTGGATAACACCAAAAGGTGTACGTTGTTGCGACATCACATAGCCAGTACCACCACACGTTGAACAAGTATGTATATCACTAGCACTTTCTGCACCAGAGCCATTACAATGCTTACATGTTTCATCGACATCTAATGAAATCGTTTCTGTTTTTCCAAAAATCGAATCCATAAAATCAATACGCATTTGCATATAACGATCTTGCCCTTGACGAGGTTGATTACTTGAACGACGGCTTGATCCGCCACCGCCAAATCCTCCTCCAAAGAAAGATCCGAAAATGTCGCCTAAATCCGAGAAGTCTGTAAATCCTCCAGAGAATCCACCTCCCATATTCGCTCCATCCATACCGGCATGGCCAAATTGATCATAGGTTGCTCTTTTCTTTTCATCACTTAAAACTTCATAGGCTTCATTGATTTCTTTAAATTTATCTTCCGCACCAGGCTCATGATTTCTGTCGGGGTGGTATTTCATGGCCAGTTTTCGATAGGCCTTTTTAATTTCATCTTGTGTTGCACCCTTTTGTAGGCCAAGCACTTCATAATAGTCACGTTTTTCTGCCATGTGCATCCCTCCATACGATAAAGTTCTAGCCAAGCTAGAACTTTTGCTTACTTATTTTACTTCTCTGTAAATTCACCGTCAACTACATCATCACCCTGATGTGTTTGTGTGCTTGATTGATCTTGTGAAGCATCACCATTTGGTTGTTGATACATTGCTTGTCCTGCCTGCATTGCTGCTTTTTCTAGAACTTCAAGCTTTGTCTTCACTTCTTCCATATTGTTTTCGTCTAATGCCTTTTGTAAGTCATCACGTAATTTTTTAGTTTCTTCAGCTTGTTTTGCATCAATCTTATCTTTGTTGTCCTCTAACATACCATCGATTTGTGAAATAAATCCTTCTGCCTTATTACGTAAATCAATTTCTTCTTTACGCTTTTCATCTTCAGCCTTGTGATCTTCCGCTTCACGAACCATACGATCGATTTCTTCATCACTTAATCCACTAGAGTTTTGAATTGTGATATGTTGTTCTTTACCAGTACCTTTATCTGTAGCACTTACATGTACGATACCATTGGCATCAATGTCAAATTTAACTTCGATTTGAGGCACACCACGACGAGCTGGAGCAATTCCATTTAATTGGAAGTTTCCTAATTCTTTATTGTCATTTGCCATCGGTCTTTCACCTTGTAATACACGAATATCTACGGCAGGTTGGTTATCAGCAGCTGTTGAGAAAATTTGTGATTTACTTGTAGGAATTGTTGTATTACGTGGAATTAATACAGTCATAACGCCACCCATTGTTTCGATTCCTAATGAAAGTGGTGTAACATCCAATAATAAGACATCATTTACATCACCAGAGATAACGCCACCTTGAATACTAGCTCCCATCGCTACAGCTTCATCAGGGTTTACAGAGTGGTTAGGATCTTTTCCTAATGCTTTCTTAACAGCTTCTTGAACAGCTGGGATACGTGTAGATCCACCTACTAATAAGACTTCATCAATATCTGATTTGCTTAATTTAGCATCTCTTAGAGCATTTTCAATTGGAATTAATGTACGCTCTACTAATGATTTAGTCATATCATCAAATTTTGCACGTGTTAACGTTGTATCAAAGTGCAATGGTCCTGCAGCTCCGGCTGAGATAAATGGTAAGCTGATTTGTGTCTGCATAACACCACTTAAATCTTTCTTTGCTTTTTCTGCAGCTTCTTTTAAACGTTGCATAGCCATTGGATCTTGTCTTAAATCAATACCATTATCTTTCTTGAATGTATCGATCATCCAATCTACTAATACGTTATCGAAGTCATCTCCACCTAAGTGAGTATCTCCATTTGTAGACAATACTTCGAATGTACCATCCGCTAAATCTAGGATAGAAACGTCAAATGTTCCTCCACCTAAGTCATAGATTAATACTTTTTGTTCTTTTTCTGTTTTATCAATACCATAAGCCAATGCAGCCGCTGTTGGTTCGTTAATAATACGTTCTACTTCTAAACCAGCAATTTTACCAGCATCTTTCGTTGCTTGACGTTGAGCATCATTGAAGTAAGCTGGAACTGTAATAACAGCTTTACTTACTGTTTCTCCTAAATAATCTTCTGCATAAGATTTTAAGTATTGAAGAATCATTGCACTAATTTCTTGTGGTGTATATGATTTTCCTTCTGCTTCCACTTTTTCATTTGTTCCCATCAAACGTTTGATTGATGAAATTGTATTCTTGTTTGTAACAGCTTGACGTTTTGCTGCATCACCAATAATACGCTCTCCATCCTTGAAGGCAACAACACTTGGTGTTGTACGATTTCCTTCTGGGTTAGGAATTACTTTACAATCTTTACCTTCCATTACGGCTACACAGCTATTTGTTGTACCTAAGTCAATACCAATAATTTTACTCATGATGATTTCCTCCTTATTCACTTACTTTTACAAGTGCAGGTCGTAAAATACGATCCTTCAACATATATCCTTTTTGAAGCACTTCTAATACGATTCCACTTTCGCAATCTTCTTTCTTTTCTTGCATCAAAGCTTGCATCGTATTGTGATCAAACGGTTTATTTAATGCATCTATTTCCTGTACGCCTTCTTTTTCGAGCACACCTTTCAATTGTTTATGAATCATCTCAAAGCCTTTGACATAATTCAAAACAGATTCATCTTCGGTTTGGACTTTTAATGCCAATTCCATATTGTCTAGAATAGGCAAAAGTTCCAATGCTGGTTGTTGAAAACGATATTTTCTTGTTGTATCTGCATCCTTTTGTAGACGCTTTTTCATATTTTCTGTATCCGCATAAGCACGGGCTACATCAGTTTTCGCTTTTTCAAGCTCTGCCTTTAAACCATCAATAATCTCTTCTGGACTTGGTTCTTTTTCTTCTTCTTTTTCAACAGTAGGTTCCTCTTTCACTTCTTCCACTGTTTCTTCCTTGATTTCTTCTTTTTCTTTACTCACTATCGGCACCTCCTTTATCTTGATCTGTTGCGAAGACATCTTCGATCACATTGGACATATAATCCATTAGCGCAACAACTTTTGAATATTGCATTCGATTTGGTCCGACAACCATCAATTGCCCTTCTTCATCGTTGTTATAATGGAATTTTGTCGTTAATACCGAACAATCTCCAATTTGTAGTAATTCATTTCTTTCACCTATTTGAATCGCAACATTTCCTTCTTGATCGGTCCATTGGTGGAATAAGCTTCCATCTTCTAGAACTTTCATCAAGTTTTTCAACTTGTTGATGTCACTAAACTCAGGCTGTGACAACATATTGCTTCTTCCCGAAACCGCCACCTTTTCAGATGCGAATCGCATAAAGGCTGAAACGAATGCTTCAAACAAAACTTCATGTCGAACAAGCTTTGCAGCCATCATCGGTTCAATTTCTTTCATCTTATCCACAACATTCTCAATCGGTGTTCCGACTAATTGATCATTCAATAGATCGGTACAATTTTGAATGTCTTGTAATGAAATATCGGTACCAAATTGGAATACTTTATTTTCCGTATGCCCTTGATCCGTAACAATAATGGCTACAGCACTTTGATTATTGATCGGAATCAATTGAACATGCTGTAAAGTCTGATGCCGGCTATCTGGTCCTAAGACAACACTTGTTAAGTTTGTCATATGCGATAATATGTCACAACTTTTTTGGACCACTTCTTCTAACGAATAATGTCTTTCACTAAATACTTGTTGTAAAGCATTTTTTGTAGACGCATCCAAATCGGTTTCCATTAAGTTTTCAACATAATATCGATAGCCACTCTGACTTGGAATTCTTCCACTCGAAGTATGGGTTTTTTCTAATAATCCAACCTTTTCAAGAACAGCCATTTCATTTCGTATCGTTGCACTTGAAACAGGAAAATCTAATAGCTCCATCAACTTTTTAGATCCGACCGGTTCTGCACAACGAGTGAACTCTTCGACGATCGTTTTAAATATAATTCGTTGGCGTTGCGTGATATCCATTGAAAAGCCCCCTTCTAGCACTCATATTCCATGTCTGCTATTAGTATACCACACTTTTTAGCACCGTCAACACATGAGTGCTAAATTCTTTTTAAAAAAATAAGAACTCAAATGAGCTCTTATTCAATAGGAATATATTTTGATTCCTCGATCTTTTTAGGTGCTTCCTTAGGAACTGTGATTTTCAACTCACCATTGTCAAAGCTTGCCTTGATATCTTCCTGTTGAATTTTTTCACCTACATAGAAACTACGTGAGTAAGATCCAGAAACTCTTTCCTTACGAACTACACGTCCTTTTTCATCTTTATCTTCTGAAGATGAACCATGAGTTGCACTTACTTTTAAATATCCATCTTTCAATTCCATCTGAATATCTTGTTTTTGAACGCCTGGAAGTTCCATACTCAATTCATAGTTTCCATCTTTTTCAACAATATCCGTCTTCATGACATCACTTGTTGTATTTCCTGTAAAAAAGTCATCAAATAAATCAAACATTGGATAGTATTTCATAAATATCGCCTCCCAATTTCTAGATTAATGAAATCTATCAATCAGTTAGGGGATGTATCATTCCTTAACTTCACTTATTATTATACTCAACCTTTTAGCACTTTCAAGTGCAGAGTGCTAAAAGATGTACAAACTTGCATTTTTGTTCATTTCACAAGTACTCATAAATTCGTTTTTTTACAGTAACTCTTTTTGTAGAGTGACGTAACTATAAAGAAATTACCGCTATCTTTGAATTCTGGTTTTTGCAACATATTTTTTGTAAGCTTCTATCGTTCTAGGAATGCCTTTCCCAAAATTTTTAATCATTCCTGCTTATCAAATATTCCACCTGGACTTGTGATTTCTGCTCTATCAAGGAAGAACTCAAGTTTTATATTTGGACAAATAAAATAATCTGCATGACATATCGCATTCATTACCATCTCACGTAATGATGCACCAGGATACACTTTTATTTCACTCCTTTTAAATGATTTTTTAATTCTCCTGTAATCATTATTCTTTTTCCTCATTCCATACATATGAAGTATATCTTCCACCACTCAATTTAATAATTTCATTATTTTTTAATAATTCAGCCAAAGTTCTTTGAATAGTAGTATCACTAATATCTGGACATTTTTCCATAATCTGACTCTTTGTGATTTTACCTATGTGTTTTCTTATAATTTCACGAACTCTTTCTGGTTTACTCATTCCGGATTCAATCAATGTCTGTACCCCGCTAGAAAATTCTTTATATGTAGCAATAATTATTCCGAGATAATATTCTACAAACGGTTCATAATCATTTGTATTATCATGCCATCCATATGAACTAGCTTGTAATTGTTCATAATAAGTATCTTTTGATTTTTCAATCAGTTTTTCTATACTTATATATTTACCAACTATATATCCAGATTTATATAAAAGAAGCAACGTAAGTAGTCTACTCATTCTTCCATTTCCATCATTAAATGGATGAACGCACAAGAAATCCAATATAAACATTGGCATTAGTATTAATGGATCAATACCTTCATTAATAGCATCATTATATGCAATACACATGTTAAGCATAGCTTCTGGTGTAGCCCAAGCCTCAATAGGTTGAAACCTTATTCTTTGATTCCCACTAGCATCAACTTCTGCGATTATATTATCAGACGATTTAAATTTTCCTCCAAAGCTCAAACCATTATACTTATATAAATCCCCATGTAATTGAAGAAAATAATTCGCATTAACAGGAATATATTCATAACTCTCATGAATTGTATTTAATACATCACGATAACCCACTATTTCCTTTTCACTTCTACTTTTAGGCATCGTTTTATCCATAACAAGCTTCTTTAAACGATCATCTGTCGTAATAATTCCTTCAATCTTATTTGAAGCTTCCGTACTTTGAATTTTAGCTATCTCTAATAGTTCGGTAAGCTTATCGGAATTAGATTCAATAAATAAATTTTGTTCCCCTTTATACTCATGAATAGAAGTCAAAAGTGAAACGATATTTGGAGTCAAAAGTTTCTTCCAACTTTCTTTATATTCGAATTATCTCATTATTTCCTCCCTTATCATCATTATAATTTCAATTTAGTCATTCCACAATTCAATTTAGTCATTTTTTATAAAAAGACTAAATTGAAATAATTATGACATAATTAAAAATGGAGCTATGAGTAAGAGGAAAATTCTGGTTATTATTATGTGGGTGCACGTGAAATATATGACGAAGAAATTCATTACGATACTGTGCCACAAATTACGTATTCAGATTTTTTGAAAGATTATCGTCGTTACAACATTGAACAAGGGGATATGGTTATTGTTAATACAGGAGCTACTATTGGCAAATCTGCCATTGCTTGAAATTCTCTTACAGAGAGAACCTTATCACAAAAGAGTGTTGTATTGTTAAAGGCAAATCCCGATATAATTTGTGCAGAATTTTTGAGATATTGTTATATGGTAAATCCATCAATGTATATTGTTGAAAATTTCAACGAATCTGTCTTTCTAACTGTCTTGTACTCCATTGAGACTTTAAAGCCCTTACCTAAATTCACTGACAACTCTCTTATTAGACCAGCACTATATTCAGCACGTTCTTCTCCACTCTGCTCTTCAACAATTAATTTTCCAATTTGCCAATAAGCTTCTACCATCGCGTTTTAAACTTAACTATATTTAATCTATTTTCCTAATTCGTATATTTATAGTATACTTTAACCAAAGAAAAGGAGAGGGAATTATGTGGAATAGAAAAGATGTGAAAGCACAAGCCAAAGTTATCATGAAAAGAAACTATTGGAAAATGTTTGTGATTTCATTATTGACAAGCTTACTCACAAAAGGTGTCGCAACGACTCAAATTGAATTTGATGATTTAAATCTAGATTTTGACGTACAGGCCCTATTAACAACCATTATTTCCATTATTGGTTTATTAGCTTTACTTTATGGAATCTTTATTGCGAATCCAATTAAAGTAGGAAAGGCTAGTTATTACCTAAAGAACCATGATGAAAACCCACCATTATCTGCATTATTTAGTGCATTTAAATCAAACTACTTAAACACAGTAGGAACTATGTTAGTGATGGATATTAAATTATTCTTATGGACTCTATTGTTGGTTGTTCCAGGCATTGTAAAGGCTTATGAATACTCAATGATTCCATACATTCTTGCAGAAGATCCAAGCACAAGCTTAAATGATGCTTTTGCGAAATCGAAAGAATTGACAAAAGGTCAAAAAATGGACTTATTCGTATTGGATTTATCTTTCATTGGATGGTGGATTCTAGGAACTATTTTATGTGGAATTGGTAATATATTTGTAGATCCATATTATCAAGCCGCTTCAGCAGAAGTGTATGTCGCATTAAAAAGCTAGAAATTTCTAGCTTTTTTTAATACAATCAAATTAGTTTTGGAGGTACTTACTTATGTTTAAACAAACAGATATTCACTCTCTTAGTTTCAATCCATTTGATAAGATTGGAAAAGAATGGTTATTAATTAGTGCAAAAAAAGAAGGCATCACAAATACCATGACTGCATCATGGGGATGCATTGGTCATTTATGGAACAAAAATATTGTCGTTGTCTTCATTCGTCCACAACGCTATACAAAAGAATTTGTCGATGCTTCAGAAAATTTTACCATTTCTTTCTTTGACGATAAACATAAAGAACTGGGCTATTTAGGCACAAAATCTGGCAGAGATGAAGATAAGATTTCAAACGTAAACTTTCATGTCACAGAAATTGAAGGTTTGCCAACGTTTAAAGAAGCAAAAGAGGTCTTTTTATGTAAGAAAATCTATGTAGGAAAACTTGAAAAAGATCATTTCTTATATGAAGAGCTTTACAAACAAATGTATCCAGAAGATGATTTACACTATGTCTATATCGGAGAAATCACAAATGTCTACACAAACGAATAAAATTATCCATATAAATAATGATAAGATCTTTGGTTGTACAACCCTAAAAGACATGACTCTTCCCGAACAAAATAACATGGCTCTTCATGTATGTTTAAATCCGGACGATGTGATGATCAATCGAGAAAGATTATCAAAAGAAATAAATATGCCACTTGATCATTGGGTTCTTCCTTGGCAAAAGCATACAAATAAAATGGCACAAGTCACAAAGGAAGATATAGGCAAAGGAGCTTTTAATAAGGATACGAGCATCATGGATGTAGATGCCCTCTATACCACAGAGCCAAACATTCTTATTGGTGTATTTACTGCTGATTGTCTTGGTATTCTTGTCATAGATGAAACAACACCTTGTATTTGTACAATTCATTCCGGTTGGAAAGGAACGACTCTTGAAATCACACAAAAATGTATTCAAGAATTAATGGATAAAGAATTACTTCATCCAGAAACAACACAAGTATACTTTTCCCCAAGCATTCAATATGATTCTTTAGAAGTAGGTATGGAAGTTGTGGAACAGATCAAAAAAATAAAAGCGGATACCACGCCATATATAAGATATATGCCAAACAATAAATCCTTCATTGATAATCAGGGAATCAATGTTCAGATGTGTTTAGATTTAAATATTCCAAAAGAAAACATTCATCCAAGTGTATATGACACAAAAAAAGAACTGGATTCTTGTTTCAGTTATCGTAATGATAAAAAAACGGGTGAACACTTTACTTTTGGCTATATTAAGCAAAAAAGTTAGAATGACTACAATTCTAACTTTTTTTCATCAAATATTTCCCCTGAAATTCGATAATAAAATTCCGAAGGTGAATAAACACAAAACATAAACGTGTCTATCCCACAATAATTGATGATCTTTTTTATTTCTTGATATGAATTTTCATCTTTTGGTGATGGCTTGGCTTGATTCCCATGATTATGAATCATTAAAATCCCTTTACCATTTTCTTTTAATTTTGCACAAACAAACCAGAAATATCTTATATCTAAAGATACGGAATCAGAAGACTGTTTTACTGCCTTTTCAGAAATATGTATTCTATCCCCTATCATTATCTCTTCTTTGCTTTTATTCAACTCATACATTAATACAGTCTCTACCCGTTTATCAGCATAATAAGATTGACACTCTTTAATGAATTCATTTAATGAGCTCTCATTGATTCTCTTCATAAAACTTCAAATATCCTTCCTTCAATAATTCATATCTTGGTTTATTTTGATATTTCAATGATAACAAGGAATCTAGAAAATAATCAATTGCACTTTTTATATCTTCACAATATTCGGCACTATCTTTAATCTCATTCCGTCTTCTCAAACAAGTTTGGCAAAATCGAATATATCCACATTTTTCGCACTTTTCAAAATTTTTAAGTTGTTTATTTTTAAACTCATTTAACATTTTCTCATTTAGCTCATTAATGTTTCCTAATTTATAATTTGCTTTACCTATATACAATTGACAAGGATATACATCTCCATTCATCCATATCGAAAATTGTGTAACTCCCGCATCGCAAAACGTTGAACAATAATAATTTGTAAAATATGTATTCAATAATCGAATAATAAGATCATTAAACACAAATTCTTCTTGATTGAAAAACTTTTGAACCATCATTAATGTGCTATTTCCAACATGCTCATTATTTTCTAATTTTAAATTATCATCCACATTATCAACGATTATTGCAGCTGAAACATTCACTCTAGAAATGGAATATCGATTTCTGAAATAATCTTGAATATCTTTAAATGTATAGCCAAATTCATCTATACAATTACTACAAGTAGATTCAATCGAAAAAGATTGTTTCTTTCTTAGTTTTGTTATATTTTTATCCACTCGATCAAATACACTTTTGTTTCCATCAACAAATATCCTTTGTTTATCATTAAATTCTTTAGGCCCATCTAAACTTACATTTATATGAATCTTATATCTTGATGTAACTTCTATAGCCTTATCATCCATTAACGTAGCGTTTGTCACCATAGAGTAAATAGGAAGAGGAATTTTATTATTCTTACAATATGAGTTGATATAATCACATGATTGTTCGATTAAATCGATTTTTATAAGTGGTTCTCCACCAAAAAACGAGATTTGATGAATATATTTGTATTTACTATAAAAAAAGATCATATACTCGCAAGCCAAAAATTCGTTTCCCTTGATCAACTGAATGGAATGAATTTCTTATGTTTAAAAAATGTAGGCTATTGAGAATCTCTACGCAAACAAAAATTGTATAATTCAAAGTTTTTTATACAAGAAGACTTGGAATCCTACGCTGGCCTTATGAAAATATCGGACATTCCCACATTTAGTTCAATTCGTGGTGTGTTACCATATGAAATTTATAAAGATAGAATAGAAATTCCTATTTGCGATAAAGATGCTACACATACTTTCTACATTGTCGATAAAATTAAAAATAAAAAATTAGAACCAATCAGTTCTAATTAGTGGGAACGTCCTTCGCGAAGACGATTGTCGAGATTTACCTTACGATAAATCTCCGCATGGAGATCATAGAAATCCATGGAGTTGAGTTGGTCCTTCTTTTCAATAGAACAATCAGGACGATCCAAATAGTAAAGGAAATGTGAATCAGAACACATATAAATCACTACCGCTATACCACAGTCGAGGACATACGTTCTGGCATAAACAGGTTTCTGGCTATGATACAACTCTTTTGCGAATTCTTCTGGTTCTAAATGGACTACTGTACACATTTTCTTTACCTCCCTTGGACACCCATATTATCTTTGATACACTTTTTTAAAACAATAAAATCTTTTGAATTTCATTATTTCCAATTTTTTTGTTGGTTTTTAAAACATTTTTATTCATATTTTGTTTGTTTCAAAAGAAAATATTTTATATCATAGACATAGAGGTAAAATTATGAGTCAAAAAAAAGATGAACGAAAAAAGAAAATCTATCAAATTTTAGAACAAGAAAACAAAATCAAAGTCATTGACCTGGCAAAACGATTAGACGTTACCCCAGAAACCATTCGTAAAGATTTAAACGAACTCGAAATTGACAATCTTGTCATTAAAGAACATGGCTATGCCTATCGACCAAGTATTACTGTAGAAAGTAATGTAGAATTAAAGACAAAAGAAAACAACGAAAATAAAAAAAGAGTAACGCTCGAAGCTTTTAAGCGAATAGAAAGTGGACAAACCGTATTTTTAGATGCAGGAAGCACCATTCTTACCGCATTAAGCGCCTTACAAAACCGCAAAGACATCACCATTGTGACCAATTCCATTTTGATTGCCTATCAAGGCTGCAACATGGATCTCAACATTATCTTAGCCGGAGGTCTACTCTTTAACATGGGCAGACGTACCTATGGACATTTTGCGACAGAATTAATTGATCATTTAAACATTGATTTAAGCATTATGGGAACCGACTCTTTCACAGAAAAAAGCCACGGGTTCACCTCCTTCTCTGCAGATGAATTAGGATTTAAACGACACATCCTCAACCAATCCACTAAAAAAATAATGATTGCCGATTCCAGTAAAGTAAACAATCTCCAAGATATTGCCCCCTATACATTTTGTAAATTTAATGAATTCGATGAATTTATCACCAACCCTCTAACACCTGAACAATATGAAATTGTCAAATCCATAAAGAAAGTAACACAGGTATAGTTATGTCAAAAAAGAAAGATGAAAGACAATTTAACATTCGTAAAAAAATAAACGAAGTAGAAAAGATCCGTATTATCGATTTGGCCAAAGAATTTCATGTCACTGCAGAAACCATTCGAAAAGACATTGTTGAAATGGAACAACAAAACATCATAGAAAAACGAAATGGATATGTCTATCAAAAAGAATATTCGAGTGAAATTTCCATCGTACTACGAAATCAAGAATATTATGACGAAAAAAAAGCCATTATGATGAAGGCAAGCGAATTCATTCAAGATCGCATGTTTATCTATCTTGATGCAGGAAGTACATGCCAAGCCATTATCCCTTTTCTTCAAGAGAAGAAACAAATCACAATCGTCACCAACTCCCCTTTGATTGCCTATAAATGCTGTTTAAGTAACATTCATACCCTTGTATTAGGAGGACATATTTCCAATTTAACCAATCGTACCTATGGAGAATTCGCCTGCCAAGCAATGGATCGAATCCATATTGATATCGCCATTTTAGGAAGTTTAGGTATCAAAAATAGTTCTGGTTTTACCACACGTGAAAGTGACTACACTTTAAAAAGACATATCATGCAACAAAGCGAAAAAATCATTGTCGTAGCCGATTATCATAAATTCGATAATCCACCAAGTGATGTCTTTGCCAAATTTCACGAAATCGACATTTTCATCACAAACAAACTTACAAAAGAACAATATCAACAAGTTTCAAGTATAAAGAAAATCATTCAAACCGCTTGAATATAGGTGTAAAAGAGTTAAAATTAGCTGTGAAAACGTTATCATTCAAGGAGGGAATTTGATGATAAAGAAAATAAAGGCTTTTGCGGCCGACATTGATATGACGCTAAGCGATAAAGGAGATCCTCTTCCTGATATCACAAAAAAAGCTCTAATAGAACTACACAATCGAGGCATATTACTTGGCTTAGCTACAGGACGAGAAATCACCGATACAGAAAAAAATAGAGGAAAAATATGGGAGCTTCCTTTTGAATTTGATTTTGTGGTCGGTATGAATGGTGGAATGGTGTATGATCGCATTCATGACCATTCTTATTCTATGGACATGATGAGTGTAGAAGAAACTAAAGACATTCTTACCTATCTCATGCCATTGATAAATGAGTATAAAATAGCTGTTAATGCTGAAGGCAATGGTTTAAGAAATGCCATGAATATTGGTCCTGAATTAATTGAATCAGCCAAAAGACACGGATTCTTTTTTGTAGATAAAACCGGGGATATTGATGGTTTTTGCGAGAAGCCAATTTATAAGTTATTATTTAGAACCACACAAGAAGTGTCTCCAACATTAAGAAAGATGGTCCATAATCGTTATCATGATACATACCAAACCGTAGAAACATTCCCTGGCTCCATTGAAATCATGTATAGTGGAATTGATAAAGGTTCGGGTATGCAAAAATATTGTGACTGGAACAATATTGACATTCAAGAAGTCATTGCGTTTGGAGATAATGAAAATGATAATTCACTTCTACAAAAATGTGGTTGGGGCGTTTGTTTAAAAGACGGAAACGAAAACACAAAGAAGATTGCCAATGACGTCACAGATTACGGATGTAAAGAAGGTGGCGTAGGCCATTACATTTTTGATCATGTACTTAAAAACCTGTAGAAAATCTACAGGCCTTTTTTATGCGAATGGATGATCAATCGTGATGACTAAATAAATCTTTTTATTCGAATGAATATGATTCAACAAAGCTTCTTCAATCTGTTTTTGATTGTACTTTTCCTCAAAAGGAACTACTAAATCAAACACTAAGTTTACATGGGTTGGTCCGGATACAATTCTAAAATCATGAAATCCCCAACTCGTATCGATTTGACGAATCGCTTTGGCCACTTTTTCACGATAATATTCGGTTTCCGGATCATTCACTTTTACAGGATCCATATGTAAAACAAGCTCGATATTCATCTGTTCCTTAACTTCTCTTTCAATATTATCAATATAATCATGGGTTTCAAAAATATCTTGAGAAGCATCCACTTCTACGTGAGCACTCGCAAACATTTTATTTGGACCATAATTATGAACCATCACATCATGAACACCCAAAATACTAGGATGTGCCATAATTCTTTCAACAAAATCATGTACCAATTGCGAATCTGGCGCTTCCCCTAATAAAGTATTAATCATTTCTTTTAACAACCCAAAAGCACTATACATTATAATACAAGAAACAATCACACCCATATATCCATCTAAATTAAAAGAAATCAAGGGTGAAATGAGAGTAGAAAATAATACGGCTGTTGTTCCAAATACATCACTAATCGAATCAAGCGCGGTTGCCTCAAGTAGACTCGATTCATATTTTACAGATAATTTTTTATTATAGATATACATCCATAATTTCACAATAATCGATATCATCAATATAAGGATAGAAATCATGCGAAAATTGATGTTTCCAGGATGTATAATTTTATCTACACTCTCTTTGGCCGTTTCAATGCCTAAGACAAAAATCAAAATTCCCACAAACAAAGAAGCAATTGTTTCTGTTCTTTCATGTCCAAAAGGATGATCTTTATCAGCCGGCTTATTTGCGAAATGGAAAGATAAAATGGAAATCACATTCGATCCAGCGTCGGTTAAGTTATTAATACCATCTGCCTGAATGGACACTGAATGAACAAGTGTTCCAATCACAAATTTAATCACAAACAAAAAGATATTATTAAAAATGCCAATAATGCCCGATAATTTACCTACATCCGAACGTACCTTGGCGCTCTTTGTATCTTCACTATTTTTTACTACTTTTTTTACTAAATAATCAACCATCCTATACCTCTTTCAGTCTTGAAAGTATAACATCGAACAGTATGGATTTCAAAACATAACGGGTAGTGGCATTTAACTATAATTGTAGTTTACGTGTACAAATTGAAGTTATATCTTTTTTGTGAGATACAACAAGTAAGGTTATGTCATATGTCTCTAAATAATTTTTTAAAGCACTTGTAAATAATAGACTTGTATTCTCATCGAGTGCACTTGTTGGCTCATCCAACAAAATCACATCTGGTTTTCGAATCAACATTCTTGCCAAGCATATCCTTTGTGCCTGCCCTCCACTGATATTTAATGAAGACTTTAATAGATAATCTTTTCCTTTTTCATCCAATAAATCCTTTAACTGACAAACAGAAACAACTTCATTAAATTCATCATCAGAAAACGAATCATACATGGTAATGTTGTCATATATAGAAGCATCAAAAATATAAGGTGTCTGATTTACCAACAACATATGTTTGTATACATCTTTTACTTCACAAATATCCATTCCATTCATATAGATTGTATTTTCTTTTCGTATAAAGCCCATCAACAAGTTCATTAAAGTAGTTTTTCCACAACCACTCTGTCCTGCAATCCAAACTTTATCTTTTTTATGTATTGTATAATTCAATTCTTGAATGATTGTTTTATCATATCCAAATGAATCAATTTTAATATCGATAGTATCTATAGAATCAATTTCTTTGCTTGCACAAGTTCTACTATTTTCACAAAAAACAACACTTACACAATCAGATAGTTTTTTCATCGATTCATTTGCAGTCCTCAATTCCGCCAATTGACGAATTGGTTCTTGTGCTTGTGTAATCAATGCATACATAGCTAATAATTTACCGATTGTTAATTGATGAAAATATACAAATAAAATCCCTAATCCCATACAGCCAAGAGGTAAAGCGATAGATAGCACAATATAAATTGTAATATAGAAAGCCTGATACAGTGATTGTTTATATTCCGTTTTTTGTAAAGATTGATCTACAAACTTATTGAATTTACTTTCATAAACATTTTCCTTATATAACATACTTACAATAGAGTGAGCACGAATACTCTCTGTAATCTTTTGAACAAAGATATTCTTTTGTGAAAACACTTCATTATTGTATTGTGATATTTTTTTAGATAGGAATCCTGTTACAAAAAAGCACACAAAGACCACGCAAAATAATAAACAAGTTAATACAATATGATAATAAAGCATCATACACACAATGCATAAAAATGTTACACTTTGATATAAAATAGATACTGGATTTACAGCCAATCCACTTCCTAATGTTTGAATGTCATTTTGAAAAATCGAGCTTAACTGGGATTCCTCATTCTTTATAAAAAAATCATTATCTTTGTAAAGCATTTTCGAGTACAATTTCTTCTCAAGTGTATTTTTCCCTAGAATTGGTAATTTGTTAAAATAATATTGACTTACAAAAGAAACAATCACAAACAAGAATAAGTATACACAAAATAAGAGAACATCTTTCCAAATTAAATTTGAATTCGTAAGTGAATCAATTAAATTTGAAATTTTTGATACCAACAATAACGAAATACAAGAATACAAAATCATCCATAGTGCTGTGATCATTTGATAGCCTCGAATCTCTTTAAGTTCTTTCATATAAGTATGTTCAAACATCATAATATATTACCTCCCAGCATTATAGTGAGCATCAAGAATATCCATATATTTTTTACAATTCTTCATAGAATCACATTTCTTTAGCTTGCTTGCAGGACATCTTGCATATAAACACATTGGCAACAACGCACATTCGTTACATTCCTTAAAAGAGGATTGCTTGAATTCATAATTTTCATTGAAGCAACAATTCACATCATCATTTAATTGACCAACGACATCATCTAGATTCACCGTACAATTTAACAAGTTCATATTTGCATCTATAATAAAACTATTCTTTTGTGCATGAACACAAACAAGACTTCCATAAGATAAATAAGAAGAATAAGAATCCTGTATTCCATTTTCTCTACAAAACTGAATCAAACAAATCGTTTGATTATGCTCTTGAGATGAGTTAAATACTTGCTTATTATAGTTATCATTCCATTTTTTATAGCTTCATAATGAACCATAATATGATGTCCATAGCGTTTATGCAAATACAATAAAAAATCTTCTTCTCGTTGGATGGAATCTGCATCAAAATTGGTACGGATCAATATCTTACTATGCTCTTCAAGGGTGCAGATGTCGTCTAAATTTTTTTATGATAGTTTGAAATATTTTTCCTTTATTTCTAAGAAATCTTTTTTGATTATGTTCACATTCAAATCCATCTAAAGTAATTTGTACATCTTTTAATCCTAACAAATATAAACAACTATATTTTTCACTTGTTAATAAATAGCCATTTGTCGTCATACCAACAGATAAATTTATATCTGATCTTTCACAAAACTCATTTAATTCATTAAGAAAATAAACAATATTTTGATAATTCAACAATGGCTCGCCTCCAAATAAATTGATTCTAATTTTTGTGATCGCATGTTTATCGCAAAATTGATTTATAAATTTCATAATCGTTTGAAAATTATGCTTACTTAAACAAGTATCACTAAATTTTTCATAACAATACACACATCTAAAATTGCATTGTCTTGTTGTAAACAGAGTAAGCGTTAGTTCATTATTCTTATAATTTTGTATAATTTCTTTTATAGGTAAGTTTTCATCGTCATTTTCTTCTTTTAAAAAGCCTAGATCCATTAGTTTTTTAACATTCGTATTGATTTCTACTTTTTCTTTTTTTCTTAATCTTTTAATAACATCTAGTAATTCTGGATCAAAAACATTTACCACGGATCCTGTCAAAGTATGAACTAGAAACACACCGTTTTCCTTCTTCTTATATATATTGTATCTGCTTAATTTCATAATTCCTCCATCAAAAAAAGCATTTGGAAAATCAAATGCTTAGTGAATTATAATACAACCAATGTTTAACTCTTGGTCTTCTAATGTTTTAATTTTAGTTTCTAACAATTCCATTTTTTCTCACCTCACAAAAATATTGTATTTAAATATCTTATGTTTGGTAAAAATCGAATTTTAGCTACAAATATATATAAATTTGCGTATTTTTTTACTAAAAGTCTACTTGTATAATCGATTGAATTGATAATAATATTTTGTTTCTTTTGTTTGTTTAGAAATCCACTGCAATTCATCTCGAATAATCCCTTTTAAAATCCAAGTAGGATATGTATTTGGTATTAATGGTGCACAAGATTCTATTAAATATTGATTTAAAAAATCATATTCTCGTTTTTCTTTTTTATATTGATAATATGTATATAACGTAACATATTCCTTTTCTTGATTTAAAACATCTATAGGTTCTAAATCTTCTGGAATTCTTTTATTCGTCAACGTACTTATATGCTCCATCAATAACAGTTCCGGAAAAGTAAATCTTGAATCTTTTACTATATGAAAAAAATAATCCCATGCCTTTTCATAATGATGGTTTTTATATTCATATAAACCAACTACATGATACACATTATTTACTAGTAAAGTATCTTCACATTCTGAAAATTTTGGATGTTTCATTAATTTTTGAGCTTGAGAGTAAAAATCACTTGGCTCAATCGCGTTTAAAATAAATAACTTTGCGATCCAACACAATAGAATTTCTTTTTCACTTAATTTTGATCCGAGTAATTCATAACATACTATACTTGCCTGAAAATATTTTTCTTGTTTGATTAACACAAACAGGTATTGTATCCTTGTCACATTGAGTTGAATGCTTAATGTTTCAAATGGAATTTCTGTACACTCTATTTCTTGATAGACTTTATGTAAAAGTAGAATCGAAAATATTTCCTTTTCTATATCATTCAACATATACATAGATTCCAGATATCTACTTATGTTATCTTCTTCTAGGCATTTCAAGACTATATATTCATGAGGATATATTTTTCTAGAATCAAGATATGGAATCCATATTTCATCTATATATGTTTTAGCTTTCTTTACATCATATTCTTTATAATATTGATAAAGTTGCTGTTCTACATTTTCTAAATTCCTATTATTTGTATAATCGTATTTAAAGCCTAACCTCTTTAATAATTCATCATAAATCTGACTTTCAATTAATGGTTCTTTTTTCAGCTTTTGATACGTTTGTTTCGAACAAATACCTTCAATAAACGTATTAATTTTGAATTGTTTTTGTTTCAATTCTTTAAAGCGATATTTTCTTTCTTGATCGATGAATTTTCCTATCACAACTTTTTCTTTATTTGGAATATCTAACAACATATAGATATAGTACCATATTCACAAACAAAAAGTCCGTAGATTATTCTACAGACTTATGTAAGACTTTATTTGGAATGACCATTAAACCTCTTTTGAAAATATCCCAGAAATTTAATGAGCGTAATAATTTATTAGAAGGAATATATTGATTCATGGCACGCAGCGTTTTTTTATTGTCTCTTGTTGAAAATGAATAATATGTATCATTTTTTAAGAAAATCACAAAACGACTGATAGACTTATTAAACCATACACTTGCTTCGACTCGATCTATAGTTTCCCATGGAATCTGAATGTGCTTTTCAACGTTTTTTTCATTGTAAAATTCAAATGCTTTATTACCAATCATTACACTTCCCGTACTTGTTAGTCCTTGAAAAGAAGATGCTTTTATTGTTAAATCTACACTTGTATTTAATGATTGTGCCATATATTCCCTCCTAATCTATTACATAATTCCAATAACTCGACAAACAATACCTACAACGAATAATGCGATGATAATCACAATTGGAGATACTTTGTTCTTTAATAATTTACAACATAATAATGTTAATAATAGAGCAGCTAAACCCGGAATCAAAGAGTCTAAGTTTGATTGTAAGGTTGTTGTTTTTACTTGATTCAATCCATTGGCTCCTAAAGAAGAATATTGTTCTAATGCCGATTTAATTCCGTCCGCATTTCCTTTAATGCTTGACCAATCAATATAAGCTCCTTCCGATTGTTCAACTTGAGAAACAACTGGTGTAAATGAAATACTTACCCAGCGTTGAACCAAGGCTCCAATGATGAACATACCTAAGATAGAAGCGCCTTGTGTAATTTTCCCAAGCATACCACCTGACATATCTTGAGCAATTTTTGTCCCTACATTGTATCCAAATTCTTGTGTATACCATTCAAATACCATACGGATTATATTCCATGCGACAAAGAAAATAATGGGGCCTAAAATGTTTCCGCTTAATGCGATAGATGCACCTAAAGCTCCTAAAATTGGACGTACTGTATACCAGAACACTGGGTCACCGACACCTGCTAAAGGTCCCATCATACCAACTTTTACACCTTGGATTGCTGTATCGTCAACAGGTTCTCCGTTGGCTTTTTCTTCTTCTAAAGCCAATGTAACACCCATAACTGGACTTGATACATAAGGATGTGTATTATAGAATTCCATGTGACGTTTTAATGCAGCCACTTGATCTTCTTTATTTGGATATAATTTTTTGATTGCTGGTATGATCGAATAACACCAACCACCATTTTGCATACGTTCATAGTTCCAAGAACCTTGAAGGAACTGATGACGCCACCAAACTTTTTTACGATCTGATTTAGTTAAAGTAATTTTTTCAGCCATGTTTATTTACCTCCTTCAAAATCCTAGTAATCATTCAAAATGTCGCCTAATGGATCGCCTGAACCACCATTTGATCCACTGCCATTATTCGATGCTTGATCTTTCAAGCCCAAGTAAACAATCGCAAGAACGACACCAATAACGCCTAATCCAATTAATGTGAATTCACTAACACACGCAAACACAAATCCAAGTGCGAAGAATGGCCAAGTTTCTTTTGTTGCCATCATATTGATAACCATCGCATAACCTACGGCAGCAACCATTCCTCCACCAACAGACATACCTCCAGATAGCCATGCTGGCATTGCGTTTAATGCAGCTGTTACAGCGCTTGATGGAATAAAACATAATAAGGCAGCAGGAATTGCGATACGAACACCTTGCATTGCGATTGCGATGATTTGCCATAATTCAATCGTTTTGAAATCACCTTTTTCAGCAGCCGCATCCATGAAGTGAACCATTGGAATAGCTAATGTACGACAAATCATTGTTAAGAATAAACCAGCTACAGATAATGGAACAGCTACAGCAATAGATGTATCAATGGCTGTTGTAGCGTTTGTTGTTCCACCTTCTAAAGCTAAAACCATGATGATAGCACTGGCAACTGAGGCTAATGCAGCATCTGGTGCAACAGCAGCACCAATGTTTGCCCATCCTAAGGCCATCAATTGTAATGAACCACCTAACATAATACCTTCTTTTAAATGTCCACTAACTAAACCGATTAATGTACATGCTACTAGTGGTTGATGGAATTCAAATTCATCCAAAATTCCTTCCATACCCGCTAAGAAGGCAACTAGTATAATTAATAAAACCGTAATTATTGACATATTATCCTCCCCCCGATTATTTCAATTCAGATTTTGCTTTATTTAAGATATCCATAAAGTTTTCTGGTGAATCACTAGGCACTTTACGAACATCAATCTTAATTCCAAGTTCAAGTAATTTTTCAAAGGTTTCAACATCTTCTTTGCCCATAGATACAACCTTGTTACAAACGACTTTTCCTTGACTATGTGCCATTGAGCCTAAATTCAATTCCTTAATATCGACTCCACCTTCAATTGCCTTTAAAGCATCTTGAGGTGTTTCAAACAACAATAATGCTTTTGTTGCACCGAAACGAGGATCTTTTGCGACCTGAATCATTTTAGAAATAGGTACAACATTTGCCTTTACTCCTGGAGGAGCTGCTTGTTCGATCATGCTTTTGCGTAATTCATCATGTGCTACATTATCAGAAACAACGATGATTCGATCTGGGCCAACTGTTTTTGTCCAAGCAGTCGCAACTTGTCCATGGAGTAAACGAGTATCAATACGTGCTAGACAATATTTAATATGTCCATCTCCTAATACTGTTCCTTCCGGAATGGCACCTTGAGGTGCTGTTGCTTTTTCTTCTTTCTTTTCTTCAACAGGCTCTAATTCTTTCGGATTAATTTGAACCCCCTCTTTTGCGGTTTGTAGTACGTGTGCCGCAATTTCATGAGCTGTCTCCATTGACATTCTTGATGCATATGTCTCAATTAACATAGGCAAGTTAAGACCTGTCACAATCGCCCATTTATCTTCGTGACCTTCCAACAAAGCACTAGCTTGATTGAATGGAGTTCCACCCCAAAGGTCTACTAAGAACAATACTTCATCTTGATTTGAAAATGAAGCAATCGCATCTTCCATCTGTTTACGAATGGCTTCAGGACCATCGCTAGGCATTAAAGTACATGCTTTAACGTCGGCTTGATCTCCAAAAATCATTGAACCGGATTGGAAAATACCTTCTGCAAATTTTCCATGACTTGCAAGAATAATTCCTACCATATCTCTCTTCCTTTCTTGAATATCAAATGGTAAAAAAAGCAGGCAAATACATTTAAAACTAAAGAGTACGACAAAATCATCTCTTTAAATCTAAATAGTACATGCCTGCTTAACCAGTTACACCCTATTGATATTCACTTTTTACATTGACAATTGTAATCGCTTGTGAAAGCGTTGTCAATGACAAATGTAAAATTTTATAAGAATTTCGTTGAATCCTATATTTGCCATGTTATAATACAAATGAAAAGAGGAACAACTCGATGAGTTGCCTCTGATAGGTTAATAGAAGCTACCTATAGTTTGGCGACAGAAGGTAGCTTTTACTTTTTGCGATTTTCAACATACGCTAAGATTGATACAATCAATCCAACAATCTCTATGATTGTTTGGATGTCTAAATCTACTAAAATAATCATAATATCATCCTCCAACCCTTGATTGACAAATGAGACGAGTCTCTTACCAATTCATGGTCATATCAGAGGATTTATCGTTCCTCTGAAAACGATCAGAGGCAACTACCTGTTTATCGAATTGTTCCAAACAAACCCTATCATAATTTGAATTAAAAAGATATGAAATGATTAAAATCGTATCTATCTTATCTAATCATAGTAAAATTTATGGATTTACATATTGCCTAGGAAATTGTACTCGATAAGATTCTTTCTAGATGCAATGCCAGATAGCCAAGTTCAGAGTCTGGTAATTCTTTATTTAATACTTTTGATAATTCTTCACAAAGAAGTCTTGCCCTTTCATACGCAAACGGAAATTTATCTTTTGTAAAGCTTGAAATATCCATCTGCAACTCTTCATCATTATTCAATCGCAACAATAAGAACTTAATATGATTCATTAATCGTATGTACGACAAGGAATTTAAATCAATACGAATATTCAATTCTTTTTGAAGGTTATTGAAAAAATCACGCATCACACGCATAACTTCCATCGATTCTCCAACCTTATTCACACTCACAGAAGAATGGATATGTAACGTAATGAATCCGACTTCATCCGCATTAATTTCAACACCAATATATTTTTTAATAATATCTTTTGCCTTTAATGCCACCTCATACTCATCCGGAAACACCAATTGAATATCCATATAAAATGGATTTGTTGGCAAATCATTATCTTTAATACGTTTAATCGCAAAATAGAGATGATCCGCTAAAGGAAGTAAAATATCATGCTCGACTTTACCAAATTTTTCTTTGATACAAGAAATAATTTCAGAAGCAATTTCAATATATATAGGATCAATATAATCAATAATATTATTTGATTCTTGTTTCGATTGATACGATTTTTGCATCTTATACTGTTTCGCATTACGAGGAACCTCTACTTTTTGCCCACTCTTTTTACCAAATCCAAGCCCTTTGGCCATCACAATTAATTCTTCATTCCCTTTTAGAACCAGTAACGCATTATTATTTAACACTTTAACTATTTCATACATAATATTCCCTTACTCCATCCTTTATGATTTGACCCTAACCATAACATCCATACGATTTTTCTTACCATACAATACATCAAGCTTTGCCCGTTCACTCTTCTTTGTAAATACGACCATAATACTATCATCTAACGCGTGCTTTTGTATATACTTTAAATCCGCATTCCACAAAACATCCCCAGCCTTAACCTTCTGATTCATACTGACCAACAATTCAAATCCTTCACTATTTAATTTAACTGTATCCATACCAAAATGAATCAAAATTTGCGTATCATCATCTATTGTGATACCTAGCGCATGTTTTGCAGGATAAATCATCGAAATCACACCATCACAAGGTGAAACAACTATACCATTACTTGGACGAACCATAACTCCATCACCCATTAACTTATGCGAAAACATCGTGTCACTCGCCTGTTCAATCGGTAACACTTCTCCATCCACCAAACAATATAAGTCAAAAGCTTCTTTTTCTTTCAAGACAATATCTTCTGTTTCATTATCATACGCTTCTGGTACATCATTTAGATATTCATCCAATTTAGTCTTAATGTTTGAAGCCTGAGGACCATAAATAATCTGAACAGAACCCGACTGTTTCATAATCGCTGCCGCACCAGATTTTTTCAATAACCCCTCATCAATCAACATATCATCATGTACACTCACCCTTAGTCTAGTAATACAACAATCTAAATCAAAGAAATTTTTTCTTCCTCCAAGTCCATTCACAATCATTTGACTTCTTGGATCAATCAAGCTTTTATCAAAGCTAAAATCAAACTTTTTCTTATCAAACACCTTTATCGTATGATCCTCATCTCTTCCTGGCGTTTTTAAATCTAATTTTAGAATTAAAAATTTAAATATCAAATAATACAAGAAAAAATATACAACACCACAAGCTACAACCGAAATCCAATTGGTCTTACTGTTCCCTTGTAAAATTCCAAACATAAAGAAATCCACAAACCCAGCAGAAAAAGTAAATCCAATCGCAACCTGTAAAATATTCGCAACCAAAAAACAAGAAGCTGCCAATATGACATGAACCACAAATAAAATAGGGGCCACAAAAATAAAACTAAATTCAACCGGTTCAGTAATTCCTGTTAAAAAACTTGTCAATGCCGCCGACAAAAGTAGACTTCCCACTTTTTTCTTTGATTCTGGCAAAGCACATTGATACATCGCAAGACATGCTCCAGGTAAACCAAACATCATAAAAATATATTCACCCGTAAAATATTTAGCTGCACTATAGCTAAAATGTGTTACAGACGGATCCGATAATTGTTCAAAAATAATATTTTGAGCTCCCGAAATCGAAACTCCATTTACTTTTTCTACTCCACCTAAAGCAGTTTGGAAAAATGGTGTATACCAAACATGATGAAGTCCGAATGGAACTAATGCACGTTTAATAACCCCATAAATAAAGAGACCAAAATAACCAGATTGATGTACAATATAGCCTAAATTATAAATACCTTGTTGAATGTTTGGCCAAATAAAATACATAATGATACCCACAAAGAAATAGGAAATGGCACAAACAATAGGCACAAATCGTTCCCCTTCAAAAAAAGAAATGGCACTTGGCAATTGAATTTGGTAAAAACGATTATGCAAAGCACTAACACCTAGTCCAACAACAATCCCTCCGAATACGCCCATCTCCAAAGATAACAGACCACATTCATTGGTGATTGAACCTTCCAATACGGAATTACCGATAACACCATTTTGAATCGAACCATCAATCGTTAGTAGCCCATTTATGGTTGCGTGCATGACAAAAAATGCCAAAATGGCAGAAAGAGCCGATACTTCCTTTCTTTGTTTGGCCATTCCAAGAGCTACAGATACTGCAAAAATTAAGGGAAGATTATCAAATAAAACACTTCCAGCCTGTTTCATTAATAATAGAAAACTATATAAAAAATTACCTTCACATAAAACAGCTTCTAAATGTAAAGATGTGATTGTTGTCTGGTTTGTGAGCGAACTTCCAAAGCCCAAAAAAATACCGGCAATCGGCAAAACTGCGATTGGAAGCATAAAAGAGCGCCCCATCTTTTGTAGAAAACTAAAAACTTTTTGTCTCATACATACCCCTTCATCTTCATATAAGTTATCACAAAATAAAAAAGTAGGAAATCCCTACTTTGTGATTTTTAAAACCCAATAGCCTTTATCTTTCGAAACCTTTGTAACACAATATCCATTTTCTTCAAAGTGATGAATAGCACTTTGAGCTCCATGTTGTTTACGCATCACAATCCAAAAACATCCATTTTCTTGAAGATGTTGCATACTTTGATCAAATAATGAATAAATCACTTTTTTTCCAGTACGAATCGGTGGATTTAAGACAATACAAGCATAGTCCTTATCATCCACATGATCTTGGCATAATATAGTCGCTTTTCTTCTATATTTACGCATATTCATATTCGCAAGCTGGCAAGCCCTTTCATTCACATCAATCAAAGTGGCTTTTGTATTTTTCCAATATTCCATTAAAATTAAGGATATTGGTCCAATACCACACCCTAAATCCAATAGTGATTCTGGCTCTTTTTCATTTTTCAAAATTGTATCTATCAATATGCGAGAACCTTCATCTAGCTTGTCTTTACTAAAGACACCTGCATTCGAATGCAATTGATAGATATATTCATGAAAATGAATCGTAATTTCTTCTGGTTGATCTTTTACACTCTCATTTGTAAAGTAATGGGTCATATTTATTTTGTAGCAGCTTCTAAAATCGCATTGGCATCAATTTTGTATTTAGCGAATAAATCAGCCGGTTTTCCACTTTCACCAAATACATCTTGTACACCTACACGGACAAGTTTGCATCCAAGTCCTTCTTCAGCTAAAACTTCAGCAACAGCACTTCCTAAACCACCAATAATAGAATGTTCTTCACAAGTGACAATTCGATCATGTGTTTTTGCCAATTCAATAATCAACTCTTTATCAATAGGTTTGATTGTATGAATATTAACGACACTTGGTGTTACTTCCATTTTTTCTGCAGCCTCTAAAGCTTCTTGCACCATTAATCCAGTTGCTACTAAAGCGACTTTTTCACCCTTCTTTAAAACAACACCTTTGCCCAATTCAAATGTATAATCATCACCATTCACTGATTCAACACCACTACGGCCTAAACGAACGTAACAAGGTCCATCTATTTCAGCTACTGCTTTACACACTTGTTTTGCCTCATTATAATCACAAGGCACAATGACCTTCATACCTGGAATTCCTCGCATCAAGCTAATATCTTCAATACATTGATGGCTTGCCCCGTCTTCTCCAACACTAATTCCTGCATGTGATGCACAAATTTTTACATTTAAATGAGGGTATCCAATGCTGTTACGGATTTGTTCAAATCCACGACCTGTCGCAAACATCGCAAATGTAGATGCATAGGCAACCTTACCACTTGCCGCAAGACCTGCCGCAACACTCATCATATTTCCTTCGGCAATCCCCATATCAAAATGTCTTGATGGATCTACCTTCTTTGCTTCTCCACTCTTTGTACTACCCGCTAAATCAGCGTCCAATACAACAACATTTTTATTCTCTGTTAATAGTTCTTTTAATGCGTCACCATACGCAACACGTGTAGCTACTTTTGCCATTATTCTGCCCCCAATTCTTTCATTGCAGCATGGTATTGCTCTTCATTTGGTGCTACTCCATGCCATCCTTGTTGATCTTCCATAAAGGAAACGCCTTTTCCTTTAATTGTGTGTGCCACAATCACAGTTGGTTGTCCTGAAATTGTTTTGGCTTCTTCAAAGGCAGAACGTAACTCATCAAAGTTATGTCCATCTACATTAATAACGTGACAATTAAAAGCTTCAAATTTTTTATCTAATGGATATACACTCATTACATCATTGACATGTCCATCAATTTGAAGATTGTTGTTGTCAACGACAATGCATAAATTATCTAATTTATAATGAGCTGCTGACATAGTTGCTTCCCAAACCTGTCCTTCTTGACATTCTCCATCTCCTAGTAGTGTATAAATTCGATGATCATTTTTATCTAATTTGTTAGCTAAAGCCATACCGACTGCACAAGAAATTCCTTGTCCTAAAGAACCGGTAGACATATCCACACCAGCTACATAATTCATATTTGGATGTCCTTGTAGCTTTGAGTTAATAGCTCTAAATGTAGTTAATTCTTCTTCTGGAATAAATCCTTTTTCAGCTAAAACAGCATATAAAGCTGGACTTGCATGACCCTTACTTAATACAAAGCGATCACGGTCCAATGTATTTATGTTTTCTTGATTGATATCCATTTGCTCAAAATACAATTCTGTTAAGATATCCGTTGCACCTAAACTTCCTCCCGGGTGACCACTTTGGGCACTATACACTTCTTTAACAATGTTTTTTCGAATGTTTTTTGCGTGTAATGCAAGTTCCTTATTTTCCATAATTCCTACGCTATCTCCTTTTTGCGCATACATTATAGCAAACTTTAGTGAATCTGGACACCCTTTAAAATAAATCAATTATTTCACAAAAAACCAAGTCACCTAGAGATTTTTTGAATGATATAGTTTTTCAAAATATTTACAATGATCATTAGTTCAACATCACGTTTTAAACTTGATAGTTTAATGCACCCTGTACTTCTTCAACGCTTGTAATAAAACGCATAAAAAGCGAGCCCATTTACTCGCTTTTTAACAATTTCAATTCATTGTGATCAATGATTTTATTTTTCTACTTCATAAATTGATGCTCCAAAGCTTGGTACATCCACCTCAATCATGTAAGGCTGATTATGTCTTGATAGACGCATCGCCTGTACATTTTGTGAATTATGATGCGCTAAATTACCATTATAGATATCCCATTGTGTATTTAACACCTCTTTGTATGTACCTTTTTGACAAACACCAAATTGTTGATGTGCATACGCATTCGTTGAGAAATTCAAAATAACCACAAAATCCTTCTTTGATCCCTTAAGAATATAGGAGAAAGTATTTTGTGCAGCATTATCCGCATCAATCCATTGGAATTTAACAGGATCATAATCCTGATTAAAGAATGCATCATTCTCAACATATAATTTACCTAAATCCTCATGCAAACGCTCAAATGCATCATGCATAGGATAATCCAACAAGAACCAGTCACAACTCTTCTGCTCATCCCATTCACGCAATTGTCCAATCTCATTTCCCATGAAATTTAATTTCTTTCCAGGATGTGTAAACATATACGCATAAAGTGCTCTAGCCTGTGAGAATTTATCTTCATAGCTTCCCCACATTTTATCCACGATCGTTGCTTTTCCATGCACAACCTCATCATGACTAAATGGCAAGATAAAACGTTCTGAATAAAAATAAGCCATAGAGAATGTCATATCATTATGATGCCATTTTCTATAAATTGGATCCTTCTTTAAATAAGATAAAGTATCATTCATCCAACCTAAATCCCATTTATAATCAAAGCCTAAGCCACCTGCATAGCTTGGTTTTGTGACATTTGGAAAATCAGAAGAATCTTCCGCAATCAACATAATCTTTCCTTGATGCTCTTCATTTAATAAATGGTTCATACGCTTCATAAAATCACAAGCACCCTCATTAACACCATTATTCTTATTTCCATGCCAGAAAATCGCATTGCTGATCGCATCCATACGAAGTCCATCCACATGATAAATATCTACCCAGAAATTTGCAGCAGACATCAAGAAAGAACGAACCTCTTCTTTCCACAAATTAAAATTTAATGTTCCCCACTCTGAATTAGCATCCTCACTCTTCGGATACTCATACAATGGCGTTCCATCAAATGTTGCCAGCGCATAATTATCCTTCACAAAATGAACAGGCACAAAATCCATAATGACACCAATATTTTCCTTATGTAGCGCATTAATAAAGTGCATCAGCTCATGGTTTGTACCATAACGAGACGTACTTGAAAAATATCCCGTACATTGATATCCCCAAGAACCATCAAAAGGATACTCACACAAAGGCATCACTTCTACATGTGTATAATGATGCTTCTTACAATGCGCAATCAAATCTTTTTCAATCTCAGAATAATGAATAAACTCTTCATCCTCATCCTTTTTCCAAGATCCTACATGCATCTCATAAATACTTACAGGATTATCAAAGCCTTTGTTTCGCTTCTCTAACCAGCTTTCATCACTCCACTTTGAATACTCTAAATTCGAAATAATACTTGCAGTATTTGGTCTCAATTCACTATAAAAAGCATACGGATCCATCTTATCTACAACTTCACCATTTGCTTGCCACACACGATACTTGTATGAATCCTTATCTTTAGCCTTGGCACAAATACAACTCCAAACCCCACGACTATCCTTTTCCATACGATTGGCTGTATCATCCCAATCATTAAACGTTCCAATTACGGAAATATTTTTTGCATTCGGCGCATATACACAAAAACGAACCCCATCCTTTTCAATATGTGCTCCAAAAATATTATATGCATGAATTTCTTGTCCTTCAAAAAAGGCTTTTAAACTTCTTTGGTCCATAACTCACAAGACCCCCTTTCCTATATTCTATAACGGATTTTATCAAAACAAAAGCAGTTTTTAACTATTTTGAAAACGCTTACTAAAAAAGCAATCTTAACCAAGACTGCTTTGAACAAAACGATTCAATATATTCTCTAAATCCGCTAGTGAATTCATACTCGACATCTCATTTTTAAAAGAATGTGAACCAGGAAGACCTTTTAAATACCAACTCGCAAGACCTCGCATCTCTCGAATTGCTACCTTTTCCCCCTTTACCTCAACCAATCCTTTCGCATGCTCCATACAAATGTCCATTCGATCTTGCATACTAAATTCATGTCTTTTACCCGTTATTGAATCCACACACTCCTGAATCAAAAAAGGGTTCCCGACAATACCACGTCCAAGCATCACTGCATCACATCCCGTTTCATTTAACATACGATGAAAATCTTCAACACTACGCACATCCCCATTACCAATTACAGGAATCGAAACCGCCTCTTTCACCTTCTTAATATAAGACCAATCTGCCTTCCCCTCATACATTTGTGACCTTGTTCTTCCATGAACAGCAACCGCACTTACGCCAACACTCTCCATAGCCTTAGCCATCTCTACACAATTGATATGATACGGATCAAAGCCTAAACGCATCTTTACAGTAACAGGTTTAGAAACATTCTTAACAATATGAGAAACCAATTCTTTCGCATAATCAATATCCTTCATCAAAAAGCTTCCCGCCTGCGCTTTAATTACCTTATTTACAGGACATCCCATATTAAAATCAATAATGTCACAATCCGTTTTCGTATCTAAATATTTAGCTGCATACACAACCGTATCTATATCATGGCCAAACAATTGAAAGCTTAATGGATGCTCATCCAAACTAGAAATACACATATCACTCGTCTTTAATGAGCCATAATATAAAGCTTTGTCGCTCACCATCTCATTACATACAAGTCCAGCACCAAATTTTTTGGCAACCCTACGAAAGGCAATATTACTAATTCCGGCCATAGGCGCAATCACTACCGGATTTTCTATCTCTACCTGACCAATTTTAATCATGCATATGACTCGCAATCTCAATCAATTCATCTTCACTAAAGCTATAATCCTCATTACAAAAATTGCAAGTGATTTTACATCCATGATCCGTATTTGCCATATCCAAAACCTCCGACTTTTTGATTGTTGAAAGAGCTCTAGCCATTCTTTCTTTTGAACAAGGACAAGAATACGCGACGGACTGACTGGATAAGATTTTCGCATCCTCAAACATATCATTGATTAAATCCTCTAAAGAAGCATCATCATATTCTAGAATCAAAGTACTCATCGGTTTTAAGCCTTCCAACACATGTTCACAAATAGAAATATCTGTATCTGTCGCATCTGGCAACATTTGTAAAATCAATGCACCAGCACTAGAAACTTTGCCATCTGTACCAATTAATACACCACAACTTACAGCCGTTGGCGTTTGTTCAGATAAAGTAAAATAGTACGCAAAATCTTCTCCGATTTCGCCACTCTGTAACTGGACCGTACCAGAAAAATTCTCTTCCATACTTAAATCTTTAGTAACCGTTAAAGTACCATCCGTACCCACAACAGCTCCTACATTCAACTTTCCAGGCCCATAATACACATCTTCCACATGAGGATTCGATACAAATCCACGCACATTCCCATTCGCATACGCATCCACGACAATCGAGCCAATTGGTCCATGCCCATTAATTGTTACCGTCAACATTTCATCATCTGACTTTAACATAGCCCCCATCATACTTGAAACAGATAAAGTTCTTCCTAAAGCCGCACAAGCACAAGGATGTAAATCAAAACGATCTTGTGCCTCTTGAACCATGTCTGTCGTACGAACTACATATACACGTACATGCTCATTCAATACAAGTGCTTTTACTAGTTGATCTTTCATAATTTTTCCTTTCCATAAAATAAAAGACGCTTATGCGTCTTTTTTCTTTGTTAATTCATTGAACGCATCATCCAAATCCTTTTGATCCACTCCACTAGGAACTTCAGGAATAGATGGAATACTAACTTCTTCCTCTTCCTTTTCCTCTTGTGTTTCATTTGGATCTGTCAATTGTCCAAAATTCATTAAATTCGTAATTTCTTCATTCGTTAAAGTTTCATGCTCATACAAATTATGCGCAATCAAATCCAACAAATCCTTATTTTCCGTTAGAATTGTACGACAATTATTATGACATTCATCCACAATTGCACGCACTTCTTTATCGATTTCAGCCGCAACACCCGCTGAATAATCACTACCCTTTGTATAATCTCTTCCCAAGAATACATTTCCTTGAGGGTCTGCATATTGAATAGGGCCTAAGCTTGACATACCATATACACGAACCATGTTTTTCGCAATTTCTGTCAATTTTTCAATATCATTCACTGCACCCGCACTGATTTCTCCAAATTGAATTTCTTCCGCTGTACGACCACCTAATAAACCTGTGATCTGCGCAATAAATTCAGATTTACGATGGAAATACTTTTCCTCGCGAGGGGTCATCAAGTTATATCCACCCGCATCTCCACGAGGAATAATTGTAACCTTTTGAACCATATCTGCATCTTCAAGCTTTAATCCAATCACCGCATGGCCAGCCTCATGATATGATACAAGCCATTTATCTTTTTCTGTATATTTTTTAGATTTTTTGGCAGGCCCCATCATAACACGGTCAATCGCCTCATCTAAATCTGTCATTGTGACTTTAGACTCATTTTTACGAACCGCTAAAATAGCACCCTCATTTAAAACATTGGCCAAATCTGCGCCAGAGAATCCTGGAGTACGTTTTGCCAAATTTTTCAAAGAAACATCACTCGATAATTTCTTATTGCGAGCATGAACATTTAAAATTGCTTCACGCCCCTTAATATCCGGCAAGCTAACCGTAACACGACGATCAAAACGACCACTACGAAGTAGGGCAGGATCTAAAACATCCGGTCTATTTGTTGCCGCAATCACAACAATACCCGCATTATCAACCATACCATCCATTTCAACCAATAATTGGTTTAATGTTTGTTCACGTTCATCATTTCCACCGCCCATGCCGGCTCCACGTTGACGTCCAACCGCATCGATTTCATCAATAAAAATAATACAAGGAGCACTCTTCTGTGCTGTTTTAAACATATCACGAACACGGCTTGCACCAGTACCTACAAACATTTCCACAAAATCAGAACCTGAAATAGAGAAAAATGGTACATTGGCCTCACCGGCAACAGCTTTAGCTAATAAAGTCTTACCAGTCCCTGGAGGACCTACCATTAAGATACCCTTTGGAATATGAGCACCCATATCTGTAAATTTTTTAGGAGAACGTAAATAATCAATAATTTCCTTTACTTCTTCCTTTTCTTCATCACAACCTGCAACATCTTTAAAACGAACTTTGACATTCGATTCAACACGCGCTTTTGATTTCGCAAATTCAAAGGCTTTATTATTGCCTCCACCTCCCATTTTCGCAAACATGAAATAGAAGAATACCGCAATAATGATAAATGGAATCAATTGAGAAAGAATCGAAATCCATAAACTACCTTGATTTGGATCCTTAACTGTTAATCTTCCACCATTTTTTTGTAAAATCTTTTCTAATTTTTCAATATTTTTATCTGTTTTTGGAACAATCACCTTATATCCCACTGTATCTGTTCCGTCTGCATACGTTCCTTCAACAGAGATAACAGTAGACGATATTGTCATTGCACTCTCTTTAAATTCAACCTTTTCTGCAATTTTCTCAAACTGCGTATAATTCATTTGTACAGTATTTCCCTGTGAACTATAAAAGACTAGAGACAATACAATTGATAAAATGAAGATGGTTGGTAAATAATTTAACCACTTCTTCATACACAATCCTCCTATTCGTAAATTTCTGGTTTAAGAACCCCAATGAATGGAAGGTTTCGATATTTTTGATTAAAATCAAGTCCATACCCAACCACAAATTCATTTGGCACTTCAAAGCCGACAAAATCTGCTTCAATTTCACACACACGACGGCTTGGTTTATCTAACAAGGACACTATTTTAACATCTGAGCAACCTTTATTCAAAAACATTTGCTTAACAGCCACTAATGTTCTACCTGTATCCACAATATCTTCCACAACTAAAATAGAACGATTCTTACAAGATAAATCCATATCCTTTTCAATTCGAACATCCCCAATTGATTCAGTTCCATCATATGAACTAACCGACATAAAATCGATTTCACAAGGAAATGTAAAACGTTTAATCAATTCTGCCATAAAAGGAACACTTCCCTTTAAAAGGCCAACAATAATAGGTGTAGAACCTGTTTTTTTATAATCTTCCTCTATTTCATGAGCCAATTCAACACAACGTTTTTCAATTTGCTCTTCTGTTAATAAAACTTTTTCAATATCTTCGCTAATCATTACGCTTTATCTCCTTAAGTTACTCAACCATTGTAACATAAACATTTATTCAAAACCATGCATTTTAAAGTATATATTTGCATTTTCAGAATAATGATTCACATCACACCCAAGTCCAGGAACAAAAATAACTTCTCCTTTTGCGTTTTGCATGACTAACCAATCTTTTCGATACACCCTTGGTATCTTTCGATCAATAAAAAAACGATGTAAGTTCTTTTTACCAAAACGCATCTGAATAAAATCCTTTGAAGATACATTTCGAATCGTTAATGGAAAATCTGAATCTGAAACAAAACAAGACTCTATCTTATCTCCTTTTGAATCTATCGTAAAACCAGCATATTCTTTATAAACTATTTTTGAAAAAATCTCATGAACAAATTCTTTCTTTTGTACAAAATATAAACGATTCTGACATCGTTCTAATTCATAGTCTTCAATTTCAACAAGAACATTCTTATGCATTTGCGAAATCAAATCCTCCAAAAACTTTCTAGAAAAATGATGGTGAACATGCTGAAATAAAAATGCATCTAAATATAACCAGGCATCCTTTTGTTTCAATAATTCTTCAACATTATTATTCCATGAAGCTAAGAACAATTCGATTTCTTCATTCTGTTTAATAAGTTCTTTATTTTCATTTTGGATTCTATGAATATACTCTACTTTTTCATCCTTTGACATCCATTCAATCATAGTATGTCGAATTTCATTTCTAGTATAATGATTGGTCAGATTCGATTCATCAATCCCAAATGAAATTTGATGGTTTATGCAATATTTTTCAAGCTCCTTCTTTGTATATTCCAACAAAGGACGATGGATAAAATATCCGTGACGACTTGATTCTTCTTTTAATCCATACCAAGAACAAACCATATTCCTTCTTTTTTGAAAAATATACGTTTCAATGCAATCATCCATCTGATGAGCCACATAAATATCTTTCGTATGATATTCATCTGCGATTTCTTCGAAAAAATCATAACGAACATCTCTGGCCCACGCTTGAAAATTTCCACTAACATATTCTGGATACAAAACATGAACAGGAATATCTCTTTTTAAACAATACTCCCTTACAATTTTCTCATCGCGAAAAGCTGTATCTCGATGTTGATAATTCACATGAGCTACAGCTACATCTTTTCCACACCTATATAATTGATCTAATAAAGCCATACTATCAGGACCACCTGAAACAGCAACAATATTTTTTGACATGTTTCTATTATATCATTTGAAGCACTAAATTTTTTATTTTTTCAAACAACAACGAATCTTCATCAATATGTGCCTTAACATCAATAACTCTTGCCGAATTGATCCATTTCGCATCATTCAAAAATAATACACTTGACTTATTTAATCCTTCAATTTCAGGTAAACGCATCAAATGTCTTTTTCCCTGCTTCGTCTTTGGATCGTACGCCTTTTGATACGCTTGATAATTTCCACTCATCGGTACCACAAAAATTTTCCCATGCCGCATAGCTAGAACTAAACCAAAATGCTGATAACCAACCTCGCTTAGATAAGCCAAGCCAAAATCAGTAAAACAAATATCCCCCACCTGAAGATAAACCTTTGCTTCAAGAGATGAATACATCTGTTTGCGTTGACAAAAATTTAATTTTGACAACATATAATCATAAACCTCCTTTTCTGTTAAACTAGCCAATAAATTTTCTTCTGCAACATGAGCTTGATTTGCGATTTCATTAACCATGACAGGAATTTTTTTGTTTTTTCGCTTTTGCCACTCTCTCGGTTCCATACTTCTATTAAACCAAAACAATGTGAAAAAAACCCAAAAAAAGGGCATTTTATCTAAAAATACCCAATCTTTTTTTAATTCTTCGATATAACCCAATCAAAGGATGATATTTTTCACTAATCATGGCCGATTTTTCAATAAAAATCTCAACCGACAACAAAATTATGAGCATGACCACAAAGCCAATATTTCGATTGATCATATACGCAAATGCACTCAATCCAAACAAAGCCGTAATCCCACACATTATAATCACTGTATTTCTATGACCAAATTGCGACATCAACAAATGATGGATATGACTCTTATCTGCCTCCATAAACTTCATACCCTTTAACGTCCTTCGTAATATAGCCGATAACGTATCAATAATTGGAAGCATCAACAACAAAATAGGAAGAGCCAACGTCAAAATTGTACTTGATTTAAAACCCAATAAAGAAATAGCTGAAATCATAAACCCAAGAAATAAAGATCCACAATCTCCCATAAAAATACTGGCAGGATGTGCATTATATACTAAAAATCCTAATGTACTTGCCGCTAAAATAAAGGTAATACATAAAACATCAGAGCGTCTTTCGATGATCGAAATGGAACCAATCACAATTAAGATAATAACACTCATGCCTCCTGCCAAGCCATCCAAGCCATCAATCAAGTTGACCGCATTTGTGATACCCGCAACCCATATGATAGTAAAGATAAAAGAAACAATTCCCATATCAATTTGAATACCAAGTGGTAAACGTATGACATCAACAGAAATGCCAAAATAAATCAAAACCGTTGCCGCAACTACTTCTAATGCAAGTTTTACCAAAGGCTTCATATCAATCAAATCATCAATCAGTCCTGTAAAAAACATGATGCTACTGCTGATAATTAAACCCTTAATAGCTCGATCCGCCTGTATAAAAACGGCCATCGTAACAATAAAGGCGATATAAATCGCAACACCACCAATACGAGATATTTTCCCATGATGTACCGTTCTTTTATTTTCTTTTGCGTAAGCCCCACAAAAAATAGAATATTTTTTAACTAGTGGAGTTAAACATAAGGAAATACACAAAGGCAATAGAATCATTTGAATTGAAATCATTACGCTTTCCACTCCTTTAATGCATTAATCATATCGCATTGTCCCTTATTTGTACAAAGAATTGGACAAGACAATTGTCCGGACACAATTTGTGATAAGCCAAAACAATTCGCCAATCCACCCGATACATAAATTCCATGTAAAAGAATATATTCTTGAAGCCGCATAGGCAATTGATCAAAACAATGCTTGGCCCATAAAGAAATTTGTCTTTCAACCATTTCTAAAGCTGGCCAAAGATAGCTAGCCTGAATTTGAATCGAACATAAATTTTGATGGCGATCAAACCCATAACACGATAACATGGCATCTTTATTCTTTGCCAAAGCTAAGCTTGTTTGTTCCTTTAATAAAGCTGCATCTACCTTAGATATGAAACAATCTGTTTTCATATACACTAATTTTTGAATTTGTTCATCCATCTGTGCACCCGCATAAAATAGCGTTTTTTCTAATATCTTCTTATCATCCGCATAAATCGCAAGTTCTGTATAAGAATGTCCCGCATGAATCATAAAACAGGTTTCTTCTTTTTTTAAAACATCCATATTTTTCACAAATTCCACTTTAGAAATATCACACTTCAAAAATTCTCTTTGCCAAATTTCTCGTTGTTCTTGTGTTAAATCCGAAGGAACACAAGCTAAGATGCATGGGCGAAAGAGTCTATCATACGCATAAAGCTTTTCAAGTCCACCTTTAATGAGTGGCGAGAGTGAATTTAACATTTGCCCATGTGAAATAGGATACTTTATTTGTACATAATCCAATTCCTTATACAAATATGGAAAAGCTTCTTGTCCATATGCCAACAATCGATCTTGTTTATAAGCCATTATTGTTCGTGTTGATGTTTTTTCTTGTGAAGAATAATCGTAAAAGTGCATTTGATAAGCCCCTAAATCAAGGGCATACCATTTATCCAACAAACCCATTTAGTATTGTCAACTGCAAAATAGCCTGACTTGATAGATAGGCCATAATTAAAGATATTAAAAACATCAAAATTTGCACTTTTTTAGGATTCTTCACACTACATATTTTTTCAAATTGAATACTGCTGATGGCATAAAAACTTAAGCCAAAGCAAGCCACAAAAACAAGATATTGAATCACTGAATAGGACATTTTACCCTCCAATCGTTATCATTTTTACGAAATTATATTTTTCACTTAATTTTTCACAAGCACACTCTAAAACATCTTCATCTACACTAAAACCAATCATACTTGAGCCTGATCCAGACATTAAAATGCGAACAAGTCCAGCATCTTCCATGTCCATTTTAATTTGGTTTAATTCAGGCTCCAATTCAAAGGCAATTGGTTCAAGAGAATTGGCCATCGTTTGATACAATAGATCCATATTTTTTTCTTGAACAGCCAATTGCACTAAATCTACATCCGGGTGAAACGGGCGAGATTCTTTCCATTTAGAAAAAGCCATGGGTGTTGAAATACCAAAGTCTGGTTTTAATAGGACGGCATTAAATTTCCAATCTGTATCAATTCCAGAAATATCTTCTCCAATTCCTTTTACTCTTGCCCACTTGTTGTAAAGACAAAATGGCACATCCGCACCGACTTTTTTTCCTAATGTAAATAGTGTAGATTCATCTATCGAAAGATTTTCCAATTCCACAATGGCTTTACATACACTTGCTGCATCGGCACTTCCTCCAGCTAAACCTGCCTGCTCTGGAATATGCTTAATGACATTGATACGATATCCACTTGAAATAGAGTAATTTTCTCTTAATATCTGTAACATCTTTGTGATGGTATTCTTTTCTGGAAGTTCCATCCCTTGACATGTTATTAAATCGTAATCGGATTTTTCAATTTCAATTTCATCATACAAAGAAATGGGAACCATGATCATATCTAATGCATGATATCCATTATCCATTCTTTTTACGACATCTAAAGCTATATTAATCTTTGCGTGTGCTTTTACTTGCATAAGTCACCTCATATAAACGAATAAAATCTTCTAATGTACACTGTTGTGCACGTGTACTTGGTAAGATATTGGCTTGTTGTAAAAGATCAGAAGCCATTTCTTTATCTTTGGTAAAATTTTGGAAATTATTATAAATTGTTTTTCGTCTTTGCGTAAAACAAGCTTTTACCATATCAAAAAAGAAGTTTTCATCTTCTAAATGATATTGATGATGAAATTCAAATTGGACAACCATAGAATCCACATTGGGACTTGGCCAAAATACATGTCTAGAAACATCCATCACTTTTTTTACACTGCAACGATATTGTGTAATCACACTTAGTGCATTATATTCTTTGTCATTTTCATGTGCCAAAAAACGTTGTCCTACTTCCCTTTGCATCATAACCGTAATTCTTTCAATGGGTTCCTGTGCTTCAAACAATTTAAATAGAATAGGGGTTGTGATGTAGTAAGGTAAATTGGATGCGAAAACAACTTTTTGACCTGGTTTTCTGTATTTTCTAATTTGTTCATCAATATCCACATTTAAAATATCTTCTAAAACAATTTGAAGGTGATCAAAACCAATTTCATTCTCTAAAACAACCGGTAATCTTTCATCAATTTCAAAGGCAATCACTTGGTTGCTTCTTTCACATAAAAACTGTGTAAGAGCCCCAATTCCGGGGCCTATCTCAAAGACAAGTTCATCTTCGGATTGAATAGCTGCTTGCGCAATTTTTTCCACAACCTTTGGTTCAATAATAAAATTTTGACCAAAGCTTTTTTTAGTGAAAACCTTGTATGTATCTTGAATTTCTTTTGTTTTCTTTATGGTTGCGATTGGTGTATTCATAGACCCATCCTTTCTATAATATCTTCTTTTGTGACTTTCATTTGATTTAATCGTTTAAAGCATGTCTTGCCATTACAAGGTCCAATATGAAATTTTGAACAAAGTTCAAAGCGAAGTTGTTTATCTCCTACAAATCCAAAATCAACAAAATCATCAAAGGATAGAGTTTCACTCGTGTTTTCAAAAGTGACACAATGACATAAGGCTTGCCACAAATCTTCCTTTTGTGCATGTTCCACTCCTACTTTTTTTGTTGTTCTTGCTAATTTTTTATCGATAAACGCATGCTTACATCCAGGAACCGCATTAGAAACCAATCTGCGAATATGCTCCCCTGGTGTATCTGGGTCTGTAAAAATAATGACTCCACGCGTCTGTAAAGCTTGTCTTACTCTTTCAATCGTCTTTTCATTCACTTGATCTCCGCCCGTTTCAATGGTGTCGCAATCAAAAAAAGATTGTAACGTATTCGTATCATTTTTCCCTTCGACGACGATAATTTCTTTAATATGCTGTTTCATCTTCTATCACCACATCTGCATAAGTAAATCCAGCACCATGTACTTGATGTACATCGTTCACAATAATAAAAGCTTTAGGATCGATTTCTAATACACTTGCCTCTAATAATGGATATTGTTTCTGTTTGATTACACACATTAATACTGGCTTAGGTGCTTGTGTATAGCCACCATTACCATCCAAAATAGTAACACCTCGATCTACCGTTTCAAGTAGAATTCTTCGTATTTGTTTCCATTCATTCGATACAATCATCACATTTTTAGCCGACTGCATTCCAAGCATGACAGTTTTATCAATGGCGACACCACATACAAATACAGACATAATACCAATAAGTGCTGGTGTTAACCCATATGTTAATACACCTAATAAAACCGTTAATGAATCAACAATCATAACACTTGAGCCTTCTGGAATCTTTAAATATTTGTGAAGTACAAGAGCCACAATGTCCATTCCTCCTGTACTTGCGCCTACACGAAAGACAATTCCTAAACCAATTCCAGTGACAACTCCGGCATAAATGGTTGCGACGTAAGCTGGCATCACAAATGTATCTTTTGGAAAGAAAGATATTAGGTAGGTTAAAAATGTAATGCATGCAGGATAACAAATCGTTGAAATGATCGATTTCATCGCAAATCGTTTTCCTAGAAAGATGGCACCTACAATAAATAATCCAACCGTTAAGATATCAATCATAATAACTGGATCAATAGGAACAACGGGTTTTAGCGCAACAGATACACCCGCTACACCTCCTGTTAAGATATCGTTTGGCAATATAAAAAAGGATACAGAGCAGGCTACGATAAAATTGCCTAGTAGAATCATTAAAACTTCATTTATTTTCGATTTATTCATTATTTTTTCCTCAATTCACTTTTTAAATTATAGCATAGTCAAAAAGAAAATATTTATCTTGCATAAAATAAAGTTTATCCGTATAATATCTCGGGTTAAGTTTGACCAGGAGGAAAAAAGATGCGATACGATATTATTATTATTGGTGCTGGGCCTGGAGGTATTTTCTCTGCCTATGAACTATTAAAACACAAACCAGAATTGAAGATTGGAGTGTTTGAAGCAGGAGCTCCATTAGAAAAAAGAAAGTGTCCAATTGATGGAAAGAAGATTAAATCTTGTATTCATTGTAAAAGTTGTGCCATCATGAACGGATTTGGTGGAGCCGGTGCATTTAGTGATGGAAAATATAATATCACAAATGAATTTGGTGGAAACCTATTTGAATATGTTGGGGATAAAGAAGCTATTGATTTAATGGAATACGTGGATGAAATCAATTGTGCAATGGGTGGAGATAAAACGCGTTTATACGCAAATTCAGATGCCGCCATCGCGAAAAAATGTCTTCAAAATGATTTACATCTTTTAAAAGCTAAAGTACGTCACTTAGGTACAGATATCAATTATGTCGTATTAGAAAACTTATATAATGAATTAAAGGATAAGGTCGATTTTAAATTTTACGCTCATGTAGATATGGTTAATAAAATCGAAGATGGATTTGAAATTGTATGTAAGGATGCAACTTATACATCAAAGCAATGCATCATTTCTACAGGTCGTTCTGGAAGTAAATGGATGGAATCTGTATGTTCAAATTTAGACATTGAAACAAAATCCGATCGTGTCGATATTGGTGTGCGTGTAGAACTTAATGCCGATACATTCTCTGAATTAACAGATTCTTTGTATGAATCAAAAATTGTATATCGTTCAAAAAAATATCAAGATAAAATTCGTACATTCTGTATGAATCCTAGAGGTGTTGTCGTAAACGAGAACACAAATGGTATCGTCACTGTAAATGGTCATAGCTATGAAGATCCTGCTCGTTTCACAAACAATACTAACTTCGCATTATTGGTATCTAGCCATTTTACAGAACCATTCTCTCAAAGTAATCAATATGGCGAAAGCATTGCTCGTCTATCAAACATGTTAGGTGGAGGTGTTATCGTACAGCGTTTTGGTGATTTAATTCGTGGTCAACGTTCAACTCCTGCACGTATTCAACAAGGGTTTGTCACTCCTACACTAAATGCTACGCCAGGAGATCTATCGCTAGTTATTCCTAAGCGTCAATTGGATGATATCATCGAAATGATTTATGCCTTAGATAAGGTTTGTCCTTCAACCGCAAGTGATGATACTTTACTTTATGGTGTTGAAGTTAAATTCTATAATATGCAAGTAAAAGTCGACAAAAATCTAGAAACAAAGCATAAAGGATTATTTGTAATCGGAGATTGTTCAGGTGTTACTCACTCTCTATCTCATGCGTCTGCTTCTGGTGTTTATGTCGCAAGATATATCACCGACAATATGTAGTCAGTCTATTCAGACTGGCTTTTTTTGTGTACAATAACTACATGAATATTGCAGTTCTTGAAGATAATCTTTATCAACAAAATAAAATCTATACTCTTTTAAAACAAGATCATCGTGTTGATCTTTTTTCATCTTGCCTTGCATATCAAAAATCCAAAAACTATTATGATCTATTATTGTTAGATATTGAATTGAAAGGTGAAAACGGGATTTCTTTTATCCACAAAAACAAAGATAAACAAACCTTCATCGTCTATGTTTCCAGTCATGATGAATGTATGGAAAATGTCTTTGACTCGAATGTTTTAGGATTTGTTAGAAAAAAAGATGTAGAAACAAAATTGATTCATAAAGTATATCAGGTACAAAATAAATTAAATGAACTTAATAAAATTGAACTTAGTCTTCCTTACCAAAAAATATGGGTAAATGAAAGTTCTATCATAAAATTTGAGTTAAACAATGGCGTTCATGTTTATTTGCTTGATTGTAAATATAATTTGAGCAATGAAACTCTAAAAGAAATTGAAAAAGAGCTTCCTAACTCTTTTGTCCGCATAAACAATCAAACGATTGTAAATTTACATCATATCGATCACATCAATCTTCACAATCATACAGTCACGCTCTCAAACAAAGAAACTATGCAAGTCAGTGTTAGAAGATGGAATTATTTAAAATCAAAATATATTGAAATGAGGACAAACATATGAATACCTTATTTTTTGCTCTTTATTTTTTTATTTGTTCCCTATTTGGTTTAAAAACATCAAATCAACCCATAAAACCACTTTACCTAATTTTATACACTTGTATCTATTCTATACTCTTGTTTTTTTATCCCCAATTTTTTATTCCGATTTTTTTAATTCTTTTACTATGTATACTAAAAAAAGAAAACTATTTAGAAGCTGTTTTTTCTTTTACTTTATTTATCCTTTTTTTAACACTTATAA
>CAVGPK010000001.1:0-39063 GCA_963631155.1 bacterium | reverse complement strand
TCATTCTTGGTTTTAGTCTTTTCATGATTTTATTTAAAAAGAACCCTATTCTTTTATCGAATCGAAACAAAATTATTTTATGCATTATTTTTCTATTATTTGATTTCATTTTTCTAAGCTATACAAATTTAATCTATCAACAATATAACTTTATCCAAGTATTCTTTTTAAAAGGGAAAAATATCATTTTATCCATTTCCATTTCTTTTATTTTATTTCTTATTTACTTCACCACAATCATTTTATCTCAATATAAAACAAGAATAGAAACAAAAAACTATAAAGAGTTTATCCAAGTTTCAAATGTATATACCTCACAGATGATGAATGAACAAAAACAAATCCAGACTCTCATTCATGATATGAGAAACAGTTTAGATACCATTAAAACGTTGGCCAACAAACAAGACTATATTCAAATTGAATCTGAAATTAATGATAGCTTATTGAAATATGGAAATATGTATCCCCACTCCATTTGCACAAATCCCCATTTAAATATCATTCTAAAAAACTTCATTGAATCCAAAGGCTTAGATATTGATTTTAAAATGTCTGTGCCCGAAAAAGTAAATATAGAACCCTCTGATTTAATGATTCTATTTTCAAGTTTATTAGATTCTTCTATCGATTTACTTCATGTTCAATATACAGATTATGAATTATGCATACATATTCACTACAAAGAAAACTTTAAATTAAGTGCCATCACAAATTCTATCGTGAAAAAATATAAAGGGCAACTTAGCTATTCCAATTTTGATTTAAAACTCATTTTATTTACCGAATAATCGATAATACTTTACGATTACTCGGTTTTTATTTTATCTTTTTTGTTTGTGTGTATAAATGAAATCATAAGAAGAAAGAAGGAATGAATAAAATGAAGATTTCAAAATCAATCTTTGCGGGTTTCTGTACTCTTGCCGCATGCATAACTCCGATTTATGCTCAAGAAGAATACAATCCAAATACAGAATATACATCGGATCAATCCATTGTATATAACGAGACAGATGACACATATTATGTTGAAGGCAAAGATTTATCACGTGCTTCATACACAAAAAAAGGATCTGTAGTCATCAATGGTACAAGAATTTATGCATACATTAGCGTTGATGCAAGTAGCGGTAAAATCGTATCTACAAGTATTAGTCAACCTAGTGGTAACGGTATTACTGCCCGATATAACGTTTCTTTTAATTCGACGAGAACATCTGCTTACTTTACAATCACACTTTATTCCACTGTATACGGTTCTATTTACCATGCCCTAGGCACAAAATATATCACATTAAATTCAGGAGGATCTATTTAAAGTCGTATGAAAATTCAAACCAACCACGTAAAAAAAATATATCGAAATGGATCCAATACATGTATTGCACTTAAAGACATTAATCTATCCATTCAAGAGGGTGAATTCGTTGCGATATGTGGAACGAGTGGAAGCGGAAAAACGACTCTATTCAATATACTTAGTGGAATCGATACTGATTATGATGGTCAATGTTTTATTGATCATACAGACTTATCCAGGCTATATGATTCTCAATTATGTGCATTAAGAAGAGATAAAATTGGCGTTATTTATCAATTTTTCAACCTCCTCTCTTTTTTAACAGTCGAAGAAAACATACTTCTATCTGCTCAATTAAAAAAAGAAAAGATTCAAAAGAGTGATGTACAGATTGTATTGAATCATTTAAATCTGTATTCAAAAAGAAATAATTTCATTCATGAATTGTCTGGCGGCCAACAACAGCGTGTAGCAATCGGTAGGGTATTACTCTCTAATCCATCCATCATCTTGGCAGATGAACCTACAGGAAATTTAGATTCTAAAAACACTAAAATTGTTATGGAGCTATTAAAAGAGCTACAGGAAAAAGGGAAAACCATTGTATTAATTACACATGATCAAAATGTCGCAAGCTATGCAGATCGCATTCTTTACATGGATGATGGAAAGCTGGTTTCAAGATGATACGTTACATTCGTAAATATATTCATTTTTATAAAAAATCATACATCCCCTTATTTCTCATCCTATTAAGTTCTACTTTTTTATTATCCTCTCTCTATATCGCAAAAGATTCCTATGATACCTACAATTTAGATGCAGCCATTGCGTTTAATGGAAACTATGATGTCAAATGCAGTCTTTACGATTATAAAAACAATAAAGTCGATACATTATCCATCCTCAATTATGAAACAAATGAATACATCAATTCTCAGGAAAGCATTACTTTTGCGACAAATTTAGATGTATATCCTATTCAAGTGATAAAAGGAAAACAACCCAAAAAGAATCAAATTCTTTTACATTCCAAATACACAAAAAAGTACAAAATAGGTCAATTTTATCATGGGTACACTATTTCCGGATTCTACCAAAATTTAAATACGGAACTTGTCAATTCAACCGCATATGTTTGCACAAATTCAAAAAAGGATGCGATGACAATTTATGCCAACGTCAATAATAAAGAAACACTAAATCTTCTAAGTGATGTATATACAATCAATGAAAATGTTGTTCAATATAAATATCATCTAAATACAAACTTTGAATATGCATTTATAATCTTTTACATTTTGGTCACGCTCTATTGTTTTGTCCTTATTTATAACGGATTCAATCTGCACTATAAAAAACAACAGCCTACATTTAAACAACTTCACACTTTAGCCTTTTCAAAAAAACAATTGATGAAATGGATCTTAATAGAATATACATTCGTCTATTTATTTAGTTTTCTATTCAGTTTGATTTCAAGTATAGGATTATGGAATTTACTTTTACATCTACCATTTGATACATTAATTCCACTAAGCTTTTCTATTACTGACGTACACGTTTTATTATTAACAATTTCAATGTTTGTGATATATGGACTCAGTTTATTTTTGATTCTACACAAAGAAAAGAAATCTCCTATTCAAAAATACCGATTTAAAAAGTATAGATTCAATTGTATCCCTATTAAAAGAAGAATTATTTTACTGGATTCCATTCGTACACAATATAGTTTTATTCTTGTTTTTTTGTTTACAATATCTCTAAGCTTCATTTTTATATCCAACTCAATGATTCAATCCTGGTCAAAACAAGTCAATACCAATATCGAATATAAACATGCCATCACGGCTACCTATAATATTTTTGATCATGAAAAAATATCCGATTTTATTTCTGAATGTAATCAAATATTAAAAGAAACAAAGCATAGTTTTAATTATACAATCAATTGCCAAGCCTACATTGGACAAGAAGAAATTGAAACTCGAACCACAAACAAAAAGGAATATATACTCACAAATACAAATTCAAACGATGTAACGCTTAAATTATTAAAAGTTGGACAAGAAACCATTGATACCATCTATATCAATGATGTAAAAAACGTATCAAATTCTTCAAATAAAACGATACTCTATATTCCAGAAACTAAAATGAAAGAATGGCTAGATGCCTATCCACAATCCTATTTAACAGGTGATTTATGGATAAATACATCGACAGTAGCTTCTCAACTCAATTCCATTTCCCTATCAAGTACAGATGAATTTTATGTTATGAATCATGAAAAAAATGCAAAAACAATCAAAAACTCTCTTATGATGATTCACATTTTTATTTACGGTTTCTATGCCATCATGATTCTTACTTGTATTTTTGTTTCTTACAGTCAAATTTATCAATATATATTGAGTCGAAAAAAAGAAATTGGACTCATGCATGTTTTAGGTATTCCTAAAAAAGATTTATTTTATTTTTACATGCAACACCTTTTATTTCTTCTTTTTCTCTCCATTCTATTTTCTTATATTTTAAAAGGCCTGATTTAGGCCTTTTAAACCATTTATATTGGTCATCTACCATGCTTGAATACAATTTTTTATTAAGTAATCATGATATAATAATTTCGGTGATAAAATATGATACAAATACCTGATTCTGGCACAATTCTTGCGCCCGCAAACCTCCATTTACCCCTATATCAAGAAATATTGAAACAAAAATCCAATTGCATGGACATACAAGTGTTAAGTCTATCCACATGGATGTCTTCTTTTTATAGTGGTCAAACAAAAAGTGAAATACAAATTCTTTATCAATATAAGGAAGCATTAGAAAATATATCCATTCAAAACGCCTTTTATTCCAGCATTGAGGATTATGATTTTTTAAAAGCCTGTCTTAACTTTATAAAGCTTTCAAAAACTTACCAAATCAAAGACTTTCCAAATACAACTCAAAAAGAAAAAGATCTACATGAAATTTTAGAATGTCTATTTCCTATTCAAATTCAAGAAGATCAAACAAAAGCAGTAAAGGAAGCTTTGCCTACTTTAGAAAACATTTTTATTTTAAAAAAAGAATATTCTATGATAGATCAATATTGGATTCATACCTTACTTGAACATGGAGCTAAGTGGTTAGGTGAAATACAAATCGAATCTAAAAACTATTTTTCATGTATCAACACACGCAAACAAATGGAAATCATCGCAAATGAAATCATTGAAAATGAATATAAAGCTGAAGATTGTTTTGTCGCCATCAACGATGTAAAAGAACAAAACGCATTAATTCAAGTTTTTGAAGCCCATCACATTCCTTATACCACTCTATCAAACATTCATACTTCCTCTATTCAAGATGAATGGATAGCCTATTTAGAATGGATGTACAAAAAAGATATACATAGCTTTCTAAAGTTAATACAAACCTTATACCCAAATGAAAGTGAAGTCTATCAATACTTTTCCTTATTTCCAAATCAATTCCAAGTCATGAAACCTTTTTTAAAGGATTTAGAATATGAAGAAAACGAAATTATTAAAAACTTTCAATTCGAACTCTATAAAAAGCTAGAAGAAACAACATTCCAATGGATACAAGAACATGCCTTTCTTTGGGATGATTTGGATATAATCAAAATGGGAGAAGTCATTCAAAGCTTGCATACAGATATCACGTATGAAGATCTTACAAGTTTTAATGAATGCATAAACACGATTCAAAATTGTCATGAATACATCCATGATTCCTATGATTTGAATCTACTTATTCAAAATTTAAAACACCATTCTTCATCGCAGACTACAAAAGAAATTCATGGTGTTCTAATCGGTTCTAGAAAAGATATTTCTAATCTTAGAAATATTGTCTTTTTGACAGGAATTCATGCTTCTAATTTTCCAAACTTAGACTTACAAGCTGGTATCTTTGATGAGAGTTATGTTGCCAAGACAAGTTTACCAAACCTAGAATATCGTATTTCTTCTCAACAAAAACAAATCTTTGATTGTCTAGCTCTTACCAAAACGTTGTATGTCCTTTACCCACAAAATGATTATCAAGGTAAACCAAATGAACCAAGCTTAGAAATGAATAATTGGATGGAGAAAAAAGCCATATTTAAACCCGTAATCGATTCCTTCACATGGGATGAGATTTGTATGGATTTAGATGAAAAAGGGGCTAAAACATTATTTTTTAAAGACAATCATTTTCAAGGATCTATTTCACGACTTGAAAACTATGCCAGATGTCCATTTTCTCATGCCCTAAAATATGGTTTATATCTGCAAGAAAAAACCGATATCACAGATATCACTGTTTGGGGCAGTATCTTACATCATATTTTAGAGACCATTGCGAAAGATAAAGGGAAAAACTATACCAACGTTTCTTATGATGAAATCAAAAAGTATGTCTATAATGAATTTAAATTCGCCAGAAAAGTTTTTACTACAAAAGAAAATTATTTCCTATCCCAAATGGAAGAAATACAAAACAAACTCACTTTAATTTTTGAACAGCTCAAAAATTTCGAAGATCAATGGCACATGTCCATTTCTAAACAAGAACATAAATTTTCGTATTCCTTTCCATGGAAAGACTGTACCATTGATTTTTACGGATATATTGATCGCATTGACGAAAGCGCATCTTCCTTTTGTATATTCGACTATAAGTCTAGTGATAAAGATATTTCCTTTAAAGATTTTGAGAGTGGGCTCAGTCTGCAGCTTGCGACCTATACTTTAGCCTATGAAAAAGAAAGTCATTTAATGCCTGTAGGCTGCTTCTATATTGCCTTACAAGCTCAGCCTATACAATTTGACTATGGAAAAATTAATTATCGAAAAAAAATACCCGAAGCCACACCTAATGATGAAAAGGATATGCGAGAACAATTTAGCACAAACCGAAAATTAAAAGGATGGTCTTTTAGTGATCTATCTATTTATAGTGATGATCCAAAAAAATATTTCACAAACAAAAAAGAAGTTCCTTCAAAAGAAGATCTTGAAAAGGATTGGGCAGAAATTGTAGACCATCTATTAGAAGATATTTCAAGCGGTAAAGGACAACCTACTCATCAAAAGGATGCGTGTAAATATTGTCACTATGGTTGTATTTGTCGAAATTCAGCACAAGAAGTGGAAAAAACATCCTATCTAGAAACGGAGGAAAACTAATATGGCTGTTCAATTTTCAAAAGCTCAACAAGAAGCCATCGATATACGAAACACAAATGTGATTGTCAGTGCCAGTGCTGGTAGTGGTAAAACAGCGGTATTAGTCGAAAGACTTTGTCAACTCGTTTTAAAGGACAAGATTTCAATTGATTCGATTTTAGCCATGACCTTCACAAATGATGCAGCCGCTGAAATGAAGGCGCGACTTCTATCAAAGCTAAAAGAGCAAGAACCAACCGACTATATTCGTCAACAAATGGCTTTATTAGAAACCGCCAGCATCTGTACCATCGATAGTTTTTGTTTGTCGATCGTACAAAGGTTTTACTATAAGATTCCCATTTCTTATACAATGTCAAAAACAACCGCGAGTACAGCACAATCCAACCTTGCCTTTAATCAAGCCTATCAAAAAGCTACCAGTGATATGGATGTAGCGGCTTACACAAATTTAAAGCGTTTCTTTCAAGCCTATGGAAAACAAGAAGAAGAAATCAAGACATATGTACAATCTATTATTAATACATTAAATTCAAAATCAGAAGAAGACTCTCGTGCCTGGATTGAAAAATCAAAAAAAGCATATGAAACCATCGATCCTGATATTCAAGAATATATAATGTGTTATTTTAAAAATCATACAAAAGCTATGATTGAAATCTTAGAACTTATTTTATCTTGGATTGAAGATCCTACAGATTTAATCGAAAAAAAAGAACGATTAAACAATTGTCTAAATTGCACCGATTATGCTTCTTTTAAAGCTCATTTTATTCTTTATCTTCAGACTATAGGTTTAAAAAAGAAGATAGGTGATATCGATATTGAATCTCAACAAAAATCGTTTAAGGATCATGAATCAAAGATTTATACAAAATTATTTGATGAGGAATTTTATTTACAGGATTTACATGAGCATAGAGAATTGGTTACAACTCTTATCGAACTTACAAATCTTGTGAAGGATTATTACCAAAAAGAAAAAAGTAAAATGGAAATCATTGATTTCAATGATATGGAACATTTTGCGTATCAACTCCTTCAAGATCCTATGATTCAAGAGGAAATTCGTAATCAATATAATATGATTCTAGTCGATGAATTCCAAGATACCAATGAACTACAAGAAAAGATTATCGCCTCTTTTTGTAGAGAAAATAATGTATTTCGTGTTGGCGATATTAAACAGTCCATTTATGGTTTTCGACAAGCAGATCCTAGTATCATGAAGGCTTGGAAAGAAAAAAAGGACATAAATAATACACCTTTATTACTTCAAGATAACTATCGTTCTAATGAAAGCATTATTATGTTTAATAATGACTTCTATTCAAAAATCATGGTGAACGATTTGATGGGTACACAATTTGAAGAGGAAGATTATGCGAACGTTGGAACAAACACTCAAGCAGAATGTGCACAATTTCCTATTCGTTTCTTATATACAGAATATAAGGATGAAGAGGGAAATAAAGCTTCATTAAAGTCAATGCATAATGAAAACCGTTTTGATTTAATTGCCCAAGATATTCTTTTAAAACATGAACAAGGAATTCCTTATAAGGATATGTGTATCCTTACAAGAAGTCATGCCCCTCAAGAGAAGATCAAAGATTGTTTTGAGGCTTACAATATTCCAGCTTTTATCACAATTGATCATGGCTTTTATTCAAATGCAGCCGTACAAATTGTGACCTCTACCCTTTCAGCTATACAAGATGTGCATGATGATATTTGTTTATGTGCTTGTTTAATGTCTTCTCTTTGCGGTGTATCTTTTTTGGATTTAGCTCAATCTTGTCAATTAAAAGAAAAAAATCAATCTTTATATTCTTGTGTTTGTGATAAAGATTTTATGGCTCCCTTTTTTGAAATATATAAGCAAAAACATAGACCGATCACCGAGCTTATCCGATATATTTATTCTTATAATGACTTTTATTATGAGCACACAACGGATCAAGATAAAACAAATTTGGATTATTTATTAGAGGTTGCGTGTGCTTATGAAAATCAAAATGATTTAAATGGATTTATTGAACAATTAAAAAATGATTCTCTTCAAGATACAACCCAGGAAACTTCTTTATATGGAAAAGAAGATGATGTTGTCCAAGTAAAGACGATGCATCAATCAAAAGGATTACAGTTTCCCGTTGTTTATGTCCTTTCAAATCACGATTCAAAAGATAGAACAAAGAGTGAACCTATTTTAGTAGACCGTTTCTTAGGTCTTTCCTTCAATGGCTTAAGCAAAGATTACAAGTTAAAATATACATCTTTTTACCATTTGGGTTTTCAAGCAAAGGCCTTCCTTGATGAATTAGCTGAGGAGATGCGTATTTTATATGTTGCGACCACTCGTCCTATTAAAGAATTGGTTTTTGTGGATGCGATTGAAAGCTTGGAAAACTATTCAACTCCTATCAATACCTATTCACTCATGGAAAATGATAGCTATACTGGATGGTTTTTACGTACTTATCTTGAAAAAAATGTTCCTTTTATTCGTTTTGACAAAGGACAAGTGTACTCACGTCCAGAAAAGGGTAGAAAATCAGATAGAAAGGCAGCTTTAAAAAAATACAGCTTACCTTCGACTTCTTTTTCTTCACAAACGGCAAGTCAAAACAAGGTAAAATTAGCTTGGCCTAAAATTCAGTTGGAAAAAAATATTGGAACTCTTCGTGGTACCTTATTTCATGAAATTGTTGCGAATTGCATCTTTCCTTATAAGAAAGAAGATTGTTTGGCGTATGCCAAAAAGTATGGATATGAGTTAAATGATTATGATTTAGAACAAATTTTAAAACTGAATAACGATCCTCTTTACTCTTATTGGATGAAAGAGGAGCATAAATTTGAGCAAAGCTATATTGTCCAAGAAAAGAACCAAGTTATTCATGGGTTTATGGATTTGGTTGTCTATAAAGAAAATAAAATTATTATTGTAGACTTTAAAACAGATCATGTAGAAAAAGAAGAAGAATTGATTCAGAAATATAAAATTCAATTGGATACGTATAAGAATGCGATGAAAAAAGTGAAAAATTGCGATATATATACGTATATTTACTCTTTTTGTTTAAACAAATGCATTGAATTGTGCTAGAATAGAAAAGTCTTTTATTCAAGACAAAAGGAGAGAAACATGGATAAATTTTTTAAGTTGAGTCAAAAAGGCTCTAATGTTAAGACTGAGCTTCTTGCCGGTTTAACAACATTCTTAGCGATGGCTTACATTCTTGGTGTAAACCCTAATATCCTTGGGGATGCAGGAATGGACAAACCTTCTGTTTTCTTGGCAACAGCTTTATCAGCTGGTGTAGCAAGTATCATCATGGGATTGGTTGCGAACTATCCAGTTGCGTTAGCTGCAGGTATGGGTGTTAACGCATTGTTTGCGTATACAATCTGTGGTCAAATGGGATTCAGTTGGGCGGCTGCTCTTTGTGCTGTATTTATTTCAGGTATTATCTTTGTCGTTATTTCCGTTACAGGAATTCGTAAGGCTATTATCAACGCGATTCCTGTTCAATTAAAATTGGCAATCGGTGCCGGTATCGGTTTCTTCATTGCCTTTGTAGGTTTAAAGAATGCGGGTATCATCATTGCGAACTCTTCCACTTTTGTAGGTATCGGAAATTTAACAGATCCTAGTGTTTTATTAGCAATTATTGGTTTATTAATCACGATTGCCTTAGTTATTAAAAATGTTCCTGCTGCTGTATTCGTTGGTATGGTAATCACAGCTATTTTAGGAATTATTGGTGGTGCTATGGGACTTAGCGGAATGCCTACTTTACCTTCAAGCTTTATTTCTGTTGATTTTGAATTAAGCGCATTTGGTGCTTGTTTCAATGGTTTTGGTGAATTATTCGCAAATCCATTCTCAGCTTTCGTAGTTATTTTCTCATTCTTATTTGTAGATTTCTTTGATACTGCCGGTACTTTGGTTGCGATTGGTAACCGTATTGGTTTAGTTAATGAACAAGGTGAATTAGAAAATGCTGAACAAGCTTTACTTGCGGATGCGATTGGTACAGTATTTGGTGCTGTAGTTGGTACTAGTACAGTAACAAGCTTCGTTGAATCAAGTTCTGGTGTAGGTGTTGGTGGACGTACAGGTCTTACAGCTTGTACTGCCGGTGTTCTATTCTTATTGTCTGTATTCTTCTCACCATTAATTTTGAGTACTGTCACAAATGCGGTTACAGCTCCAGCTTTAATTGTGGTTGGTGTTATGATGGCTCAACAATTAAAAGGTATTGATTGGGATGATATGGTCTTTGCGGCTGCTGGATTTATCACAGTATTAATGATGGTTCTTATGTATTCTATTTCAAATGGTATTGCGTGTGGATTTATCGTTTATACAGTTGCGATGTGTGCTGCAGGTCGTGCAAAACAAATTCACCCAACTGTTTGGGCATTGATGGTCATTTTCGTAATTTACTTTGCGACTCCATATTTTATGTAAGATTAGAAAAAGCGGGTTTTCCGCTTTTTTTATTGTTCATTCATTTTTTGGTTATAGTAACTTGCCAACAATTCTACAATTTCGTTCGTTGTCATTTTGGATGTATTCATCATCAAAGTATAGTTTTTTGGATCTGACCATTTTTGGTTAGTATAAAATTCATAGAATAATGATCTTTGTTTATCTTTTTGTTCGATGATTTTCTTAGCTTGTTTAACAGGTACATTGTATTCTTGTATAGACCATTTCAAGCGTTGTTCCATATCTGAATAGAAAAAAATAGAGATGACATGATTATAATCTTTTAAGAAATAGTCTGCACACCTTCCTACAATAACTGCACTTTCTTTGTTGGCGATCGATTGAATAAATTCTTTAGCTTTATCTTGTACTTTTGAATTGACGCTTAATTCCATCATATTTTTCATACCAAACACACCATGAGACTCAAAGGACAACATTTCATTTTTATCAGTAAAGAAATCCGTTTCAAGTCCCATATCTTGAGCGATTTGTGTCATAATTTCCTTATTATAGTAAGAAATATTTAATTTTTCAGCTAATTTTCTACCGATTTCACGTCCATTCGATCCGTATTGACGTGAAATGGTAATGATAACATTTTTTCTCATATCTTCTAACATCCTTCTTTCTTATATTTTACATCAGTGTGCTAAAATAAGGTAGTAAATGAGGTTTGATTATGAATAAAATTATATTTTTAGATTTAGATGATACGCTTTGGCGTTTTGAACAAATTCCTAGCTCTGCTTTAGTAGCAATTGAACAAGCTAGAAAGAATGGCCATAAAGTCTTTACCAATACAGGAAGAAGTCGTTGTGAATGTCCTGATTTTTTATGGGATTTAAATTTTGATGGCTATTGTTTTTCTAGTGGAAGCGAAATTTATATAAATAAGAAAAGAGTTCTTTACCATCCTTTAGAGGTGGATGTTGTTAAGAGATGTGTCCATATACTTAATGCGATGGATGTTGGTTTCTCTTTAGAAGGTAGTGATATGACTTTTTCGAATGATAAAAACAGAGAGAGAATGAAAGAATTTCATACAGACAATCGTATGGGAAATCGATTCTTATCTTTTCCGGATGTTTCAAAGATGAAAGAGAATGATTTTTCTCAGATTATGAAGTTTTCTGTGCATTTTGATACCATTGATGAAAGAGAAACTTTATTGAAGCAATTGCCTGATTCTTTGGTTTTCACAACTTTCCGTCATTTGGGTGGAGAAGCTACAGATAAAAATTTCAATAAGGCTACAGCCATTGAATTTGTACAAAAATATTTTGATAATGAATATACATCTGTTGCGATGGGGGATTCTGAAAATGATTTACCAATGTTAAGGTATGCCGATATTTCTGTAGCGATGGGAAATGGTTGTGACGAAGTAAAAGAAAAAGCCACTATTGTCACAGATCAAATTGACAATGATGGCTTATATAAAGCATTTAAATATTTAAAATTAATATAACTATCCTTGTTGTTCTTTCATTACATCTGCGTATTTTCTACGTCCTGGATGTAAGTTATCAACATAATAGCGAACAGTTAAAGTTCCTGCAACCTTTGTACGAATCTTAGGTTCAACGATAAATCCGTCTCCTTCAAGCATCGCATCCAACATAGCTTTACAGCAGCTTGCTAGATTCTTTGCCCCCGGTTCGCATTCATTCATAAATTCTTTTGCGTTTACTTCAATGTATAACCACATTTTATCATGCGCTTCTTGTTTCATTTCTTGTAAACGAGTTGCGTATTGTTCTTGTGTCCACTTTTCCATAATCATTACGTCCTTTCTTTGTCTTTATCATAGCCCTATCCAACTTATAAATCAAGTTTTAGCCCATATTTAGGCACTTTCAGACACATAAAAGACCTTCTATGCCACCCAATTTCATTTTATCCATTATTTTGACCTCTTATACATAAATGATGTCAATTTTATTTAGATTTGTTAAGATTTTTATAGAAAGGAAAGATTTCTATGAAAAAATTTATTTGTGCAATTCTTCTTACTTTATCTATTGTAGCATGTAGCACTCCATCCGTCACAAACACTAAGAATATCAAACAACATATTCTAAAAGACAACTTAGCTTATGATACCTTTGTATCTTATAAGGATTCCGATTCGATTATTCGTTTGCCAAACGGAAAATATATTCATGGAACAAAAACATTAAAAGGTAAAAATTACGATAGTGACGTGGATACAGGTGCCATAAGCGCTAAACAAGCAGAATACTATGTTTTATTGGCGATTGATGCGAATGATTACGTATCCCAAAAATTCAAAGATTACTCTGACTTAGATAAAATCATTTATGACAATGGATCCATTTTTAGTGGTCAAGCTACTTTTACAGATGAAAATGGAAATGAAAAATTAATAGATACAAACACAGATCAAGATGCGATAACCGTGAAAGAGGCCAAAATTAAAGCTTATAATCAATACGTCAAAGAGGATGCGAAAAAAGAACAACAAAATTTGTCCAAAAAAAGTAAACTGAATAAGCTATTACCTAAAACCGAATTTGTCAGTCGTGCTTTAACAAACAAGAAATCTAAATTAGAAATTCACTACTATAATACTGAAGAAAGTAATTTTAGTGACTACATTCTTAAACTTCAAAAGAATGGATTTGAATCCATCGATCCAGAAGCAAGTTTCTTGGCAAAAAACAGTGATAATGTCATCGTGAATGTTCATTATGATACAGAAACAAAAGTGATTTCAGCCATGATTTATAAAGAAAAATAGTGGAAAAACCACTATTTTTTCATCATCTGTTTTACAACTTTATCTTTAATTTCAATAGGTCCCAATTTTTCTATCGCATCCTTGAATTGAGGCAAATATTTTTGATGGGCAACCAACAATTCATTTAATACATGTTTCACAAAATTTCCACTTGGCATCTTACCCCATGCCACTGGCTAAGCTCATTTTACAGCTTGTTTAATCTTCATATGCCATCCTAAAATAGAACGTTACGAATAATGAATACAAAAGGTATTGTGACAACACATAAAACACTTGTCAAAAAAATAACTTTACTTGCCAAAGTTGCATCTTCTTTATACATCAAAGCATACACACTAGCATTGCTGGCGACAGGCATACACATCATTAGAATAATGACATTTTCAACAATTGGTTTAATGTTGAAAAATGATAATACGAATATATAAAAGATTGGCATGAGAATCATTTTGAATAGGGTGAATCCCCACAGTTTTACATCCATTAATTCTTTGACATCCATCTTTATAAGGCCTGCACCAATAACCATCATCGATAAGGGGGTTGTCATATTTCCAATATAGGTACATGTTTGTCCAATAACATATGGAAGTTTTACATTTAAGATACAGATGATTAAAGCAATGACAGATGCGATCATGGGTCCATTCATAAATTTTTTGAATGAAAATCCACCCTTATGAAATAAACTTTCTCCATATCCATACATCAAACAGTTCAATGCCAACAAAAATAAAGCTCCATAAAGCATAGCTTTATCTCCAAGAATAGCTTGTATGGATGGTAAGCCAATAAATCCTGCATTGGTAAATAAAATCATAAATTGCCACAAAGGCTTGTTTTCTTTAATGTGTGCAACTTCTACAATAATCTTTGATACAATTCCTGTAAAAATCATAAAGATAAAAAAGATGACCATTATATGGAATAATTCCATTCCTGTTACAGGGGAACCATCTTTTACTGAGCTAACAATCAATGCAGGAATGCCAATTTTTAATAAGATATTCGATGCCGCTACGTTCACTTCCTCATTAAAAATATTTTTTTTAGCTCCAATAAAACCAACCAGCATTAAGAGAACTAGTATTAACATTTGAACAACAATTGTACTAATATCCATTTTTTCTTCCTCTTTTCAAAAGCAGTATCAACGAAATCTAATTTGGATTTACCATAGTTAATTGTACTTTTTGTTTTTCTTGGTCAATGTTATAAACCCAAACTGTTACAATATCCCCTACAGAAACAACGTCACTTGGATGTTTTACTCGATTCTTACTCATTTTTGAAATGTGAACTAAGCCATCTTCATGAAGACCAATATCAACGAAGGCTCCAAAGTCAACTACATTTCTTACGGTTCCTTCCAATTGGTCATGAATGTGTAAATCTTCCATTTCCAAAACATCTTTTCTTAAGATAGGTGCATCGTATTGATCACGATAATCTCTTAAAGGTTGGCAAATTGCGTCTAAAATATCTTTTAAAGTATACGCGTCTAGTTGTGTATCTTCCATCAATTGTTTTTGATCACAATCTTTTACTTTTTCAATCGCTTTACTTGTTCCTAAATCCGACGTTGTAAGTCCTAATTCTTTTAACAATACTTTTGTAGCTTTATAAGATTCAGGGTGGATACTCGTACGATCTAAAGGCTCTTTGCCATCTTCTATACGTAAGAATCCTGCGGCCTGTTCAAAGGCTTTAGGTCCAATCTTAGGTATTTTTTTGATTTCTGTACGTGACTCTATTTTTCCATTTTCTTCGCGATAATGAACAATGCTTGTGGCACTCGAATTGTTTAATCCTGCCACATTTTTCAATAAAGAAACACTGGCTGTATTAATGTTAACGCCAACACGGTTTACCGCTTTTTCTACAACGAAATCTAATCTTTCTTTTAGTCTTGTGGTAGGTAAATCATGTTGATATTGGCCTACACCAATCGATTGTGGATCGATTTTAATTAATTCAGAAAGTGGATCCATTAAACGTCTTGCGATAGAGATAGCACTTCTTTGTTCTACATGTAAGTCTGGAAATTCTTCGATTGCTAGTTTAGACGCACTATATACACTTGCTCCTGCTTCAGAAACAATTGTGTAAGATACAGGTAAAGAATATTTTTTTATCGTATTCGCAACAAAGGCTTCACTTTCTCTACTTGCCGTACCATTTCCAATCGCAATTAAATTTACATGATAGTCATTACATAACTTCACTAATTTCTGTTCTGATTCTTTTACTTTCGCATTGGGTTGGTGTGGATAAATCACATCAACTGTCAATTTCTTTCCTGATTCATCAATGACAGCCAATTTACAACCTGTTCGAAAGGCTGGGTCAAACCCTAAAATAACCTTGTCTTTCATAGGTGGTTGAAGCAATAGCTTTTCTAGGTTCAATGAAAAAATGTCAATGCTGGATTCATGTGCTTTTTCACTTAAAGCAGAACGCACCATTCTTTCAATGGATGGATAGGCCAAGCGTTTTAAGCCATCTAAAATCGCTGTTCGCACATATTCGCTCGTCCCACTGTTATTAAAGCGTATAAATCTTCTACATACCCAGTTTTCGATATATTCTTCATTAAATGAGATGGATACATTTAATACCTTTTCTTTTTCTCCTCGATCAATCGCCATCACACGATGAGATGCTAATGTATTTACTCTTTCAGAGTAGTCATAATACATTTTATAAACTTTATGATCATCTTCATGATCTTTCTTTTCACTTGTTTCAATACGTCCATAGTTGGTCATAGAGTCTAAGATTTTATTACGTACGTCCACGTCATCACTTACTTTTTCCGCGATAATGTCACACGCACCTTGAATGGCTGCTTGTCGATCTTTTACATTTTCATTGATGTATGCATCGCATTCTGATTCTTTAAAATAGCGTGGAAAGGACATAAATGTATCGGCTAAAGGTTGTAAACCATTGGCAATCGCTACACTTGCTCTTGTTTTTTTCTTTTGCTTGTAAGGACGATAAATGTCTTCAACTTGCGATAATTTCGTACAAGCATTCACATTTTTAATGATTTCATCATCGAGTTTTCCTAATGTTTCAATTCGTGCCAGTACTTCTTCTTTACGTTTTGCCAAATTGACTTGATACGCATAATTTTCTTGAATGACACGAATTTGTTCTTCGTCTAATCCGTTTGTACGTTCTTTACGATAACGGGCAATAAAAGGAACGGTTGCTCCTTCTTCTAATAGTTCCAATGTATTCTTTACTTGTGATATTTTAATATTTAATTCTTTTGCGATGAGCGCAATAATTTTTTCATCCATTGTATATATACCTCATTTCAGCTTTACTATTATATCATTATTTATAGATTTTCTAATAAGAATGGCACTGCATAAATTGGCTTTAATTCTAACATTCCGTCTTTTGAAAAATCTTTTTGCGAAAACAAAAATCTACGTCCTACTTCATGTGAATATTTTTTGCAGAATTCGTCCATAGAATTATGACTTTTTGTTGCGGACGACTTTACTTCAATGGGTACAATTTTATTTTTCGAAAGTAACATAAAATCAATTTCATTACTATGCGTACTATTTTCTTTTTTCCATGAATGATAATACAAATTTCTACCACTATTTACTATAATTTGTGCAACTGCATTTTCATACATGTATCCTAAATCTGCTGAAAGCTTATCGCTTAACAATTTTTTGTAAATATCCGAAGATAATCCTCTTCCATTATCAAATATCATTGTCGTAAATAATCCAATATCCGAAATGTATAACTTAAAGGTTTCAGGATCTCGTGTTTGTGCCAAGGCTATACTAGGTTGTGTCACGTTGTAACAGGGCAAAACTATTTTAGAATCAATTAAATCAAATAAACGTTCTTCATCACTTAAAAGTTTACGGCTGTTAGTTGCTTCTGTTATTTTAAATCGGTTTCTTTTTAAAGCTAATTGACTTGGAATAGACGCATAAATATCTGATAATCTTCCAGAAGAATCTATTTTCTTTAAATCATCTTGATACAAAGATATAATGTCTCTTTTTTCTTTATCCACTGCTTCTAAATTATTCGTTTGTATGTAAGTAGATACAACTTGGGGCATTCCTCCAATTGCCATATAAATCCGAAAATCTCGCATTAATTTACGATTTGTTAGATCTCCTATGGAAATGTTTTTTTCTACCAACGTTCGAATCATATCTGTATTGTTTCCTAATGCCCAGTTAAATTCTTCATAGTCCATTGAAAAAACATGAATTTTATGTTCTTCTGAAGGGATTAAAATATCTTTTACATTTTTTTTAATAGATATTAAGGATCCTGTTTCAATATAATGATATCTTCCATCCTTTACCAAATGCTTAATGGCTTGTCTAGCCTTTGGAAAAAATTGGACTTCATCAAAAACAATTACGGATTTAGATACTATTAAATTGATACCTGTTACTGTTTGTAGGCGCAAAAAGAAAATATCCAAATTTGAGATATCATCAAATACTTCCAATAATTCTTTTGATATATTTGAAAAATCTATAAATATAAAAGTTTCGTACTCATTTTTCGCAAACTCCAAAGCAATTGTACTTTTTCCTACTCGTCTGGCTCCTTCCAATAAACAAGCTGAACGATCCGCATATTTTTCTTTCCATTCCAATAATTCATTGTATACTTTTCGTTTAAACATAGGGCCTCCAAATTTTAAAATGTCGTTTTTTCAATATTATATTAATCGCAAAATGTCTTTTTTTCAATATTTTTAAACACAGAAAATGTCGTTTTTTCAATATTTTTTATAGCTGAATTGTGCGTTATTTCAATATTTAAAAAAAGGATGCCATTTTGACATCCTCTTATAGTTCATCTCCATTGGTTTCAATCACGTGTTTGTACCAATAAAAACTATCTTTCTTTAATCGTTTTCCTGTTCCTTTTCCTAAATCATCATAATCGACATATACAAAACCATATCGTTTTGTCATTTCACTTGATGTACAACTTACAATATCAATAGGTCCCCAAGGATAAAATCCTAGTAATTCAACTCCATCATAAATAGCTTCTTTCATCTGTTCAATGTGTTCTCTATAATACGCAATACGGTAATCGTCATGAATTTTACCTTCGGCATCTGGTTTTTCATCAAATCCAGAACCAAGCTCTGTAATCATGATTGGTAATTGGTAGCGATCATAATATTCATTTAATACATAACGAAGTCCAATTGGATCATTGATCCATCCCCATGCGTTTGCCTTCACATATGGGTTTTTCTTCCTTTGGCCTGGTTTTAGATCACTTGAACATACACCCGTTCCATAATAAGAGAATGTTAGGAAATCACATGGATATTCTGCGATCAATTTCAATTCCTCATCTGTTGCAGTAAATGGTTTGATATGATTTTCATCCATGTATCGCTGCATAGAACGAGGATATTTTCCGCGACATAAAACATCCAAAAACATATATTGAATTTGATTGGATTTATAAGAAGCTATGACTTCTTTTGGATCACAATTGACAGGATATGAAACTCCATTACATACCATGCAGCCCATTTTCATACCTGTATTCATTTCATCCATCTTTTTCTTAGCATATGCACTCGCAACAAATTGATAGTGCAGCCCTTGAAAACCTGCAGAAACAAAGTCATTCGTCCAATCATAAGGAATAGATAAACTATTATAACCTTCTCCAAATAATGAATTAATTTGGTTAAACGCAATCCAATATTTAACTTTGTGTTTATAGCGTTCCATAATCACATCTACAAATCTTTCGAAAGCCTCCAAAGTTTTTCTACTATACCATCCCCCATATTTAGCAGAAAGATTAACTGGCATTTCATAGTGAGAAATTGTTACCATTGGAACCATTCCATCTTTAATCATTTCATCAAATAAATCATCATAGAATTGTAATCCCTTTTCGTTTGGTTCTAACTCTTCACCTGTTGGGAAAATACGTGTCCAGTTAATAGATGTACGAAGCGTATTAAATCCCATTTCTTTTAACAAAGCTAAATCTTCTTTGTATGTATGATAAAAGTCAATTCCTTTGCGTTTTGGATAATAATATGTATCCTTGTCATGCATTCTGAATTCAATCTCTTTTTTTGTGAATTCATAATTTTTAGTTTCACTCTTCAATCGATCAATCTTTGTATTATAAATATGAATATCAGCGATACTCATTCCTTTTCCATCTTCGTTATAGGCTCCCTCAAATTGATTGGCCGCAAAAGCTCCTCCCCACAAAAAACCTTTAGGAAATTCTTTTCTTAATTTATCCATTTTGCCCTCCATCGATATATTAATTTTCCTCTAATTTTGAAATACGTTTTTCGTAAGATTCAAAAATCTTAATCATTTGTTTGGCAACGTTAATCTCACTATATACAGTCATCAATGTATCTTGCGCATGTGCAAACAATAAAGAGTATTCGCTCTTTTCTCCACGCGTCTCTCCTTGAATGGCGTCTGTTTGCACTTTGTGAGCCGCTGTAATTTTCTTTTGTGCATCTGCCATTTTTTCTTTTGCGGTTTCAAAATCATATTTTTCAATAGCTTCTAATGCTTCTTTACAAGCTACCCTTGCATCTCCTGCATGTAAAATAATCGTCATTGCCGATTGTACTACTTTTTCATCCATGTTTTTAAACTTCCTTTCTGAAAAATTATGAATGTATCCATTCTATTTCTAAAAAATTCAACAAGTACTCCTGTTGTTGCCAACGAGATAATTGTTCCGATTCCGACAACGCCTCCCAACAAAAATCCTACTGTTATGAAGGTACCATCATATAGAATACGAATTGTATGATATTGTACGTGTGTCTTTTCTATCACCTTGAAAAAGACACAATCTAACGCATTAATTCCATCATTAAACGTTTGTGTCCAAGCGTAAGCTATAGCCAAACAAAGTTGTCCAACTAACAACCATATAAGTCGAACATAAAAGGATTTGGCTGCCAAATTCAAAGGAGCTATGAATGTGGTTGGAATTTGTACACAAAAGCCAGAGATCAAAACACATACAACCGTATTGATTCCCGCCTTTTTTCTATTGAATAATAACGCGAATGTTAAAATAATTAAATTTAAAATTTCATCCGTTACAGAAACAGGTATTCCTGTTTTACGATGAAAGCCATCTAAAAAGACGGTTACGGGATCGGAACCAAGTTCACAAGCAATGAACAAGGCAATTCCGAATCCCATAATTAATGTTGCCAAAAAGACCTTAACAATACTGTTGAAATATCTTTTCACAATCCCCATCTATTGTTCAGATTCTTCCTTTAAACATTGTTTATCATAAACTTTAAAGAATGGATACCAAATAAGACCTGTAATCACAAAAATAATCAAGACTAAAACAACAGATTGTAAATGTCCACTAGTAGCGATCCATGTTGCGATTGGATATGGTACATACCATAATTGATACAAAATATCAGGAATTTTACCAAAAGGAATCACAACCGTAAATAACCAGGCTACGAGCACAGAAACAATTTCACTTAACCACATAGGAATCATTAAGATTGGATTAAATACAATAGATCCAAAAACAACGGGTTCATTGATATTAAAGATAGATGGAATAATGGTAGCTTTTCCTAATGCCTTTAACTTATTAGACTTTGCCAAGAAGGTCATAAAAATGACTAGGCTCAATGTACTTGCGGTTCCACCAATCGTACAATATGCATAATTCCAGCTTGTCGTTACAAAGTAGTGTGCGCCTTGAGAGATGTTTGCTTCGATATTCGCCAATAAAATTGGTGTTGTGATTGGTGTTAAAATCCAAACTGAAATTCCCATGGAATAAAGAAGTACTGTAATAAAACAAACTAATGTAAATCCCCAAATGTTTGAATAAATACTTTGTAAAGGTTTAAAAATAGACTGAACAGCTACATATAAGTCAAATCCACAAACATTAATTAATAGCCATCCACCAATGACAACAAGTCCAATTGGAAGCATTTGATCAAACCATTGGCGAACAAAATCCGGTAATGCACTATCTTCTTTAAAGAAAGACATTTTCCCGATTGCCTTAAAAACTAGGGCGACAATAATACTTGTGATCATCGCAATAAACATTCCGCCTGAGCCAAATGCACTATGACTAAATCCGACAGCCTTATCTGCCGTTAATTGTGGTGTGATTGTGATGCCATATAAAATCATTCCGGCAATCGCTGCACAATAACGATTTTTTCTCATTCTGAATTTTTCCATTAAATTCATTGGTAATAAGAAAGCCATCATCAATCCAATAACGCTCATCGTCCATCCGTATGGTGTCCAGAAATTTGAAAACCATTCTAAACCTTTAATAGCTGAGGGAAGAGTTAATACACAAAATACACTTCCTAAGAAAATTAAAGGCATAATCTGATTAATTGTATCCTTAAGAGCTGTAATCCAAGAGTTGTTCGCAAATTTACTCATTTTTGGAGCAAAACTGTTTTCCAACCAATTCATCATTTTTTTCATAATCTCATCTCCAATTTTATTATTTCTTCATTTCTTCCATTAAATGTGCAAGTGCCTTTTCTCCATCTAATGTTGAGTAATATTCAGGTTTCATTAAAATTACTTTTACATCATTTCCTTCTGTATATTCATCAATATCATCTAGAATATACGCCAAGTGTGGTCCTACCATTAAAGCATCAATTTCATCGATGTAGTTTTCGATTTCCGATTCACTACGCGCTTTAATATCCATTTCCAATCCTTGTTTGCTTGCTGCTTTTCTCATGTTGGCAGCCATGAATCCTGAGCTTGCGCCCGATCCACATACTAATAAAACTCTAAGCTTTTTCATTTTCTTCATCCTTTCTTAAGCTCTGTCGACACTGACATTATGCTTGAAAAAAATAATGGATTCTACTCGTCTTTTGCACACTAGTCGTGCAAATAATTAATTGCACTCTAGGCGTGCAACTTTTCGTTGGATTATAAATATTGTAAACTATATAATAATGAAGAAACAATAAATTATCTTTATTTTGAGAGGGGATACATCATGCGAGCAAATTCAGAAAAGTTGATTAAATCATTGCTAGAATCACAGCCAAAAACCGCAAATCAGCTAGCTGAGCTTTTAAACGTATCCATTCGAACTATCAAAAATTACGTAAAAGAAATCAATGAAGAACATCCTGAATTAATATCTTCTTCAAACGAAGGATACAGCGTTCAAATCGATAAAGCTCTTTCATTGTTGAACACTCCAGAAAAGCATATTCCTCAAACTTCGCAAGAACGTGTATATTTTATTATCAATAAGCTCATTCATCATAATACGAATGTGAATGAAAAAGTTAACCATTCTGTGGATTTATATGAATTATGTGATGAAATGTATATTTCTATGTCTACGCTTAAAGTGGAATTAAATAAGGTAAAACGAAAAATCAAAAAGTATGATTTAGAATTAGAAACCAAGGGAGATACTGTTAAGTGTATTGGATTGGAAAAGAATAAGCGTAAATTATTAAGTTCGATTTTATATAAAGAGAGCAATGTGAATTTTGTAAATATCAATTCTTTACAAAAAGCCTTCACAAATATAGATATTCATTTCATTCGTAATACGGTGTTAGATATTTTTGGAAAATATCATTATTTTGTGAATGATTATTCTTTAATCAATTTAGTTTTACATATCACGATTGCGGTAGATCGCATTCGCAATCATAATATGAATACGATAAAAGTAGATTCAATGCCTGCAGTGCGTTTACATGAATATGAAATGTCAAAAGAATTGGCTCATCGACTCGAAGATAAATTTCAAATTCAATACAGTGAAGCAGAAATCTATGAAATGACACTTTTAATTATATCCAGAGCCACAAATATTGATTACCAAAGTATTGATGCCAATAATTTAGAACAATTTGTAGGAAAAGATTGCTTAAATTTAGTTTATGATTTAATTAATGATATCAATTCATACTATTATATTGATTTAAGAGAACAAGAATTTTTAGTACGCTTTGCCCTACATATTAAAAATCTATTAGTTCGTTCTAGAAATAATTATTTTAGTAAAAATCCATTAACTGAAAGTATAAAAATGTCTTGCCCATTAATTTATGATGCGGCTGTCAATTTAGCTCGTACCATAAAAAATAAAACGGGAGTATCCATTAATGATGATGAAATTGCCTATATTGCCTTTCATTTGGGTAGCGCATTAGAAACACAAAAGAACTTAACCTCCAAAATAAAGGCCGTATTGTATTGTCCAAATTATTATGGATTAAACACAAAAATAACAGATGCACTTTATAAAGAATTTGAAAATGACTTATTGATCACAAATATTCTGACAGATGAGAGTCAATTAAATAAAGTAAATGATATCGATTTACTCATCACAACAATACCTTTGGCAACACCCATTCATACGCCAACCATTCTTATTAATATTATTTTAAACAACAAAGATATTTCAAACTTGAGAAATAAAATATCCGAAATTCAAGTACAAAAAAGAAAGAATGATTTTGAAAAACATCTAAGAGAATTATTGATTCCTGAATTATTTGAAAAGAAAAATAACTTGGAAAACCATGAAAAATGCATTCAATATATGGTTAAAAAGCTGGTGAAGCTTGATTATGTCGATTCAAGTTTTAAAGATGAAGTGCTAGAACGTGAAAAAATGTCATCAACGGCTTTTGGAAATTTTGCGATTCCTCATGCCATGAAGATGCATGCCAATAAAACGGGATTGAATATTTTAATTAGTAACAAATCCATTTTATGGAATGAACACCCTGTAAACTTGGTCATTATGATGTGCTTTAACAAAAATGAAAGATATATTTTTAATGAAATTTATGATCCAATTACGATGATATTGAGTGAGTCTGAAAATGTTAAAAAAATACTGAATGTGAAAAATTATGAGGATTTTATTCAAACAATGGTTTCTTTGCTTTAATAAATATGAAATCATACATGAAAAATATTTATATTCTGGAAGATCCGGCAAATTATGAGTAGTTGATGGAGTCTAAAAAACATTTAGAACAAGGAATCGCTAAATCCTTTTCTATAGACGATTAAGAAGTGATTACACTTCTTTTTTTGTACCACTTAACTCTCTATTCCGACCACTTACCTTTGTTCTATATACAATCCAAAGAAGTTGTGGAATAATAAAACCATGAAAATAAAAGTAGAAATAGATGATACTCTAGATGAAAATGAAATTGTAATTCACACAAAGGAATACAATAATGAGATAAAGGAATTTATCGATTCATTTAAATCTAGACCTACAATTCAATTTTTTAAACAAGATACAGAATATTATTTAGATTTAGATACCATTCTATTTTTTGAAAGCGATAACGGGATGGTTTTTGCGCATACAAAAAAAGATATGTTTTCTGTTTGTCAAAAGCTTTATGAGCTTGAAAACATATTACCTCGCACTTTTATAAGAATTTCTAAATCAACAATAGTGAATATTCAAAAAATATACTCATTGTCGCATTCTGTATCTAGTCATCTAATCACATTTCAAGATAGTCACAAACAAGTATATGTTTCTCGTATGTACTACAAAATATTAAAGGAAAGAAGGAATACTTTATGAAAAAGAATTATTTTTTGGGCATTCTATGTATTATTGGTGCTATTTTAGTTTTTTTAAATCTGTTTAACCTGATTCATTTTTATTTGAATCTATGGAAAATCATTGGTGCTTTATTTTGTTTGTCTATTATAATCAATGGAATAAAAGAAAGAAGTTTTTATGGGCCTTTATTTGGAGTTGCGATTCTCTTTTATATATTTAGAAAAGAATTGGGCTTTCAACACATTTCATTCTGGCTATTATTTGTGGCCACTTGGCTATTGGCATGGGGACTATCTATGATATTTTATTCTAAAAAGAAACACATAGACATTGATATGCAAGATATTGAATATTCACAAGATAGTGCAATCAACATTTCTTCTACTTTTGGTGAAAAAATTCAATATATTCAAACTTCAAACTTAAAGTATATAACAATAGATTCAAAATTTTCCGAGCTTAAAATCTATTTTGATCTAGCCAACATCGAAAATCAAGCCACTATGGAAATTAACGCAAATTTTACGGGTATTGTACTTTATATCCCCAAAGAATGGAATGTACAATGTCATGTTCGCGCTTTTTTTGGAGAAATCAATGAAAAAGGACAACCATCATCAAATGGTTATCCTGTATTAGATATTAAAGGAAATATCAATTTTGGAGAAATTGAAATCTATTATATTTAAAAGTTTTGACAACAGACCAACAACAAATTAAAATATAAGTACAGAATATTGTACTTATATAAGGAGGAAAATATGATTGCAGTTAACTATACACATTTAAGAGAAAATATGAAATCTTATATGGATGATGTTACTGAAAATTACGAAACAGTTATTGTAACAAGAAAGGATAATAAGAATGTAGTTATGATGTCTGAAGAGGGTTACAATAACTTGATGGAAAATCTTCATATCATGGAAGATAAGGCGAATTATGATTGGTTAATGGAATCAAAGCAGCAATTAGAAGATGGATTAGCAAAGTCTCATTCCCTAATTTCGGTGAAAGAGGATGAATAAGCTCTTTACACCGAACGGTTGGCAAGATTATCTTTATTGGCAAACCGAAGACAAAAAAACGCTAAGAAAAATAAACAAACTTATTGAAGATATATGCAGAAATGGAAATGAAGGAATTGGAAAACCAAAACCATTAATAGGTAATTTCAAAGGATTTTGGAGTCGAAGAATAAACGATAAAGATAGATTAATCTATAAATTCGATGAGGGATCTGTATATATAATCAGTTGTCGGCAACACTATAATAACCATTAAAGAAGTGAAAATTCACTTCTTTTTTCTCATACTGCTTCTCTTATTTCATCTGAATTTTTTTCTTAACCGATTTGATTGTGATAAACCAAAGTGGAATCAAGAAAATCATTGCGGTAGTCCATGCACTTTGATCTGCCCAAGTAATCGCATCAAATTTAAAGATAGGCACAAAACATAACGCAACCACACAGCGTGCAATCATTTCTACAAACCCACCTAGCATGGCTCTTGTTGAATAGCCTAATCCTTGAATCGCCATTCTTGTTGTGATTAGAATTCCTAGAACTGGATAAAAATAACCCATTCTTCTTAGGTATAAAGCGCTCGCATTTAATACTTCCGCTTCATTTTGGCTCACAAACAGCATACTTAAAACTCTTCCAAAGAAAACCATAATGATGCAGGCAAAGCATCCATAAAGTACACCCACAAGAATTCCTTTTTTATATCCATCATGAATTCGGTCTATTTTTTGTGCACCATAATTCTGAGATAAGAATGTAGAAACAGCAGAACCCAAGGCATCAAACGGACACATCATCAACGACTTAATACGCATGCCCGAAGTAAATCCAGAAACATAAATCGTTCCTAACGCATTATTAGCCGACTGCATAACCATAGAACCAATGGCTGTAATAGAGAATTGTAACCCCATTGGAACACCCATTCCCAATAATTTTAAAGAGTGAGACCATGTAAAATGGCGTTCTTGTTTAGACACATGCAACAAAGGAACTTTATATCCAATAAGAAGTAAACATAAAATACCACTGACAGCCTGTGAAAATATGGTTGCGATCGCGGCTCCAGCACATCCCCATCCTAAAACTAGAATGCAGAAGAAATCAAGTCCTATGTTTAGAATGGCAGAAAAAGCTAAAAATAGAAATGGTGTTTTTGAATCACCTACTGCACGTAATATAGCAGATAAGTAATTGTATAAAAGAGTAAATGGAATACCTGCAAATATCACAACTAAATAGGCATAGGCATCCGAAAAGATTTCATCATTTACTTGTAAAATATGCAAAATATCAGAACATAGTAACACAACAAGTATGGATACTCCTATCGCAACAATAGCTGTCCATACACTTCCTACAAAGATATATCTTTGCATATCGTCATATCTTTTTGCCCCAAAACTTTGAGATACAAGTATCGCAAAACCTTGGCATATTCCCATACAAAAGCCAAGAATTAAAAATTGTACACTACTACTTGCTCCTACAGCAGCTAATGCCTTTGAGCCAAGAGTTTGACCTACAATGGCTGCATCGACCACATTATAAAATTGTTGAAATAAATTTCCCAATAATAAAGGAATACTAAAACTTAAAATCAGTTTTATCGTACTTCCTTCCACCATACTCTTTGTCACAAACCATTCCCCCATCCCCAAAGCAACTATTCCTATAATAACACAATAAAGACCACTGACAAAATATCAATGGCCTTTGCGTTAATTAATTTTATCGCCCTTATTTACAGCACCAATACTTTTGAAATTATATTCTTTACCATCTTTTGGCTCAGTTACAATAAGCATTGTAGTAATTGGACAAGTTTTTCTAATTTCATTTAAATCCGCTTTAATAACAGTCTGACCAGCAAATACAAAATCTCCTTGTTTTTTTAGTGCTTTAAATCCTCGCCCCTTTAAATTGACTGTATCAATTCCAATATGAATTAAATATCCTGTTCCATCTTTCGCTTTTACACCAAACGCATGTTTTGTTGGATATACTAGTTCAAGAGTTCCATTGACTGGACTAACAATCTCATCATTTGAAGGTTCAAACGCACAAGTCTTCCCCATCATCTCTTGAGCAAACATTTCGTCTTTAATACTTTTGGTTTCAATGATTTTCCCATCACAGACTGCCACTACATCATCATCCGAACATATTGATGCGTCTTTTTTTAAAATTTTATCAAATAATCCCATCAATCTAAATCCTTTCCATTTGATTCGATTACTTTTTTATACCAATAAAATGAATCTTTTCTATATCGCTTATATGTTCCTGCTCCCTCATTATTACAATCCACGTAAATAAATCCATAACGTTTATCTATATCACCCGTAGATAAAGATATTAAATCTAAAGCAGACCAAGCCATATAGCCTATAACTTCTATCCCATCAATGCTTACTGCATCATGCAGAGTTTTTATATGCTGTCTAAAATATTCAATACGATAGTTATCATGTACTTTTCCATCTTCTGTTAAAACATCATAAGCCCCCAATCCATTTTCTACAATCATAAGAGGCACTTGATAGCGATCATATAATTCATTCAATGTATAGCGTAATCCAATCGGATCAATTTGCCATCCAAACTCACTATCTTTTAAATATGGGTTTTTTAATCCTGTTAATAAATTTCCCTTTACTGTTTCTGCATTCTTATCATTACCTGCACAATATGTCATATAGTAAGAAAGTGCCAAAAAATCTACAGTTCCTTTTTTCAGAATTTCGTCATCTCCATCTTCCTTACAAATAACGATTCCTTTTTTCTTAAAATAACTTTTTATATAATTTGGATATTTACCACGAACAAATACGTCTGCGCAGAAATAGTTATGCACTTGATTATATTGTTGACAAATTAATACGTCTTCTGGATTACAAGTTAATGGATAATTTGTCATTGAAGCAATCATACATCCGATTTTAAAATCAGGATTTATCAAATGTCCTAGTTCGATTGCTTTACTGTTCGCAATAAATTGGTGGTGTAAAGCTTGAAGTCGTAGTTGATCTGTGTTAGCTTGATCCGTAAAATCCATGTTCATTCCGCCTGCACTCATCACTCCAAATCGTAGCATCAAACAATTCATTTCATTAAATGTTATCCAATATTTAACTGTATTTCTATATCTTTCGAATATAGTTTTGCAGTATTTTAAATAATGATCTATCATTTTACGATTTGACCAGCCGCCATCAATTGCTAAGCCTTTGGGCGATTCATAATGAGAAATGGTTACAACAGGTTCAATGTTGTATTTTTTCAATTCCTTAAATATGTCATCATAATACTTTAAACCTTCTTCATTAGGTTCTTCCTCTTTGCCAGTAGGATAGATGCGAGTCCAAGCAATAGACATTCGATAAGATTTAAATCCCATCTCCCCCATTAAAGCAATATCTTCTTTATAATGATGATAAAAATCCGAAGCTTTATGAGTTGTGTAATTACATCCCTCTAAAATATCATCCGTAATATAGCTTCCATATTTACCGCCTCGCGCTTTAAAATCCATTACACTTGGGCCTTTTCCACCTTCATTCCAACCTCCTTCACACTGGTTGGCTGCTGTAGAGGCTCCCCATAAAAATGTTTTAGGAAATCCTGTTTTCATACAATCCCTCCTAATTTATTCTTCTGATAAATCTTCAAATCCTATTAAGTACGTTACAACAAAGGTAGCCACAAAAGATACAAGCACAGCCAAGAAACCTAGTAACATTGATTTCTCTTGAGGTACAAAGATTGCACAAGTAATCAAAGATGGAGTAGCAAATGTAGGTGCTTGTAATCCAATCAATCCACAGAAACATCCACCAATAAAAGCTCCAATTAACATTGAAATAAATGGTCTTTTCATACGTAGATTTACACCATATAGAGCTGGTTCGGTAATTCCTACTAAAGCGGAAGCAGATGCCGATAAACCAGTCGATTTTAATTTCTTATTTTTCGTCTTAAGAGCAACTGCACAAGCTGCACCTGCCTCAGCAATATTTGCCGCAAGACCACTTACTAAGAAAATCTGGTCAAAACCTTGTGTTGCGAACATTTGAATAACCAATGGAACAGTAGCATTGTGTGTTCCAGTTAAAACCATCAACGGGAACAATACAGCATTGATACCTACAGCTAACCAACCTAATGATGAAGTTGCATTACAGAAGGCAAATAATAAATTAGATAACCAAATTGAAGCAGGACCAATCACTAAAATAACAATTGGAGCAACAATGAGTAGATCAATCATTGAAATCATAAATACCGAAAAAATCTTAGGACTAATCTTTGTAGCGAATTTATCAACATATTTTAGTAATAACACTCCAAAAAGCATAGGTAATGCTTGTGAAGTATAGTCTACAACAGAAACTGTTATTCCACAGAATGTGACTGGGGTTTCTAATGTGCCTAATGATATAAAGTTCGTATGCAAAGTTACTGCAGCCAAAGCTAAAGCAACCATAGGATTTACCTTTAACTTGTTTGCTGCATTAATCGCAACTACAAATGGTAAGAAATAAAAGATTCCGTCTCCAATTGTATTTAAAATTGTATATGTAGTTGAATCACTTGATAATACACCAAATGTCGTTAATAAAACCGCAAGTACTTTAACCATACCTGCACCAGCAAATGCAGGAACAGCAGGAGTAAAACAACTTACAACATAATCGAGTGCTTTCTTAGGAAAATCTTTCCAATTAAATTTATCATTCTCATTTTCGATAACAGGTTTTTCTGAAATATTCGCAATTTCAACCGCATTTTTATAAACATCAGAAACAATTGGCCCTAATACTACTTGATATTGTCCACTTGATTTAACAACATTAATGACATCATCAATATTTTTAACCGCATCATCATTTGCTTTTGTTTCATCCTTTAATACAAGTCTTAAACGAGTAACACAATGTGTCATATCTTTAACATTTTCTTTTCCACCGACATTTTCTATAATTTTTTCGGCTATTTCTTTATAGTTCATATCTTCCTCCACTTCGATTTATTGGTAGCGCTAACTTTATCGACATAGAAATAATACCCTGATTATAATTTACATTCTTTTCTATTTTTAACGTATTATATATAAAAAATAATCCAATTTTTATCTTTCTATTTATGACATTGTAAAAAAAGACGAAAATTTAATAATATTTTCGTCATTAAAACTGCTTTATTATATGAATCATTACAAATTCATTTGCGCGTAGAACTTCATCGATAAATAGGACTCCATCTTTCACTTCAATTGATTTAATTGTAATTCTTGGAATGGATACATTTTTTAAAAATTCTATGTCCGATGGATGAAGGGGTTCGTAATAATTATTTGTCATCCTTCTTAACTCATCTTGCACGCTTCCACCTTGAGAAGAAATAGATTTTGCTTTTACCGTATAGGTACCATTTTCAACATTATTAATAGTAGCTTGAATTTTAATAGATTCTTGATTCTCATAATATTCATCAATATGATGGATGTCTAGATTATCTTCTTCCATGTAATATTTGTATCCTAACGTTTTGCAATTATGTGCAATAATATGGTAGTTTCCATCAGAATTTTTAAATACCATCATATTTTCATTGTGATTTAAATAAAAATTTCCCACCATCCCCATAAATAAGTATGCATAATAAGCAGGCTTTTTTATACCGTGATAACTAACCAGTCCATCCCCTCCAAATAGAGTTCCTTTTCTATAGTTATAACTATACATTGCATCTAAGGATGTTTCTACTGACAAGGAATCCACTAATCCAAAACAATTTATAAAATTTTTTATAATCAAAGCTCCCTTATAACAAGAATCATTCATTAAATTAAATTGATGCAAATTATGTTTCCAAGAAGTAACAAAACGATTTTTTACATTCTTTTTATAAAATTTCAACGTGTGTTCCATATTCAAGAAATCTTTATGTATATCATAATCATTTATTGGTTTAACCATTTCAACAGAATTGCCATTCTTGTAATATTCATAAGGTTCTATTTGAAATGATTGATTAGAGAATGTCCGTTTTTCTTTCTCTAAATACGAATACAGAGCACGAATTCCTTCTTGATTTCTCAAAGAGAGATTCGCAATAACAAGTCTATTTTCACAACCATATTTTTTTAAAACTTCTTGAATTTTATTCACACACCGAAGATAATCGTGTACTTTTTCTTCATTGAACAATGTATTATATGACACTTCAAAATACCATTCTCTTATCGCATGAATATTCCATTGACTAATTACAAAGGATAAAAAAGCATGTAAATAATTACATAAGTCATCGACATTTTTTATAGACCGATAATCAATGGATAAATAAATTTTAAATCAAAATTTATATAATTCGGCGAATCGAAATTCTTCTCTAGAAAAATTAAAACATTCTTGTTTTTTATAACAACTCTCATCTAGAACTAAACGAATATACTCAAAATGAAGCGCCGTTTGAATATCTTTTAATCCTTCCAATACTCGTGAAAAATCTAAAATACTCACATTCCCAAAATTCAATATCTTGTTCCAAAATGAAATATATTCTTTACCATCATTAGAATCCGCTTCTAGGGAAACAATTTGATTATCATCTTCTGAAGAAACGTTCAGCGACTCTAATAAAAGCGAGATATCTTTACGTTCTCTTTCCTTTTTGGTTTCGTCATTTCTTTCTCTACATTCTTTTGGTGTTATTCCGTATTTTTCTTTAAAGAAACGATTAAATGCTCCAACATTCGAAAAACCATTATCCATTGCGATTGTAATAATTCTTTTCTTTGTTCCCATAACATCATCCATGGAACGTTCCAGTCTTAAATTTGTGATATATTTCAAATATGTTGTATTCATATGTTTTTTAAAATACTTACTAAAATACTGTTCTGTCATTCCAAAATCTCTGCTCATCGTTTTTAAACTTAGATTTTCTTCAAAATGATTTTCCATATAATTGACAATTTGTTCTTGTTCTGTTTGAACATATGATATTTGTTCTATCGCAAAATTTCCCAACAAAAACAAAACTAATTGATAATAAAGTTCATTCAACTTTACATATTCAAATTCATATTTTGAATAATGTACCACTAAAATTTCAGAAAGTATTTTTTTCAATCGATCAAAATTTCCATAATCATCTTTTGAAGAATCACACACAAAAGAATATTTTTTATTATTTGAACATCTTTTCAAATATGAAGCATTAATAGAATAAACAACATACACACTTTTTTTACACTGAATTCTACATCCTTCATTTTGATTAACAACAAAAACATCTTGACTATTTAACTCAGAACAATTTACTTTAAGAACCCCTTTTAAATTATAAATAATTAACGTATCTCTATTTTGTGTTTCTTGTATATTTTCATTTTGATACACAGTATATGTAATGTTTTCTTTCATAAGTACATATTAATATATTTAACGAAAAAAAAGAAGTCCATCGACTTCTTTACCATGCTAATACTTCAATACCATTTTCTGTTACTAATAATGTATTTTCCCATTGAGCCGACAACTTACCATCTCTTGTATAAGATGTCCAACCATTATTCTTATCAATATATAATTCTCTTGTTCCCTGATTAATCATAGGTTCAATTGTAAAGACCATACCTGGCGCAATCACCATACCTGTATTACGAATTCCAACATGATGAACATATGGATCTTCATGGAATGCATTTCCAACACCGTGTCCACAGAAATCTGTTACGACACTATATCCATTTTTATGCGCATGCTCTTGAATAGCAGCACCAATATCACCAAAATATCCCCATGGACGAACTGCTTTTTTTCCAATTTCTAAACATTCCTTTGTAACATCCACTAAACGCTTAGCTTCTTCACTAACTTGTCCGATGCAGAACATTCTAGAAGCATCCGCAAAGTGACGATGTACAATCGTTGTGCAATCTACATTTATAATGTCTCCCTCTTTTAAAACGACTTTATCACTTGGTATACCGTGACAAATTTCATTATTAATCGATGTACAAACACTTTTAGGGAAACCTTCATAGCCAAGGCAAGCAGGAATGCCTCCATGACTTGTTGTATAATCATAAACTAATTTATCAATATCTTCTGTTGTCATGCCTGCACATATTTTTTCTGCAACCAAATCTAAGACACCATTATTAATTTTAGCTGCCTTCTTTATCCATTTAATATCTTCATCCGACTTGATTAAATTATGTCCCGGAACTATTTTTCCTTGTAGCTTTAATACATTAATTGTATTATCCCATTCTTCGTGACAATGCTTATATTTTTTACCCGAACCACACCAACATGGACTATTTTTATTAATCATTCGAATCCTTCTTTCTATTCTTAATTAGCCACAACTTATTATACACTAAAAAATATCATACGTATTGAATTTAGCTCATTTTTTTGTTGACCCATCCTCATCCATAATTTAAAACGAAAGTGTCAACAGCTGAGGATAACAGCTCATAATATTATTTATTCTCGAGGGCAACGGGCGTCCTTTTGGCGAAGAATATTGCCCAATTTATTATATAAAGCTTATTGAGACTAGGCATACCAATATTATATGAACAAAACGTACATTCTATTTCAATTGTACGTTTTTATTTTTAAGAAGAATGTATGTCAAGTCAACATAAAGGAAAATCAAAGTCGTTACAATTCAAGATTCTTTTTTCAAACTCATTCAGGGCATAGACTCTAAACTATTACTTATCAAAAAAGAAATGAATAGAAGGCCTTGTTTCATTCTAGTTAAAGTAAAATATAAGGGTAGAAAATATACATTCGCCCTTCCTTTTAGATCCAACATTCCAAGAAGTGCATAAAAATGTACATATTTTGCACTTCCCAATGGAAACTCAAAAAAAACAGGTAACCATCATGGAATTCACTATGCCAAAACTTTCCCTATTGATTCTAAATATTTAATTCCATACAAAATGAAAATGGACAATACTACCAATTTCATGTGAATATAGACCAATTAATAAATATACAAAATCTCAAATAATCCAATAGAAAAGAGGTCATGCGACCTCTATTGTTAACATGCGATCCTTACCAGACATATCTTTGTGTACTGTAATTATTGCATCTTTAAAATATTCACGAGCCAAGTTTGATAACGCTTCACCTTGATCCCATCCCATCTCAAAAGCTAAAAATGCTTTTTCATTCAAAACAAGATGTGCCTTTTCAAATACATCACGATAAAACTTTAATCCATCTTCACCACCAAACAATGCAACATGTGGTTCATAATCCACTACACTATGCTCCATCTTTTCTTCACTAGGAATGTAAGGTGGATTACAAACCAAAATATCACAATGTAAATCACGATCAATAAACGGATCTAGCATACTTCCACAAATAAATTGGACATTGGCCCCTAATTTTTCATTATTTTTTTGAGCAACGACCAAAGCTTCCTTTGAAATATCAGATGCGATCACATCCATCTTAGCTTCTTCCAAGTTCAATGTGATTCCAATCGCACCTGAACCTGTCGCAACATCAAACACATTGACATGATTTTTATCTGGAAAATGTTCATCGAACTTAGATAAAACTAAACCCACCAATTCTTCCGTTTCAGGTCTAGGAATCAATACATCTTCATTGACAATAAAGTCATATCCATAAAAACATTCATATCCAAGAACATAGGCTAAAGGTTCTCCATTTTCCATTAAATGAACACCTTCCAAATAATCTGTCATTACTTGCTCATCCGCCTCTTCATCCATAGAAATATAAAGGTTAATATCTTTTTGACGACACAATTCAACCATCAACAACTGAGCTGCCTGCTCCCCTTGACCAGCTTGATAAAGACGTTCTTTTCCTTCTTGCAACAAAGCATGATATGTGCTCATTATTCTTTTTCTCCGGCAATCTTTGCTTGTTGATCTGCAAGCTGTAATGCAGCCATTAAATCATCTAAACGGCCATCCATAATACGATCCAATTGATTAACTGTATATCCAATACGATGATCTGTTACACGGTTTTGAGGATAATTATATGTACGGATTTTTTCTGCACGATCTCCCGTACCAATCTTTGTACGACGTTCCTTTTCGTTCTTTTGATCCAATTCTCTTTGACGCTCTTCATAAACACGTGCACGAATTGTCATTAATGCGGTAGCACGGTTTTCATGCTGACTACGACCATCCTGACACTTAACTACAATCCCTGTAGGTTTATGCACAATACGAACAGCTGAATCCGTCTTATTGATATGCTGACCTCCAGCACCGGATGCACGCATTGTCTCAATTTCCAAATCATTCATATCAATATCAAAATCTTCCGCCTCAACTTCTGGCATACAAAGTACAGTTGCCGTAGAAGTATGGATACGGCCTTGAGATTCTGTCTTTGGTACACGTTGAACACGGTGAGATCCCGATTCAAATTTTAATGTACCATACGCACCATCACCATTGACCTTGAAAGATACTAGGGCAAATCCACCCGCTTCACTATCTTCCATTTCAATTACTTCAACACGCCACCCTTTAGCCTCGGCATACTTTGAATACATTCTAAATAGGTCACCTGCGAAAATATTTCCTTCATCTCCACCGGCAGCTCCACGAATTTCCAAAATACAATTATGTGAGTCATTTGGATCTTTTGGTACCAACAACAATTCTAAACGATCTAAATAATCTTGAATTTTAGGTTCTAGCTCTTCCACTTCAAGTTGAGCCATTTCACGAATTTCTTTATCCTCTTCTTTTGATAATTCTCTTGCTTCTTCTAATTCTTCTGTCGCCTTCTTGTATTCAGCATAGGTCTCTACAATGGGCGTTAATTCATTTTGTTCACGACCAAGTTTTGCCATTGTCTTTCGATCGCTCACAACATCACTTTGCATCATTAAATCATTGATTTCATGATAGCGTTCCACCATTTTTTCTAAACGTTCATCCATTTTAGCCATAATCACGACATCCTTTCAACCTATTAAATATACCATATTTTAAAAGAATTGTTATAATAGATACTATGAAAAGAAGAAGAAAAGTAAAAAAAAGAGTGGTTTTTCCCATTCTATTCCTATTTTTGTTGTTAGTAGGCTTTATTGGCTTGAAAGTAACAGAAAGTGGTACTTACACTGTTGAAAACTTAAATAACGGAAATATAAAGGCAACCTACCATCATTATATATTTGCCAAAATCAAGATGGATACGATCAATAAAAAAGCTATCTGCATAAAGAATCAGGATGGAAAAGTATTACGATTAAAATCAGGTATAGTCAATTTACACACAAAAGACATAACAGAAAACACAAGTTATACAACAGACAATAACGAAGAAGGTTATACAAACGGTTCTTATGGAGCCGACGCTCAATATTTAGGTACGAGTTTAGATGGCAAAAAAGTTCACTTTAAAATTAGTGGTATATCCGCATGGACAGATATCGACAATGTCACTCTTTATTTATATAATGATTCACTCAATATATCCTATTATTATGTCTATCAAGGCTCTCTTGTACATACAATTTCTACCGATATCGAATCTGGTACAGCCAACACCTTATCGATTGGTATAGCACCTAATTTTCTAAAAGATGACACTTATTATTACTCTTATGATGGGCATTATTTTTATACAAATTTTAATAAACTCACAAAAGATAAACCCGTCAATGATGAACCTTATTATAATTACTACCAATATGTTCCTCATAGAACAACTTCTACTCTTACAAACAACGATTATAATGCATACCTTGAAAAATATGGTATTAACGATCAGGCAACAGCTTATCCATGTTTACATTCTCAATCCGTCCTATATAATCAAGGCGATTTATTTACTTCTATCCAATCTAAATATTCCATAAATGCAGCTATGATGTATTCTCTTGCCCTAAACGAAAGTGGTATTGGCCAAAGTCAATATGCGATAGAATATCATAATTTATTTGGTCATGCGGCCATCGATTCAAATCCAGACGCCGCTAATCAATACAATTCTATTGAAGAATGTATTCAGCAACACGCCTATAACTTTCTTCAACAGGGCTACGCCAATCCAAATGATGAAAGATATCATGGTTCTTGGTTCGGAGATAAGGCAAGTGGCATTAATGTAAATTATGCTTCTGATCCATATTGGGGTGAAAAGGCAGCTAGTTTCTACTATAAATTAGATTCTGATCGACAAGATTACAATTCAAATTCCATAAAAACCATTCAATTAACACACGATTTAAATGTGTATGCCAGCGATAAAAAAACTGTACTATATTCCTATAATAAGGGAGAGATTGTATCGATTCATGTATTAGATGAAGATTCAAATTATTATACAATTTCAAGTGAAGCTCCTATCAAAAACAATAAGATCAACACCAATAAAACCTATAAGAATGATAAGGCTTATATTAAAATCAAAAATTGGAAATAAGAAAAGAAGTGGCAAAACTCAAAACCACTTTTTTATTATGTAATTGATAAAACGCCCATAAAATGTACAAGATACATAAATAGAGATCGTATATATTTTAATAATATTATATAATTTAAGAAAAGGTAGATAAGGAACAAATATACATGATTAAAAACATAATAATAGATGATAATACAT